>JAYSLY010000001.1:0-10199 GCA_043725085.1 bacterium
TATGAATAGGACTTGCCTTCTTGCAAAATGGGCCTTCGGGCCTATTTTGTATTGGAATGGGAACTCCGTTTAGTCACTTCTTGTATTGGAGTAGACTAACCCTTGCTAATTAGACTGTTTTGATATAGAGTTATTTTATAATCATTATTACTAGCAAACATCAGTTGACGCTTTGAACGCAACTTCTGTTTTGCCTTAAAAAACGCTATGGCTCTTACTGGAAAGCAAAAAGCGAAAGTTACAAGTGAAGTTAAAAGACATGACAAGGATACCGGTTCACCAGAATACCAAGTCGCACTTTTCACTGAAACAATCAAAAAACTAACCAGCCACCTCAAGAAAAATCCAAAAGATTTTCATTCTCGAAGAGGTTTGCTCAAGATGGTCTCGAAACGCAGAAGACTCCTGGACTATCTCAAGAAAACCAACGAGAAAGAATACAAAACTCTCATCAAAAAATTAGACCTCAAAAACTAATTAAGCTATACTAATGCAAGACGTGAGTCTTGCATTTTAGTTTAATAAATAAAAAAAATATGAGCATATACAAAGAACAACGCATTGGTGTCCTCGTGGACATTCAAAATCTCTACTACAGCGCTAAAGTGCTTTATGGCAAAAAGGTTAATTTTGGCCAAGTCCTGAAAGAAGCTGTGGGCGACCGAAAATTGATCCGCGCCATTGCCTATGGCATTAAGACTCTGGAGGGTCAGGAAGAAAAATTCTTTGACGCCTTGGAAAAAGTTGGCTATGAAGTTAAAACCAAAGATTTGCAAATTTTCCCCGGCGGAGCAAAGAAGGGGGATTGGGATGTGGGAATTGCCGTGGACGCTATCAAGATGTCAAAGACACTCGATGCGATTGTTTTGGTTTCAGGAGATGGCGACTATATTCCATTGGTCAAATACATCCAATCGACCACCGGTTGTCGCGTGGAAGGTATTGCATTTATGGAATCAACCAGCAACAAGCTCGTTGAGGAGCTGGATGATTTTATCAATCTCAGTGAAAACAAGAAAAAGTTCTTAATATAATAATATTTCGCGAAGCTATGCTACCGATAACAGCAAGAATAATCACTCTCGTCATTGTTTTCTTTTTGGCCTATTACACCTACATGTCGATTTGCCTCATGAAAATTGCCCAAAAAATCAAGCTAAAAAATGCTTGGCTTGCATGGATTCCTATTTTTGACATGCTCTTGGCAATTCAAATTGCCAAAAAACCAACTTGGTGGATTATATTATTCCTTATTCCTTTTGCCAATATCCTTGCCTATATCCTTATTTGGATGGGAATTTGCAGAGCCCTGCGAAAACCACAATGGCTAGGAATTCTCATAATCATTTCCCCGCTCAACTTAATCGTTTCTGGCTATTTAGCTTTTTCTAAAATTGACAACACACCGCAAGGACCGCGGATAAAAATTATCAGCGTCTCTCTCTAGCACAAAACCAAAAACGCAAAGAATCTTCATTGAAGATTTTTTTGTTTGCCAAAAAAACGCTAAAAGCTTGCCAAAACTGCAAAAATAGGCTAGACTTGAGCTACTAAATATTTATATAGAAGTCCTTTTTAAAGCAAAATGTGTGAGGATTTATGAATTAAGGCTTATAACACTTACGAGTCCTAATTCGTAAATCATCGTCATACAACTTGCTTTTTGGCCTAAATCAGGCTAATTGAGACTTCAACAAGAAGAATGGATCAAAAGAAATGGTCTCTCCAAATTGGAGGACGAATCCTGGAAATCGAAACCGGCCTTTTGGCCGGACAAGCTAATGGCGCCGTCACAGTGCGCTATGGTGATACAGTTGTTTTAGCCACAGCTGTAATGAGCAAAGGTGCTTCACGTATCAGCGGATATTTTCCCCTCATGGTGGATTTTGAAGAGCGCTATTATGCAGCCGGAAAAATCAAAGGTTCGCGTTTCATCAAGCGCGAAGGTCGCCCATCAGATGATGCCGTCCTTTCTGGACGCGCAGTTGATCGCACCATCCGCCCGCTTTTTAATCACAGAATGCGCAATGATGTGCAAGTGATTGCGACCGTGCTTTCCTATGACGGAGAAAATGACCCGGATGTAATTGCAATTATTGCTGCGTCCACCGCCTTGGCAATTTCTAACATTCCTTGGAATGGGCCTGTGGCAGCAGTGCGTGTCGGAAAGGCTGACGGAGAATTTGTGTTAAACCCTGTCACTAATGGAGATCTGAAAGAGGGCGAGCTGGATCTTTTGATTTCCGGCAGTCTCGACAAAATCAATATGATCGAAAGCGGTGCAATGGAAATTTCCGAAGAAGAAATGCTCCGCGCTTTCACTTTCGGCCAAGAAGCAATCAAAAAAATCGTGACTTTCATTTTGGAAATTCAAAAAGAAGTGGGAAAAGCGAAAAGTGAACCAACACTAGTTTCTGGAACACCTGAATTTGAGGCTAAAGTCAAAGAAATCCTACTTTCCCAAAATCTCGCTGAAGCGCTTTATGACAAAGACAAGAAAGTGATTGAGGATAAGCTTAGCGCGATCCAAGACAAGGTCAAAGAATATATCAAAGCAACATTCCCCGAAGAAGTGGACAAGCTGAAAGAAGTAGCCGAAATCGTGTTTGAAGAAGTATCTGACGAAATCGTGCATAAAAATATTTTGGAGAAAGAATTGCGACCGGATTCTCGAAAACTGGATGAAATTCGTCACATTGAATGCCGCACCGGCATTTTGCCCAGAACGCATGGCACCGGACTTTTCACTCGCGGAGAAACGCAAGCGCTCACCGTCACTACGCTTGGCTCACCTGGCGATCAACAAATCATCGACACGATGGAAGTGGATATGAAAAAACGCTATATTCATCACTACAATTTTCCGCCATACTCAGTTGGTGAGGTACGTCCAATGAGAGGACCGGGAAGACGTGAAGTGGGACATGGCGCTCTCGCTGAAAAAGCGCTTGTGCCAGTTTTGCCTGCTAAAGAAGACTTTCCCTACACAATTCTCTTGGTTTCTGAAATCCTCTCGTCCAACGGTTCATCTTCGATGGCTTCCACTTGCGGTTCAACCCTGTCTCTCATGGACGCCGGTGTGCCAATCAAACGCCCCGTTTCCGGAATTGCCATGGGTATTATTGTGGGAAAAGACGACAAATTCAAAATCCTGACTGACATTCAAGGCCTGGAAGATCACTATGGCGATATGGATTTCAAGGTCGCCGGCACCGAAAAAGGCATCACAGCAATGCAAATGGACGTGAAAGTTGATGGCGTCACGCTCGAAATGCTTTCAGCCGTTCTCACGCAATCCCACCAAAATCGCTTGGAAATTTTGAAAAAAATCACCGACACAATTTCCACGCCACGCGCTGAAATGTCACAATATGCGCCACGTATCATCACCATGCAAATCAATCCTGAAAAAATTAGAAATGTCATTGGCACAGGTGGAAAAATTATCAACGAAATCATTGATCAAACCGGTGTGCAAATTGACATTGAAGACTCTGGCATGATTTTCATCACTTCGCCTGACCAAGTTTCCGCTGCAAAAGCCAAACAATGGATTGACAATCTCACCCACGAAGTGAAAGCGGGAGAATTATTCAATGCCAAAGTGACCCGCATCATGGCCTTTGGCGCTTTTGCCGAAATTCTTCCCGGTCAAGAAGGATTAATTCACATTTCCGAAATCGCCGATCGCCGCATTGAAAAAGTGGAAGACGTTTTGAGCGTTGGCGACATCGTTCCGGTCAAAGTGAAAGAGATTGACTCACAAGGTCGCATCAACCTTTCAGCTAAAGCTGCCAAGCAAGTGGAATAAAATTAGTCAAAATTTAAATTGTGCTATATAATAGAAGTAGACATTTGTCTACTTCTATTTTTTTAATTTAAATTAAAACAAAAAAATGTTTGGTCTCACAAATAAAATCTCTCAAAAACAACAAGAAGAAAATAAAAACGATAACACCTTAAGCTTAAGCCAGCAAAAAGATTTCAATATTGATGACATGCCGATTCACACGATGCGAGAAGATCTGGAAAATCCAAACTCCACCGCTAGCACGATGCTATATAAACCAGAAGCCGCAAGACCAACTCAACCAAATCTATCGCAAAAACAAAAAAGCAGCCCCTTCCTTTCGGGCAATGAAAATATGTGGAACACAACAACTCTCAAAAAAGAAACCGAATCAAGAAAGCCTGAAATGACCAAAGAAATTAACCTAGATAGAACGTCTGGGGAAAACAAGGAAAAAGAATTTGTTTTTGCTAAAGTAGAAAATAAAACAATGCCCGCCATGACACCCAAAATGCCAGGTCAAGAAGCTCCTCTGCCACTGCCAAAAAATCAACCTGCGCCAAAAGCCAATTTGCGCATGTTATCATTTTCTCTCATCTCTCTTATTCTCATAGCAGCCCTGGGATGGCTTGGATATTCCTATCTAAAAAACAGATCTGAGTTGCAAAAGCAGCCCATTACTGTCGAACCGACAGTGGAAACTCCCATTGAAACGCCAAAGGAAACACCTCTAACGGAACCGGTGCACTCTTTTTCAGAAATAAACCCCAATTACCTACGCATCGAAGATGGCAAACTAACCGCAGAAAAAGTCAAGGCTACGATGACCCAAGTTTCACAAGAAGGCTATATCATACCTATTGAATTCATTATAACCGATATTCAAAATAAACCGCTTACCTTTAGCGGTTTTGCCGGGCTCTTGGGAATCAAACTCTCGCCTTCAATATCAAGCTCTCTGGGAGACAACTTTAGTCTATTTATCTACAATGACACCACCGGTCCAAGAATAGGCTTGGAAATTGAATCAAAAAATGATGTCAATCTCGGGAAAGCCATTCTTTCGGAAGAGAAAACATTAGCCAATGAGATCAGCCCGCTCTTTTTCACTTCAGCATACAAGACTGAAAAACTATTTGCCACCAGTAGCTATCTCGACGCAAAAATCCGTTTCCAAAATATTATCTCACCGGATATGCTTTCGGTCGACTATACTGTCTATAAAAATAAACTGCTCATCGGAACAACAAAACTGACGCTTAGATCAATTATCGACAAACGAGGTGGAATTAAAAATGAAACAACAACTCCGCCACCGGCAGAAACGCCCGTCATGCCAATCACACCAGAAAAGTCACCAATTAATCCCGCTCAATAAAAAATACTGGCTTAATTAGGGACTAAAAAAGTAAATTACTTTTAAAACCGAAAATTAAACACAAAATAAAACACATTTTCTGGATATTTTTTCAATCAAGTAACCCGCCATCCAAGCCAAATCAATTTTAACATTGACCAGACCGATTTTTCCTGCTATAATAAACATATTGAACATTAAAAACTTGCAAATAAGAACGGTAAAACAGTTTTCAATCGCAATTTCCCCCTATCTGCGATTGAAAACTGTTTTACTGTTCAAGTGTTTTGACCAACGCGTCAAAGCCGCTCTGATCTCTAACATCAGAGACCCTAAAACAAAAACAAACATTTTTTATTTAAAAATAAAAACAAATAAAAAATAACGCTAGCAAAGTCTAGCACTGTACCTTAAATTCAAAGGCAAAATTGCCAGAGAATGGTAAAACAAAATTCCCGAAAAGTTAGAACGGGGATAAACTTGCGTTATGTATATAAAATACATGCACACTATAACATAATTGTCACTCACCCGACGAAAATGTCTCCGTGTTACATGTTAATACATGACAAACACTGGGGCGTTCCAGCCAAATTTATTATTTATTGGGCGTTGAACGCCCTGGTTTCCATACCCGCCTGCAACACTTTGCGTAGCAATGCGGGCAGGCCACCAGGACAGAATATTATTCATTGTTAAAGCACCAAAGAAAGGGTGTTTTTTGTTTTCCTAAGAATTGCTTGCTATAATAAAAGCATGTCAACCACAGCCAAAAAATCATTCGGCAATCTTGGTGAAACAATTTCCGCCAATTATCTCAAAAATAAAGGCTATAAAATTATCACCATGAATTATGCCAATCCTAGCGGTCGCCGCTTAGGAGAAATTGATATTATCGCCAGGGACACAAAAAAAGATGAGTTTGTGTTCGTCGAAGTCAAGGCGCGCGAAATGCAGAAATTTCAATTCACTAATCCCGAAGAAAACGTCAACCATCACAAACTACAAAGACTAAACAAAATCGCCTACTTCTATCTCAAAAAAAATAATCTCCTGGAATATGCCTACCGTTTTGATGTCATCGCCGTCTGGATCAATGAAATCACAAGGAGGGCGAAGATTAAACATATCAAATCAATCTAGGTAAACTCCCAAATCGGAGCTCAACTCTGTAGCTACGGAGTTGAGCTCCAATTTTTCTCAATTCTTGATCAAATTAAAACATAGACAACTTCCTGCGTTTTTGCTAAAATAGAACAGTAAGGAAAATAACCAATTAATCTAACGAAATGGAAAAGAACGTACAAAACGAGCTCAAAGCTCTTTTATTAAAAGAAAAAGCTGATTTAGAGGAAAATTTAGCTCGCATAGCAAGACCGGTAGACAAAGAGAAGGGTGATTATGAAACAACTTTTGGTGAAATTGGAACTGACCGTGAAGATAACACTACCGAAGTTGAGGAGTACACCGATAATTTGCCGGTGGAAGCTACTTTGGAAAAAAAGTTGCAAGACGTCATTGGCGCACTGGAACGCATAGAAAAAAATACCTACGGCTTTTGCGAAAACTGCAAAAAAGAAATTGACATCGAGAGACTCAGGGCTAATCCAAGCGCTAAAACCTGCATTAAATGTTGATTCTCTGCGAATTATACCTGCCCGCAATGCTCCGCAATAGCTTTGCAGACGGACAAATATCTGAATGAAACACAAGCGTACTTTTTTCTTAACTGTTTTATTTATACTATTTATTTTTGCAGACCAGTTGACCAAATATATTATCCGCTCATCTGGCGGATTTTATATTTGCAATAAGGGCGTTGCGTTCGGAATAAGCTTGCCTATTTGGTTAATTTTAATGCTTGTCATCAGCCTTGTTTGCTTTTTAGGGCTATTAATTATAAATTTGAAATTTCAAATTTCAAATCAATTTTCAAATTCAAAAATTAAAAATTTTAAATTCAATTCAAATTTCAAATTTCAAATTTCAAATTTTCCCATAATACTACTCCTATCTGGCGCACTCTCTAATCTTTTTGATAGACTACACTATGGCTGCGTGATTGATTTTATTGATCTTAAATTCTGGCCGGTTTTTAATCTGGCGGATATTTTTATCTGCTTGGGAGTTTTTCTTTTGATTATAAAATTTAAGGAATAAATTTATGTCCTCAAAAGTTTTTTCTGCAGCTGTTGTTGGCCTTAAAAGCGCGTTAGTTGAAGTGGAAGTCGACACGCTTTCTGCCGGTATGCATCATTTTAATATTGTCGGACTCCCTGATACTGCCATCAAGGAATCACAAGATCGCGTCAGCTCAGCCATAAAAAACAATGGCCTTATTGCTCCGCACCGTTGTGGTCGAATTACAGTAAACCTCGCTCCGGCTGATTTGCCAAAGGTCGGACCACTCTATGACCTGCCAATCGCACTTGGGTTTCTCCTAGCTACCAAGCAAATTACTTTTGACCACACAGATAAGCTTTTTATCGGCGAATTATCATTAGATGGCAGAATTAGGCCCGTGAAGGGTGTTTTGCTTGTAGCGCTACTTGCCAAAGAAAAAGGCATCGGCACACTTTTTGTCCCCTTGGAAAACGCCAAAGAAGCCTCGATAATTTCCGACATCAATATTGTTGCCGTTTCCACACTCAAAGAACTACTTAGTCACCTGGAAAACGTGGCAACGCTTAGTTTTTTCCCAAAAACCAATCTGGAAAAACTTTTTGAAGAAGATCATCATCTTTATGATATGAAAAATATCCGCGGCCAAGAACATGCCAAAAGAGCACTGGAAATTGCTTCAGCCGGGGCGCACAATATTATTCTCAATGGACCGCCGGGATCAGGAAAAACACTCCTAGCCAAAACAATGACTTCAATTTTGCCACGTCTCACCGTAAGAGAGGCACTAGAAGTGACTAAAATCTTTTCTGTCGCCGGCTACCTGCCCAAAGAAAATAGTCTGATCACAAAAAGACAGTTCCGCTCACCTCACCACTCAGCTAGCGCAGCATCTCTTGTCGGAGGAGGCGCCTTTCCTCGTCCGGGCGAAATTAGTCTCGCGCATCGCGGAATATTATTTTTAGACGAGTTTTCTGAATTTTCACGCTCTGTCCTTGAAAATCTGCGCCAGCCTTTGGAAAATGGCACCATCACAATCTCTCGCGCTCAAGGCACATTGGAATTTCCTGCTCGCTTCACACTTGTGGCTGCCATGAATCCTTGTCCATGCGGCAATGCCACTGATCCGGAAAAGGTTTGTTCTTGCAGCCCGGGGCACATCATTCGCTACCAATCTAAGATTTCCGGGCCAATTCTTGATCGCATTGATTTGCACATTGAAGTACCACGCCTCAAATTTGAAAAACTTTCAGAGAATAGCCAACAAGAAGGGTCTAGTGACATCCGCGCGCGCGTCGAAAAAGCTCGAGAAATTCAAAAAAAGCGCTTTTCGGATTCCAAAATCGTATCAAACAGTGAAATGGAAAGTGAGCAAATCAAGAAATATTGCGAACTTGACGCGCCAAGCGCAGAACTGATGAAAAACGCCCTTTCTCGCTTCTATCTCAGCGCCCGTGCCTATTTTCGCATTATTAAAGTCGCCAGAACCATCGCCGACCTCGAAGAAGAGGAAAACATCAAACCAAACCACATTGCCGAAGCGATTCAATATCGGTTTAAGAGTGAATAGCCGTAAAATTTTCAATTTAAAATGAATTTTTAAATAAACAAATTTAATAATTTTAAAATTTATCATTTAGATTTGAATTAAAATTTCAAATTTCAAATTTTAAATTTAATGCCCCAAAAACCTCTAAAAACTTTATTTAAGCTCCTGCTCCTAGCCTCCATAATCTTCATCTCATGGAAACTCTTTTTCGCTCCCAAAAAAAGAGAATTACTTTTTGATTCCCAGCCAAAATTAGTCACACTTTCTGATGCGGGGCTTAGAATAGGGATAATCTCGAGTGCGCAGACTGTGGATAACTTTCTCTTGGAGCAAAAAATCAACCTTGGCGAGCACGATGAGGTTCTACCAGATCGATCAAACACCCTTTGGCCAGGAGAAAGCATCGCCATTCGCCGGGCGGCAAAGATAAGGATCCTTGCGGATGGAAAAAAGATTGAAAACTACACGCTGGCAAATGACATCACACTCGCCCTAAAGGAAAATGGCGTCACGCTTGGACGCCTGGACAAAACCACGCCAAGTATCAACGGTCTTTTGGAAAATAATCTGGAAATCACAGTAACCCGCATTAATGTAGAAGAGAAAATAATCCCCGAAGACATTCCCTATAAAGTCACAACCAAACTCGACAGCAAGCTTGGTTGGCGAGAGAAAAAAACCGAGGTTGAAGGAGAAAATGGCATTCGTGAAGTGAAATATAAAATTACCTACAAAGATGGCAAAGAAATTTCTCGCGTCGCACTGGAAAAAAATATCACAAAAGAGCCCGTGACAGAAATTGAAACCCAGGGTACCTATGTTAAGGTGGGAAATGCGCAAAAAGGCCAGGGAACATGGTATTCCTATCAAGGAGGTCTTTTTGCTGCTAGTACAACCATAGCACGCGGCAGCTACGCTCGAGTGACTAACCTTGCCAACGGCAAGTCCGTTATGGTACAAATAAATGATTACGGGCCCCAAGGCAAAGGCCGTGTCATCGATCTCGACAAAGTCGCTTTCCAAAAAATCGCTTCTTTGGGCGCAGGAGTGATTGGGGTGAAAGTGGAAGAAGTGCTAAATTAAATCCGATTTAAGTTTACTTTATGCCAACAAAATTAGGTCAAAATTTTTTGAGAG
Source organism: bacterium (assembly GCA_043725085.1). GTDB lineage: Bacteria > Patescibacteriota > Minisyncoccia > Moranbacterales > UBA2206 > UBA9630. The sequence continues at coordinate 9,955 of JAYSLY010000001.1, forward strand.
ACAAAGATGTCTTAGCTAGAATAATAAAATCCGCTAATCTAAACATGGATGATTTTGTGATTGAGGTTGGGCCGGGAGAGGGAGTGCTAACAGAAGCATTGGCGCGTGTAGCCGGGAAGGTGATTGCCATAGAACTTGATAAAAACCTAGCTCTGAGACTAGATTCCCGCTTTCGCGGGAATGACAAGGTAGAGATTATAAATGCGGACATTTTAGAAGTCAACTTACCAGAATTGATCGTAGAG
>JAYSLY010000002.1:0-2257 GCA_043725085.1 bacterium
AATTGAATAATCGCCCGAGAAAGAAAAACAATTACTTGACACCGAATGAAATTTTTGAAAAACTGACTCTAGTGGTGCAATAATATCTTGAATTCATCAAGTTATCCATAGAGGGGGGATATAGACATAATTCTAAAATCCAAGTGTCAAAAAAAGACGCTCTTAGCAGAACGTCTTTCGTGTTTTTATGATCAAAACTATTTTAACTTGAGCATCTTATACGCCCCATTGGCGGAAATTGCGCCTTCTGCCGCAGCGGTCAAAATTTGACGAAATTTATTCGATCCGGTAGTAATATCTCCCGCGGCAAACACGCCAGGCACATTTGTGCTCATGTCCGCATTGACTTTAATGTAGCCCTGTTCATCAATTTCCACTCCCAATGTTCTTGCTAGTTCCACTCCCGGCTCAGAACCGATTTCCACAAACACTCCATCCAATTCAAGATATGTTTTGTCATCATAGGCCTTGTCCAAAATCACCCTCTCCACTTTTTGCTCACCTCTGATTTCAATAATATTAGTATTCCTAATCACTTCGATTTTTGGATTTATCGCCACTTTGTCAAGCCAGACAGGCTCGGCTGGCAAACGATCTCCGCGATAAATCAAATAGACCTTGGACGCAAAGTCAGTAAGCCCAAGCGCCGAAGTGACGGCGGCATTACCTCCGCCAACAACACAAATTACTTTCTCGCGAAAAAACATCGCATCACACGTCGCGCAATAGGAAACACCCTTGCCGGTCAATTCTTTTTCGCCCGGCACATTCATTTTGCGATATTCACTGCCCATCGCCATAATAACCGCGCGCGTCTTGTGCATGTTTTTTCCCGTCTCGACTTCAAATAGATTGTCTGCGTTTTTTTTCACCGATACAACGGATTCATTTTGCGCCGTCACGCTAAGACTTTTGGCATGTTCCACAAAACGAGAAAGCAAATCATACCCGGAAACGGAAATATCGCCCGGCCAATTTTCCAACTGCCGAATTTCATTAATTTGCCCACCGATCGTCGCACCCAAAAGCAGATGATTCAACTTATACCGCGAAGCATAAATCGAAGCTGTGAGTCCCGCCGGTCCCGCACCGATGATAATTAGGTCGTATGTTTCTTGCATAATTTTCTGTTGAATCTTAAGTTTAGTTGTCCAAGCTCGTGTTCATAGACAATAAGCTTTGTTTCTTGCTTCTTGTTTCTTGTTTTACGCTTTCTCCAACGCATCCTTCAAAGTCTCTTTTGCCTGCATTCCGACAAACTCTTGCACTACCTTTCCGCCTTTGAAAATCTTGAGTGCGGGAATCGACATGATGGCAAAATTTTGTGCTGTCTTGGAATTTTCATCCACGTTAATTTTTCCCACTTTTGCCGTACCGGAAAATTCCTTTGCCAATTCCTCAATAATTGGTCCCATCGCCAGACACGGCCCGCACCAAGGCGCCCAAAAATCCACCAACACGACTTCATCACTTTTTAGCACCTCTTCTTCGAAATTTTGATCAGTCAAAACTAGTTCCATTGATTTGTAATTTTCAATTTTCAATTTTTAATTTTCAAACAATTTTTAATGCAACAATTTCACAATTGCATTTGTTTGAAAAATTTAGTCATTGGAACATTGGAAATTGTTTAGAAATTAGAAATTAGAAATTTGTCTACCCTCCAAACCGTCTTTGTCTTTTAGCATATTCCTCCAGCGCTTCCGCGTATTTTTCTTCATTAAAATCAGGAAATTTTTCCGCAGAGAAATATAGTTGCGCGTCAGCCACGTCCCACATCATAAACCCGGCGCTATTGTGGGGTTCACCTCCGGTTCTGATCATATAGTCCACCGCCGGGAGCTTGGCCGTCATCAAATTTTCCTTGATCATCTCTGTCGTCACTTTCACACCCTTTCCGCACTTGGCATTAATTTTTTCAATCGCATAGAGCATATCATCCGTTCCGCTATACGCCAACATAAAATTCAGAATGCGTTTTTGATAATGCCTGGTTTTTTCAATCACAGCGTAGATTATCTGCTTTAGTGAATCAGGAAATTGCTCTTCCCAGCGTCCGATAAAATTCACCCGCACCTCATTCTCATGAATCTCTGTGCCTTCCAGCATTCTCGTAAAATATTTTTTGTAAATATTCAATAAGGCTTTTTTTTCTTCTATCGGTCTTTTGGTCAAATTATCCACAGATGAACCCCAAATAGACAGACACTTAATGCCTTTTTTCAGAGAATAGCTGATTATTTTTTCAAAATTTTCC
>JAYSLY010000003.1:0-59699 GCA_043725085.1 bacterium
CAGCACAGTCCGGGTCATCCGGTTTGCAGGTGTTGCCGGTATCGGTGACACATTTGCAATTCTGACAAGTTTTGCCTGTTGGACATGGGACATAGTTGATTAGTCCGGTGGAGGGTTTGTAGTCACACTCCTCTTGGCCTTCGACGACGTTATTGCCGCAAGTTGGGGTGCCGGTAACCGTTATGCTGGTAGAGAAGGGGGTGCCGGGGAGATTGTCGGATTTGTTGGTGGGATAGAGGGTGCAGATTTCAGTGCCGGTTGTGCCGACATGGAACCAACCGGGATAACCGTCTGGGGTGGTGGGGGTTGGCTTAATATACTCTCCGTTTTTAGCGGCATCGGCTTGCCAAAGCGCTGAGTTTAATTGAATATTGAATCTGGGAATAATAGTTGGTCCGGTGCATTGGACTTCCAGTTTGTTCGCATCGGTGGAGTTCCAGTTAAGATAGGCAATTTCTTTGGCCGGATGTTCTTTGGTCCATTCGATGCTTGGGATGACAGAAGCTGGATTGGCGCCGGTTGTTCCGGTGGAGCAATTGGCGGTTTTGACGCCTGCGACATAATTTGTGCCGTTCCAGCAGGAGTTTCCGGTGCAAACTTTTTGGGCACAGTCGGGACCGGTGGGGAGATTGTTGGGGTTGACGGTTGATTCCGGCGGGTCACCATTAGGGAGCCATTGGTTGGTGGTGGTCATATTGTCGTACCAGATCTTGTATTTAGCATTGTCGGCATAAGCGGTATATTGTATCAATTGCATATTGGCATTATTTGGAACAACCCGAACATACAGCCAACCACCAGAAGAATTTTCAGGCGGACCACCGACAAAAACTTCCTGCAAGCCATCCCCCACAAATCGAACGTAATCTTTGCCTGTCACATCTCCAATACTAGCTCCTCCTCCGCTATGAATATAAGCGCTGGGATTTTGAAGAAGTTCAGCTTTGCTATAGCTTTCTTGGGGTGGTTCATTGAAACGCACTATAAAAATACTTCCGCCGTATCCTTGCGAGGTGGATATCGACAGACTGCCACCACTGCCGGGAGCTAAATAGACTCTGAAACTACGCATATCTTGACCAGAATATTGACAGCTGGTAACGTTTTGAAATTGGATAAAATTATAATTATCACAATTATAGAGTTGCTCCGCCGCAAGTGTTATGTCTCCGGAAGTACCGGAATGATTCCAGCTTGCATCGGGAGAATTAAAATTTTTGTAACCTAAAACTGGCGGGCGCTTGTCTCCGTCTTCTTCGGTCATCTGAAATTGCCAAAGAGATTTATAGCTGGAAGCCGGCAATGATGGAAGGTCCTTAACAGTACTTCCTGCGCCAGTTTTTGTTCCCTGACAAACTCCTCCGCAATTATTGGAACAAGTAGAATCAATAGGAGTCGTTGAAGAGCAGGCGCAACTAGGCGTACAATTAGAATAGTTGCAATGACAGCCATCGCAATAACCTCCGACACAAGCACTGCCTCCACTAAAGGGTCCGTTGGTACATTCACAAGTTTCCGCCTTGGAAATCGCCACACCGACGAAAAAAAATGCGAAAAGCAGAAAAAGGAATAAGAGACTTGTTGATATTTTTTGTTTCATATTTTTGTTTATTACCTTTCGCCTACATTCGCGAAACCGACAGTAATAATAAAATTTTTATGACTTACGCGTTTGCTCGAGTCAGCCGTATTTTTTTGGAAAATACGGCTGTATGAGATGAAATGCGTAACTCATAATTTTAATAAATTAGTTCGCCAAAGATTATATTCAGTTTACCACATTTTAAAATAATTGTACAATAGCTTTTTTATTGATATAATTGAATTGCGCTTAAGCGTAATGAATTTTCAATTCTAAAGTTACAACGTAAAGTTGCGTGGCAACAACGTTGCTTTACGCAATTTGAAATCAAGATCAGATGGTTAAATGATTAATAAAAAAATAATTTAGATTTGATTTTAAATTTATAATTTTAAATTTTAAATTTCATGCACTCCTATGCAAGAAATAAAAGCTGAAAAATTTAGCTGGATTGATTTTCAAGAGCCTGATGCTGACGATGTTTTGAAAATTCAAAAAAGATTCAATCTGCATCCTCTGGTCGTGGAAGAGTTTTCCACTCCGACTCTCCGCCCCAAAGCCGCGGAATATGACAACTGCGTCTATCTGGCCATTCACATTCCCCTCTATGACAGCGAAAATAAAACCACCTACCCGGGAGAGTTGGACATCGTAATTTGTGAAAACACCCTCATCACTTCACACGACGTGGAAATCTATCAACTCACTGAATTTTTTAATGAAGTGAAAAAAAACAAAAAGAAGCGCGAGTTGTATATGCGGCAAAGCCCGGGAGCGCTTTTGCGCTATATCTTGGAAATGCTCTTGGAATCATGTTTCCCTCGCTTAGACCACATCTCCCAAAAACTGGACTATGTGGAAAAAGAAATTTTTGCCGGCCATGAAAAAGAAATGGTCTATGAAATTTCTTTGGTCAAAAGAGACATTCTCAATTTTCGCCGAACGATGAAGCCGCAGCGCACTGTTTTTGAATCACTTACAAAAGAAAACCACCGCTATATCGAAAAAGAACTCAAGCCCTATTTCCAAGATCTCATCGGCACCAACATCCGCATTTGGAATATGCTCGAAAGCGCCAAGGAAACGATTGAGTCGCTGGAAAGCACCAACAATTCTCTCCTTTCCAATCAACTCGATATGACCATGAAAGTGCTCACAATTTTTTCCGCCATTCTTTTGCCACTGACCGTCTATTCCAACATTATGTCCATGAGCGTCAACATTCCTTTTCACACCAACTCGGCCGCTTTTTGGATTCATGTTTCCATCATGCTCGTTATCGCCTTTTTCACTTTCGCCATTTTCAAACTGCGCAAGTGGCTATAGTCCCATAAATCTATCACTATGCTAAAACTCTATAACACCCTATCCAAATCAAAAGAAGAATTCAAGCCAATCCACAAAGGAAAAGTGGGTTTTTATACTTGCGGACCGACAGTCTATGACTACCTTCACATTGGAAATATCAAATCCTATATGACCGCCGACACCTTGCGCCGCTATCTGCTCTATCTCGGCTACGAAGTGCGCCACATCAAAAACATCACTGATGTGGGACACCTGACTGAAGACGATGTGGCTCAGGGTGATTCCGGAGATGATAAGCTGGAAAAAAAAGCCCTGGCAGAAAAAAAATCTCCTGTCGAAATTGCCAAATTCTATGAAGACTATTTTCACGAAATTGAAAAAAAGATCAACATCTTGCCTGCTCATTTTTTTCCCCGCGCCACTACTCATATTCCTCAAATGATCAAAATGATTTCCGCTCTCCTGGAAAAAGGTTTCGCCTATGAAAAAAACGGTAATGTTTTTTTTAGCATCAAAAAATTCCCTGCCTATGGAAAACTTTCCGGCAATACCCTCGAAAACCTCAAAGTCGGTGCGCGCCTGGAAGAGCATCCTGACAAAGAAGATCCTTGGGATTTTGCCTTGTGGCTCCGCGCGCCCAAAGAACACCTGATGAAATTTGACTCCCCCTGGTCGGTCGGTTATCCCGGTTGGCACATCGAATGCTCAGCGATGAGTTCGGAATATCTGGGCGACACTTTTGACATTCACACCGGCGGCGAAGATAATATCTTTCCTCATCATGAAGCAGAAATCGCTCAGAGTGAATGTTTTTCCGGTAAAAAATTCGTTAATTATTGGCTGCACACTCGCCTTCTATTGGTAGACGGGATAAAGATGTCCAAATCCAAAGGCAATTTCTACAAACTCGATGACATTTTGGAAAAAGGCTATGCGCCGGCAACTCTTCGCCTCCTCATTCTCTCTTCTCACTACAGAAGCCAAATGAATTTCACATGGGAATCAATGGAGCAAGCCAAGTCTAATTTGCAAAAAATTTCTCAGTGGGTTGATAATTTAGAAAATCTGGCAAAAGATGCGCCGAAAGAAAAAACCGAAATTGATTTTAGCCACATCTACAAAACCCGTTTTGAAGACGCGATGAATGATGACCTCAACACCCCCTTGGCGCTCAGCGTGATCTATGAATTGATTACAGAAACAAACAAACTGATCGGCGAAGAAAAGCTTTCGACATTGACTGCTAAAAATATTTTAGCTTTTTGGAATAAAGCAAATAAAGTTTTTGGCCTAATCATCGCCGCTCAAAAAGAAATTCCAGAAAATGTGATCGTTCTCGCCAACCGAAGAAAAAAAGCCAAAGAAGAAAAAGATTTTCAACTCTCTGATGATTTACGCGAAGAAATTGAAAAACTAGGCTACATTATAGAAGATTTAAAAGATAATAATTATTTAATCAAAAAACAATAATATGTCGGATTTTTGCGACTGCTCACGGTGCCCACAACATTGCGGCAACGATGAAGAAATCGAGGAAGGAGTAGAAGCCCAAGAAAAGGTTAAAAAACTTGAAGAAGATATCGCAGCTTTAGGTTTTAAAGTCGAAGAAACTGAAGATGGCATTAAAGTTTCGAATTGATGCCCGAAAACTTCTGGCAAAAAATTGAAAAACCGATTTTAGCTCTTGCGCCAATGGCCGGCATCACCGACAGTGCTTTTCGACAAATCTGTCGACAATATGGCGCTGATGTCACCTATTCAGAAATGGCGTCTGTCAGCGCGCTGTTTTATAAACCGCAAAAAACTCTGGAATTAGTCAGATTTAAAAAAAAAGAAAGGCCCTATGTCGTCCAACTGTTTGGAAATATTCCGGAGCATTTTGTCGTGGCCACAAAAATTATTTCCCAAAAAATAAAACCGGACGGGATCGACATTAATTTCGGCTGTCCGGCTAAAAAAGTTTTCGCTCACGGATCAGGTTGTGCGCTGATGCCGCAAATTGAACTGGCCCGCGAAATCATTTCAGCCGTTTGTGAAAATACAAATTTGCCGGTTTCCATCAAAATCCGCGCCGGACTCAAAAAGTTCAACGCACTGGATTTTATCGAAAAAACCAAAGATCTCCCCTACTTGGCAGTGATGGTGCATGGCCGCACCTATGAAGGCGGGTTTTCCGGCGACGTTAATTGGGAAATAATTTCTCGGATTAAAAAAATCATTCCCGAAAAAATCGTCTTAGGGAATGGCGGCATCGAAGCCGCCCAAAAAGCCGTCGATATTTTGCAAAAATATCCCAACCTCGATGGACTAGGAATCGCTCGCGGCGCCTGGGGCAAACCCTATCTTTTCAAACAGATTAAAGAACTATCTTCAACTGGAAAATATAAAGATTACACTTTCAAAAAAATTAAAACGATTATGCTTGCCCATGCAAAACTGATCTATGCCGACAAAAATGGGATGGGAAAATTTGAAATGCGAAAACACTTAGCCTGGTATATCAAAGGTTTCCCCGGCGCCGCCGAGCTGCGGCAAAAACTCGTCCGCGCCCAAAGCTTGGAAGAAATTAAGAAAATTTTGAAATAGAAATCACGCCAAACTTTTCCTAATTATCAAACTTAAAAGTTTTTAAAATTTTATTGATGTTGTCTACCGTTTCATCGCCCGCTTCTATCCGAACAATCTTTTCCTTGCCGGAACTGATTGAAAAATAGCCGGATTTATCGCATGCCGTTTCTCCGGAGTTAGGGTTGACATACTTGGCATCATAGCTGCCCACCTTCAAAGTTGAATCAGAAAGCGTGCAGTTTTTTCTTTCTTTTTCCGAAAATTCACTGCCATACCAGGCCTGCAAATCCAGCTTGTTTTTATTATCATAAGCTCTCAATTTCCAAGTTTTGCCGTTTTGAGAAACACGAAGCAGGTCGACAGCTGGGACTACTTGCCCGTCAGTAGGGTATTTAAATTCAAATTTATTCTTATCATCCCGATATGTTTTCCAGTCCGCCGTTTCATCAGTCGGTTTTTCCGCGCTATCGGAAGTTTTTTGCGTATCCGTTGGGGGCGGATTTTGCGCATCTGCAGACGGACTCGCTTCGCTACCCGCAACTTTAGCAGTATCTCCCGATGTACTCGGAGTAGCCGAAGCTGGCGAAGAAGCAAAAGTAGTTTCTTTTTTTGCCAAATTAACTGCCGCATCTTGTTTTATTTTGTCAAAAGAATCATCGCTGCCATGCATAAACATCCGCCAAAAAATATTAGTAAAAACCATGGCAACCAACAAAAACATTCCCACCACTGCCAAACTCTTATTTCGACTCATAGAATTATTCTTTACTTTATGTCATTTTTATTATAGCACAGGCCCAACACTAACTTTACGCCCCCAATGTAAAGTTAGTGTTGGGCTGGACAAAGCCGCAAAATTTCGCTAATATCTATCCATGGAAAGATTCAAACGTAAGCTATTTTTTTGGTCCCTCGTCATCATTTTCTTCATAATCACCCCCCTTATCGTCCTTCAAGCCCGCGGTTACCGTTTTGATTGGCATCGGGGTGTTTTTGTCTATAGCGGAACGATTTCCTTCAAAACCAATCCCCAAAATATTATTACCACCCTCAATGGCACGGTCAACGAAACAGCCAGTCTCAATAGAATCAACAATTCCTTCAATCTCTCCGGCCTGCTTCCGACCGATTATGAAATAGAAATTTCCGCTAAGGATTTTTATCCTTGGGACAAAAAAATTGACGTCCACAGCGGCGTATCCAGCGAATTTTGGAATATCGTTCTTACCAGAAAAAACTACACCGTAACAAACTACGCCGAAGCCAGCGGAATTGACAAATTTTTTACCTCACCAAAAAATCGCTCCATTGCCTTCACAAGCAATTCCGACCAAGGTCTCTCCATCAAAGAATTGGATCTGAGCAGCAAGCTCGTAACGGGCAGCTCTGATCTGCCTGGCTGGAAACTTCTTGCTGAGGATAAGAGAGAAAATATTGAATGGTCACCGGATGAAAATTATCTCTCTATTCCCGTAGAAAAAAATAATCCCAACTCAGCGGAAGGAAATCTCGAGTCAGCCTATTACATTATTGATCTAGCCCAGACTCAAAATGCTCCCTTGAACCTGAATACTTTTTTTGGGAAAAAGGATATCCGCTATGTTCGTTGGGATCCAAAAGAGCAAGGTTACCTTTTTTTTCTGGAAGGTTCGACACTTTTTCGCGCCAATATCAAGGACCAAACAGATATCCGGCAAATTGCCAATGACACAAACGCCTACGACCTTGCCTATAACGGCGTCTATTTCGTACAGTCTCCCAATGATCTTGTCTTTAAAACCAGTCTGGATGGAAAATCAGAGAGAACCCAGATAACCAATATTTTTCCCGATAAAAGCAACCCGGCCATTGAAAGAATTATTGTTTATGATGAATTCCGCATTGCCTTTTTGGATAAAAACCAGAATCTTTTCATCTATAACGACGGAGAAAATGATAAGTATTTCCACTCACTGGGAGACCATGTCTTGGAAATGCATTTTTCTAATGATGGAAAAAAATTGCTCTTCTACACTAACAATGAGATTTCCGTTTACTACACACGCAACTGGACCGTACAACCGATCCGCCAAGAAGACGATTTGAACAATATCACGCGCTATTCGGAAAACTTGAAAAATGTCCAGTGGTACAAGGACTATGAGCATGTCATCTTTAGCGTAGGAAAATATACCAAAATCATCGAACTCGACGGACGTGATCATCATAACTGCCTTGACCTCATCAGCACCACACTCGAAACACCCTTTGTGATTCACAATAATGGTCTGGAAAAATTATTCTATACCGATCGAAAAGATGGAATCACCACGCTAAATTCCATTGTCTTTCCCGAAGCCACGCCAATTCTTGGCATCGGCGGAGCATAAGCTCAAAATTTGAAGTTTGAAATTTTAAATTTGAAATGAAATCAAAATTTTAAATTTTTAAGTACCAATTATTTATTTGAACATTTAGTCATTTGAATTTGATTTTAAATTTTAAATTTAGAATTGAAAATTAAGCGAAGCGTCTTATTGGTTTTCACTCAACTTCCAATCTTTTTCCAAGTTGACCTGATAGGTCATTTTTTTTAGGCTTTTATAAATCACGCTCACTTCGCCCGTCACTGCGCCTGAGCCGGATTGTCTTTGAATCAGAAGATTATAATTATCCACCGCGCTTTGCGGCAATGTGTAAGAAAACTCAACAGTCTTTGTCTGCCCAATTGGCACTCCAAACAACGAGCCGAAATATTTTTTGCCCAAATCATTCCCAAACCGCTTCTCGCCCAAATTTTGCGTATCGCCAAGCCAGCTATTTTGAGGAACATAGACCCGCAGATACGTCAGATAATCTTTCGTCATCCAATCTTTTTCTTTAGCTGTATGCTGATAAGTAATTTTCAAATCAGCTTTTGGCACGTCGCCAGACAGATCAACGGTATAGCTAAAAGATCTACGCATATAGTAGTCACTTTTCCAAGCGCCCATATTCGCATCCACCAACATCAAATAATCCCCCGTCCAATTCCGGTCCACGCTGCCATCCCATTGCGCCTTTTGCGCTTGGCTTTCCAACGCCGCATCTTTGAAATAGAGCTGAATATCCTTGCGATTGAGATCATCCAAAATAATCTCTGCCAATTGGATTTTTTGTGGAATGCTTAGTGTGAAAACTTTTTTTTCAATTTCCGTTGCAAGCAGATTCATGACGCCCTTTCTGTCCCCTTTTTCGATTCCTTGTTGAGCATAGCCTTTTTCCACTTGCTGCTCCAACGCAAGCACGGCGTTCTCGCTGTCATAAGTTCCAGGATAACCTTCGATTTCAATCGGACCGGTTACTTTGAGAAAAGACGTCAAAACATTACTATTGATTGCCACGATGCCGGCAAAATTTTCCTGGCCTTGTCCCAGGTGATAAAACTCATCCGCTTTTTGCGCATTGGTCGGAAAATCCGGAGAAAAATTTGAATCGCGTAATTTCCAGTCACTGACTCGCAATGTTTCTTTGATTGGATACGGTGGCACGATGCCATCAGGCACGCGGCCATCAAAATTGGAAAGGTCGTGCGTTTGTAATTGTTCCAAGTGGCCATCTAGCATTTTCAAAATGCCAAATGATCCAATGTACCCTCCGCCCGGACGCAGTTCCATATTGTTTTGGAACATTAGCATAAAAGTTTTTTCCTCACCGTCTTTTTGAAACAGATACTGCGCAAAGCTAGCCATCGTTTTGAACTTGGCTTTTTTGAGCTCGTTCATAGGTAAAAAATCGATCACCGAGCTGATTGTCCCAAATTCCTTATTACTTCTAACCTGCCAAAAAAAATACCAACCGATCAGAAATAATCCGGCAAAAACCCAAAATACGATAAAATTACGATTACTTTTTTGCATACGAATTAAGCTGTTTTATCTCCGCCTTTTCTCTCTGGGTTATTTTATACAAATCCTCAATTTGGGAAACAATCTTGTCCCAATCATAAAACTCTTTGGCAATTTTTTGACTTTCCTCGCCGGCACTCTTTGCAACTTCCGGATTATTCAAAATACCCAGCAGCTTTTCTTCCAAATCTTTTTCATTTTTATTCTCAAATGCAAACCCGCTCCCGCGAAGAACACTGACATTTTCCAAAATATTACTGATTAGAATCGGTTTGCCATAACCCATTGCCTCCAAAAGAGCAAGGGACATCCCCTCTGATTCAGATGGTTGGACGAAAAGAAAACAGTGGGAGAAAAGCTGCTCCAATTTTTCCCCGCTTATCGTTCCGGTAAAAATAATATCCTTATTATTTTTAGCTAATTTTTTAAGTTCGCAAACATAATCATCAGTAAACGAACCGTTTCCGGCAATGACTAATTTTTTGCCCTTATTCAAATTTTTCTCACAAAGACGATTGAAAGCATTGATCAGATAGTGAATACCCTTGTGCCTGATCAAGCGACTGGCGGAAAAAATGTATTCATTTTTCTCCAAATTCCACTCAGAAAGGGCGCTGTCATTAGCATTAAATCTAATCTCAGCGCCATTGGGAATGTGGACTAAATCTTTTTGATATCTTCTTTGGGCATAGATACGCAACTCCTCGCTCACGGCAATTGTTTTGTCGGGAACCGTGCAAGTTAGTTTTTCAGAAAAACGCAAATAGGCCCGTGCAACCGCCCCCCATTTTTTGTGAAAATAATCTTGACATTGGAAAGTGGCAACTACAGCCATTCTTTTTTTGAAAAATTTTGGAATAAAACTTAGTGATGTCGGCCCGATTGAATGATAGTGCACCACATCATAATTTTGAAATAGCGCATGCACCGTTGCCAAGAAAGTGTGGCTAATCGCATCAAGATTTTTGGTCGGAATAGACGGCAAGTGAATGATTTTTACCCCTTCAAATTCATGCAGTTTTTTGTCCGTATAGTTATTGCGCACATAGACAAAAACCTCATGACCCAATTTAGCCATCCGTGTTGCCACTTCTTCCACATACCGCTCCACTCCGCCGGTTTTTGTGGGTATTCCTTTTTGCCCAATATAAGCTATTTTCATTGATTTTCAACTAAATTCTTAACTCACAACCATAGCACTTTTTGCTTTATCTGTCAATTTTTTAAACAAAGCCGTGATTTTTTGCAAATAGTCTTGGGCTGCGAAATCTTTCGCTCGTCTGAGCGCGTTTTGAGAAAAAGTTTTACGCAAATTTTCATTTTCATACAATTCTGCTATTTTTTCTTGCATCTCTTTTTCATTGCGGACTAAATACCCACTTTTTCCATCCTCGATTATTTCTGCAAAAGCTTCACCAGAAAACCCGATAAACGGCTTGCCATTAACAATCGCTTCCAAGGCAATAAGGCCAAATGTTTCCCAAAGTTTGGAAGTTGAAACAACTAGTGATGCATTCTTGATTAGTTTTTCCAACTCTTTTGGTGATTGAAACCCAGCATATTTAATATTTTTTAATTTAGGAATTTCAAGATCATCTTCAATTCTTCCCGCTAAATATAGATTAATCCTTGGAAGATTTTTGAAAATTTCAATCAGGCGATTAACGCCTTTTTCCTTGGAAAGTCGGCCAAAATGCAGGACATATTTTTCTCCCGAACTAATCTCGCCTTCTTCGCTCGGATCTTGCTGATAAGAAAAATGTGGAAGTACGATAATTTTTTCCGTCGCAATTCCTCCAGCAATTAACTTGGTTTTCGTAAATTGACTAGGTGAAATATACAAATCAATATTTTTCGCATACATCCCAAAATATCTATGCGCCTTAAATTCCAAAGCAGCCAGAAAACTTTTGACCAGCGAATTTTTAAACTTACGCCTTGCAACAAAACTCCAAAATTTTAAATCTTCGACTCTAGCAGAATCTCTCTCTGGCAAATAGTGCGGATAAACCAGTTTATTATCATGCACCGTCATCACAATCGGGATATTTTGCTTTTTGATTTCTCCCAAAATTGAAGGAGAAATTTGATGATAGATATTATGGATATGCACAATATCCGGCTGAAAATCAATGAGGAGTTTTCTCATCTTATTTTTCGCTTCGAAAGAATAGAACATCCGCCCGACGCCTTTGATTTTTTGCCAAAGCGTTGAATCATTTCGATTGTAGCCAACATAGCTGACAAAATATTTTTGCCAAGGAGAAAAGATGTTCTTCGGACTGTGCATGGAAAAAACCGCCACATTGTGTCCGGCTGATTTGAGAAGCGCGACTACATCCAAAAAATGTCTGTCTGCGCCACCTTTGAGGTAATTAAATTTGTTAATTTCTAATATTTTCATATTTTTTGCTGATCAATTGCCCGAATTAGCCCAAGATTGATCCAAAAAAACATCGCCAAAAGGTTAGTTTCCAGATATGGCTGCAGCATGAAAGAGACTAAATATACCACCAGAACGCTCAAAAACGCCAGTCTATAGAAATTCGCCCTGAAGTCATCTGCCTCAAATAGCATCCTGAAATGCAAATAAACAAAATACAAAAATAGAAATATTCCTACTACTCCAAATTGCATAATGATCGTCAAAAAAGAATTATGCATATTACGCACTTCCACAAAATCATGATAATTTCCAATTTCAATTGAAACAACCTGCCCCGTGCCAATTCCAAAGATAAAATTCTCCTGATATTTCTCCCAGGCGCTTTGCCAAACAGCTGCTCTCCAGGCAAAACTTTCGTCACTTCCCGCATTAGCAATAGAAACGCTTCTTTGAGCAATGGCTTGTTTGACTTCAAAAATAGTTTCGCTCAATCTTGATTGCGGCGTCATTAAGGCTGCATAAAAAAATAAAATGCACGCAACACACACCAAAAGGGCTGCTTTCGCTACGATCTTATTGACACTGAATTTTTGCTCTTTTTTAAGTAAAAAATAAATCAAAATAAAAGCTAGTCCCAGGGCAATCCAAAGATGGCGCATCAGCGTGCCGACAATTCCGACTGCCCAAAACAAACCCAAAAAAATCAAAAGTCTGTTTTTTCGTTTTTGAAAAATTGCAAACAAAATAACCGGAATAAATGCCAACGTAATATACAATCCGTGATAGAAAGCCAAAATTCTCACCCCATCCGTTGAAAGCGGCGTGATTTCAGTCCAAAGTCCCTTGCCGCTAACTATTCCAAATAAAATAAACCCCACAATCAACACCGCAGCGGAAAAATAAAATTTCAAGAGCCGATTCATTTGTTCGCGATTAGCAATCAAAAGATAAGTTATAAAATATAAAAGGCTGTAAAAAGCATAATTTTTAAGCGAACTAAAAGACAGATAGGCGCTTGAATTGAAAATATAAACACTAACAAAGTAATAAATAATATTAAGCACAATAAAAGCCCCAAGCACTCCATCGGCTTTTTTGATTTTTTTCGAGTCTTCTTTTCTTTTTGCCAAGTACCTAAAAAATAATCCTAAAAGCATTCCCAAAATGATAATGTCAGGCAAAAACAGTTTATACTCCGTCTTATCAATAATAATCGGAGAGAGAGTGAAAAAACTATTAAAAATTATCGTCAGAAAAACAAGCGCGAAAAGTCCGCTACGCGGATAGGCTAGGGTCAAAACAAATGAGACAGTGACTGCCAACAAATAGAGTGGCAAAACAAAGCCGACAAAAAAATTGGCCAAAATAAAAAGCATCAAAAAAATGATGCTAAAAATAGCACTAACTGTTTCCGCTTCGATTCGATTTTTTTGCTTAATTGTAGGCATAATAATTGTCATCCTGTTATTTTGTTGTCATTCCCGCGAAGGCGGGAATCTAGTTTAAAAGCTAAATTAGTTAGACCAGCATAATACTTAGCTTGGTGATTTTAAACAAAATTTATCCACTGGATCCCAGTTTTCACGGGGATGACATCTGTTTTTTATAACCAGCCATCATAGCACATTTCAGAAAAAAAATCAAGCCCCAGAAATTGCTTTCTGGGGCTTGGGCCGGATCGCTCGGTTGAGCGTCCGGGTTAGTTATTTGAGTAACGGAAAAAGGTACTTGCAGGCCGGTTGGCCTGTTTTCGGGTCAATCCAGCTTGGGTCGATTGACAGTCCCCGTGGAGGCGAGCTCTGAGGGGTAATCATTTGAAAATGAACCCCGGAGTCATCTTTCCACAGAAAGTTGAACCCCTGACCTCTTTCCAGCTTGAAGCTGGTTTTCGGACCGATCCGATCAGGCCTACTTCCATTGACGTCGTCGTAAATCTCGATGTCAACAAGCGCCGTTCCGGCCGGCATCGTCCCCATCGTTACATTCCCGTTGCTATCGCAGACGGGAAAAGAATTAACCATCTTTGCTACAGGCCCCGCGTTAGCAGTGCCAACCATTGCCATGATAGCGAAAGCTACCAAAACGGTAATGCTGATTTTTTTCATAGGTACTCCTCCTGATGCATGTTGTGCGCGATATGCGCGATTTTACCATCTGTCAGTTTGTACTCCATAAAGTATGGCTAGCCGTGTGCCAGAAAGGGAAAGTCAAGCGTTAAATTCAACCCTCGAATCTTTGCTCGTCTTCTTGTTTGTCTCCGCAATTCATCCTGTGCTCAAAATACACGCACCGTGAACGCTCGATTGCCAAAAGAGGCAATATGGAAAAAACTCAAAAACTTGCGAAAGATTCAAAGTGGAATCATTTATCGCTGTGACTGACTACTCAGACTGGCAAAAACAGCTTCGTCTCTACTCAATGCAGGTGTGGTTGCTGATGCCACCTGTGCAGCTCGGAATTGGTTTCCGCCAATTCCAGTGCCAACCAACTGCACCTCCTTCTGGCATTTATCACCATACCACTTTTCAACTGGCCTGGTGACATCCCACGTAACGCGAAATAACACTGTGGGATTTATTGCCGCATATATTTTCGCTTGAGGACCGAGTCTGATCGTTCCCCAATCGTTTGGAATATCATAGCAGAGCTCAACCCCCAAAACTCCGGGGATCAAATCGCTCCAACCTTCATAGTCGAGACCTCCATAGGCTCTGACTTTCCAGTCTTTTGCGATTCGATAATCAACTCCGACAACTGCCTCGGCGAATATCTTAGAATCCGCCTTAGTGTCGGAGAAACTGCTGGAAACACTCTGTCCGCCAAGACCAAACCAACTCTCAATGGTGGCGAACCACCAAAGCTTGTCATAAATCAATTCTTGGCGGTATTCGAGATACTCGCCAATAACCGGACCGATTTGGTTAATTGACCAGCTATGATCAGAGTCTTCCCAATGGGATCGTTCGATTCCGAATCGAAGTTTTGCCACCCATTGGCGACTCAGCCCGTCATCCCCTGTCCAGACTCGTTTGATGCCGCCTTGAACCACAAGCCGATCGCCGTTTCCGCTACTGCTGGAATCGTCGATCATGCCATACCAATAGGCGCTGGCCAGAAAGCCCACACCCCAATAGTATTCACTGGCACAATCTTCGGCGAAATTTTTCCAATAAATGGCTTCGCCAAAAACTCCATAGCCCCTACTTCCTGCAGCTCCGTTCCCAGAACCGCCGGAACGATGCCAGTATGTATACGCGCCGGCATCAAATTCCAGTGCGTCTTTGCAAGACTTGCATGGAGCTGGAGCTGGGATAGTTGCTTGAATCTCTTTTTTCTGCTCAGACACTTCAATCACCAGCGGAGCAGTGACGCCGGGTTCTTCAGTCGGGACACGAACTTCGCGAGGACTGATATAGTTCCCGCAATTCAGTGCATCCAAAATGAATTCCCCTGTCCAGCCGCGATATAAAATTGCATTAATACCGCCGGCTTTTACATTGATAAGCACGCCTCCGGTCCAGACTTCATCCTTCCCGAAAGAGACAGCTTTGACAATCGTCCCATTGGGAAGAAAAATCTCTTCCTGAGACAAGCCGTTTTCCTTTGAAGCTAGAATAGATCGTGCGCCCTCTCTTGAAACTCCATGGCGCATAATATTTTTCATGTGGCGATCATATTCCTTGGCAGTCAACTTTTTTTGCACCCCGTTGATCCGCGGTGCAAACGGTTTGCCCATTTCTCTGCTATATATATGAGCATACCCGGTTGACGACGGCACAAATGTTTGCTGCCGTTTCTTCGACTGAGTCTTGGCCTTTGATACTATCTCAAGCTTTTGACCCGTTTTTATTTTGTTAACATTCTCAATTCCGTTGATCCGAGCAAGCTCGGCAACGGAGATTCCCTTGCCTTTTGCAATCTTTCCCAACGTGTCTCCACGTTGGACCGTATATGTCTCAGCCGAAACCGGCCAAGCAATACACAGTAGGATTGCAATAATCAAACCGCTAATTTTTTGCATCTTTCTTTTCCTCCTGTGTCTGTGTTTCTGGTTTTTTTGCAGGCACATGTCCCAATGAATCAAAATCCCATCCATTTGATCGACCGGCGGCAGCATTAATCACATTCATGCCAGCACCAATGGTTGTTGCAAATGGATCCGTGGAAAAAAACAATCTGACCCACTTCCTGCCGACTAGCCGCTGAGAAAATGTGTACCCCGGGTTAATCGCAAGAATCTGTCTGAATTCCGATTCCGCAAGTGGAGTAAGGATATATCCCCGAGGGGAGTTAAACCTGTTCCACTTTGCAATATCTTTAATCAACTGGTCAGATTTTGGAAAATCAGCAATGTTGGTTCCATTTTTCTCAACCAGTTCTTGCCGATAACTCGCATCCGACATGAGCTTATTACGATCGACAGCAATGTCAGCCTCATCAACTGACAACTTAAAAACTCTCGTTGCCCGTGTCGATAGAACCAATGCTTTGGCATTTTTAATCACCTTAGCATCTCCATCAATCAAAAGCTCCGCAGTATTGCTAAACGATCTTTTCACAAACTGCCCGATGTACTCGTGTCCCTGAGAGACGACCAACGCATACCACCTGATTCTCTCAGGAACAACTTGCTCATCTTGAAGCTCAGCCGGAAACGGCACATCATAACAGGTAAACTCCCCGCGCAAAAGCGCCGGAGTTTCTGTAATGCCTGTCGTATCGGCCGGTTGAAGCAAGCGATCATTAAATACTCCTTGAATATCTCGATCTTTATAGTCTTTGAGATTTTTTTCCGGAATATCTAAATATGTCCGATTAAAATTCCCTCTCATCTGCATATCCGTCGCCGCACATCCCGAAAAGATGACAGCGACTGCCATAACCAGCAAAAAACCTACTCTATTCTTCATCATCTGCCATCCCTCCTTTTATTAGTTCGCTATTCAGTTGTCAATGGACGATCCATAACAACCTTATGCTAATCTCAAATATATTTTTTGAGACTAGACAAAAAATTGCTAAGCCAAATTATTTTCTAGCAGTTTTTTTTAATAATTCCTACTGCCGGATAAATCATTAGCCCTATCTTCCGCCGTATTATGCATAAATGTATTCTTGCCAAAAGTCCTAAATTCTGTTCTAGCTAAAACGCATTGTGATTTACAATAAACTAGCATAAAAGCCAAAATAAAGCCAACCACAAAACCGGAAAAACTGACCAAAAAAATCTGCCCGAGGGTCGGATTTTTTTCCACAATCGGCCCGCTCAAAACGCGAATTTCCACATTTTGCCCTTGTCCCAAAAAGAGAGAATATTTATTCGTCAAAACATCGATCACAGCGCTGGAAATTTCTCCGGCCAGCTTGGGTGAGTTTGCAAAAACTTGTACTGTAATGATTCCCACGCTGGAATTCTTTTTCAGTTTCACGGTTTTTTGCCACTCTTTCAGACGATCAACTTTGTCTGCCGGCAAAAAGTTAGTGGAAACCAAGTTTGCTTTTCCAATTTCTTCCAAAAATTTCTCGCTATAGACCGACTCCATCAAAATTCCACTCAAATAGTCGGAAGATTTGGAAAGCGCATAATAGTCGGAAAAACCTTGCTGGTTTTGCACTACCAAAAGATCCGCTGTGGCGCTATAGCTCTTTTGCGACAAAACCAAAATCAAAAAAGACAGTGCACCCAAAACCAATCCGGCAAAGATGATGTTTTTTAGGTTGTTTTTGGCTAATTCAAGCATTTTTTCCAGTGTCATAAAATTCAAATAAATTTAATTAAAATCCAACAGCCAACATTAGCACTAAATCGGGTTTTTGTCAAATAAAAACGGCCAGCATCCTAAAAGGCATACCGACCGTGAGAATTGTGAATCACATCATCTGCGCCATAAAAATTAAAAATTAATGGCCAGGTGGTCTTTATACAGGAATTTTGTTGACAGGGTCGGATCAACCCATTGGGTGGTCGATCCGTTCTGTTCCACTACGTAGAACGAAAACTCAAAGAGTCCGGTGTAGTGGAGGTCGAAATAGAAACATGGGAATGCATCTACCACTATATACTCCACCCACGCCCTGTTTGGCGCGCTTGATCCAAAAACTCCCAGCGCCTTGTAATTTTGTATTGGGAGATTTGAAAAATTTAAATAAACCCGGTGCAGATCACCACCGAGATTATCAATCCTCGTGATAATCGGGTCGCCGGTATTCCCACCGGGGCAAACGTGTTCCGTCCCAAGTGTTATCCCAAGGTGAAGATTGCCGCCCGTGGCAGCTGGCGGAAACTTATAAACCGAACAACTTGGATCGATCCAAGTTTCCACACCGCCGCTGGTCGTTCCGTACGAAAACTCGAAAAGCTTTCCGTTCGGCCATTGGACATGCACGGTCCCGCTGCTATCAACCGCGTAGTCGATCCAGGCGTCGTTCGGGCCCCGTTGGCCCTTAAGAAACATCGTTCCTGCCGGCAACGTGGAATAGTCAAGGACTATTTTAAAGTCCCCGACAAACCCATAGTCACCAAGCTGCGTGATTGACCGAATCAAGCAGTCATTGACCACCTGCAGCTTGGCACAGCTAGCGATATTATCCGTTGTTATTTTTCCGTCGACACACTTATCGATGGCAAAATAAAAATTATACGTCCCAAGCTTTGAGAAGTCCAGCCCGGTCATTGGGATGGCCGCTTGTCCAAAGGGACATAAGTTACCTTGGTAGGTGACAACGACCCCGTTCACCCATGTCCCGCTTGCCAGATTGAAATATTTCCAAGTGCCGTCCGGCGCCGAGCAGAGTAACCACCAATCTGCTGGCACACTTTCGCCCGTGCTCAATCCAATCGAAAGCGTGGTTGCCGCCGTAAACTCCAGACGGCAAATCTGATTGATTCCCCCGTTCAACAGAACGGTCGGGGTAACTGTCGCAAAAGCGGCGACGGTGATTGCCAAAAAAACAAAAACTGCAATAATGGTTGTACCGATTTTTTTCATTTCAATCTCCTTCTTTTTTCAAGTTTCAATAAATTTCCCCAAGCACGCGCCCGAGGATTCAATTGGCAACAAAAAAGCCCGCTAAGAATCAAAGTTATTCAATTTTTAACGAGCTATGACTAACGTTATACTTAAGCATTTTAGAGGAAAATTGTCAAATAACAAAACCACCCCGTTCGGAAAACATTGTCCGAACGGGGCTACAAAAAAGTTTTGAAAAAATTAGAAGCGACCAATTTCTGCCTGAGGGCGGATAAGATACTCGCCATAGAGATCCGGGTCAAAGATATACATACTTTGTTCCTCCTCTCCTTTTTTGTTTATCCACTTAACGTGAAAAAAGTCGAAGATCTTTTCTTCACGCAAACTCAACTCCAGCGGAAGCATATCATTCAATTTTTTACCAAGATCGGTGCAGAACCTTAGACTAGACAGATACGCAAAGCATAACACCTCTTCAATGCCATGCTTATACTGCCCGGCCATTCCGCACGGAAAATGATGATCAAGGAAAAGTGTCTTCGTCATTTTTGCCTGAAAACCCTTGACGATATTTTTAATAATGACGCTTTCCTCCTCAACATCATAGCCCTTATACTCCTGACAAACATTGAGCGTTCCCCCGAAAATCTTCACTTCATGGGGGCGGCAACTGACAGCATAACTGTGGTATTTGGAAATATCCACATCGCCGTCTGAGCAAGTTATAAGTACTCCGCCATTTTTCGTTATCTGCCTCATGTCGTTGACAGAAAAAACACGAAGAACATGCAGCTTTTTCATCCTTCTTATAAACGCCCTTTCCTCATTAGACAGATGGCCCATTTTCTTTCCCTTTCTTTTTAAATATTAAACAACAACAAAACCCACCCCATGCGGGCTTTTCAAGGTACAACTAACTATCATATACTTAAAATTTCAAAAGTCAATATGCGAATTTATTCTCCCGTCTCATGCACAAAACCCTTCACTGCCACTCTGTCTCCAAATTTTGCGACTGCCTCCTTGGCAATTGATTCCATTTTCACTAACTGCTCGGCGTCTTTGGCGCAAATAATGATATAGAACGGGTCTTTCTCGCTAAATCTATCTCCAAATCCATGATGCCCCAGTGCAATTCCAGTCAGCGTGTCCAGCTCCTCTTTCATATATTCTTCACTCAAGCCAAAGCCATAACCGCTGGAAACAAAATGTCCCGGCATTTCAGAAAGCGCAGCCGGATTGAATTTTCCTGTTCCATCAAAACAAATCACTCGCTCGTCGTGAATTCTTCCTCGCATCTTTTCCATCGGAATGTGCTCATACTTAGCGCCCAATTCCCCGGCCAACCACTGCGCAAAACTCATCCCCAATTCGTCCGCTGTTCCGGTTGCATTTTCTTTTTTTTGAAAAGCCTTGCCAGCTGCGCCGCAATCTTTGTGACTGGTTACTTTTGCAATCTTCCCCCGATATTCCTTGATGAATTTATCCAATTCGGAAAGGCTAAGCAAAATGCCTTCACCGGCCAAACCCAACTTTGTTCCATCAAGCGGCAAGACTCGTCCATCCGAACAAACAATCACATCCGGTGTTGTGAAAGCCTCTTTGATATTTTCCAAAGAATCCATCATGTTTTGCAAGCTTTCATCCTTCTTTAGTCTGCCAATAACTTCATTTTTTTGAGACTTCTCCCACAAACTCTCAACGTCATGTATTGGCTTATCAAAATAACCGTTACCGTCTAACATAATGGTATTTTTTAATTTTTAGTAAATTATTTTTTACGTCACTATTCCATCTTCATCCCCCGCTTTGTGTAGTGTTTTCTTGCCACATTGATCCGTGCGGATTCTTTTTGAATCGCCGCAGCGACGCGCGCATAGTCTTCATCATCAATTGAAATGACTTGATTTTTCAATTCTTCGGCGCGCTTTCTTGCTTCCTGGGCGCGAGAAAGATCAATTTCTTCCGCCCTCTCGGCCGTGTCCGCAAGAACAATGAGCGTGTTGTCGTGAAATTCAATAAACCCGCCGGAAAGAGACAGATAACTTTCTTCGCCACCCTTTTTGATCATCAATTCACCCGGCATAAGGCTGGTGATATATGACCTGTGCTTAGGCAAGATGGTAATCTGCCCATCCGTTGTCATCATCGTAGCCTGATCAATCTCTTCTTCGAAAACAGTTTTTTCCGGCGTGACTATTTTGAATTTAATTTTCGCGTCAGACATAAAATTATTTTTTTATCTCGCTGATATTTCCTTTCATATAGAAATCCTGCTCAGGCACTTCATCAAGCTCTCCGTCGATAATCATTTTGAAGCCTTTGATTGTGTCTTCCAATTTCACATATTTTCCCGGAGTTCCGGTGAATTGTTCGGCCACGAAAAATGGTTGTGAGAGAAACTTCTGAATCTTTCTCGCCCGAGAAACGGTCACTTTATCTTCATCAGACAACTCTTCCATTCCTAAAATGGCAATAATATCTTGCAAATCTTTGTAGCGTTGTAAAACCACTTGAACACGTCTGGCAACATTATAGTGCTCGTCACCAATAATTTTCGAATCCAAGATTGTAGAAGAGGAATCCAAAGGATCGATTGCTGGATAAATTCCCAGTTCCGTAAGCGCACGAGACAGCACCACAGTTGAATCAATGTGACCAAAAGTTGTGGCTGGCGCCGGATCAGTCAGGTCGTCCGCCGGCACATAAATCGCTTGGACAGAAGTAATGGAACCTTTTTTGGTTGAGGTAATTCTTTCTTGCAACTTTCCCATTTCTTCTGCCAAGGTTGGTTGATAACCCACAGCGGACGGAATACGACCAAGGAGCGCCGACACTTCCGATCCGGCTTGGGTGAAACGGAAAATATTATCAATAAAAAGCAAAACGTCTTTGCCTTCGTCATCACGGAAATATTCCGCCATCGTGAGACCTGAAAGCGCCACGCGTTGACGCGCTCCCGGCGGTTCATTCATTTGCCCAAACACTAAAGCCGTTTTATCAAGCACACCGGAATCTTTCATTTCGTTATAAAGATCATTTCCTTCACGCGTCCGCTCTCCCACTCCGGCAAAAACAGAATATCCGCCATGCACCGCCGCAATATTGCGAATCAATTCTTGCATTGTCACAGTCTTTCCCACACCCGCACCGCCAAATAATCCTACCTTTCCACCTTTCACAAATGGACAAATAAGGTCAATCACTTTGATGCCGGTTTCAAAAACTTCCGCCTTAGTTGATTGCTCGGAAAATTTCGGCGCGTCGCGATGAATCGGATTGGTTTTGGTCGCTCCCACCGGTTCGGTCACACCGTCAATCGGTTCACCTAAAAGATTAAACATTCGTCCCAGCACTTCTTTTCCCACAGGAACAGAAATCGGCGCACCGGTGTCGGTCACTTCCATTCCCCGGCGAATGCCGTCGGTCGAACCCATCGCCACTGTTCGCACACGCGCTCCGCCAATATGCTGGTTGGTTTCTAGAATTAATTTAGCATTATTTCCTAGATCAACTTCGAGAGCGTTATAGATTCCCGGCAATTCTCCCGAAAATTCCACATCAATCACCGGCCCGATGACCTGAATTATCTTGCCTGCATTTTTCATATAATTATTCTTGTTTAAATTAATTTATACTAATATTTAGCTTTCTAATTTTCAATTATAAATTAGGCTACCCTTCCAGCGTCGCTTTTCCTGCTGAGATTTCCGCGATTTCTTGTGTGATTTTTGATTGCCTGAGCTGATTGTAGGCAAGTGTCAGCGAATCAGCCATTTCTCCGGCAGCATCCGTCGCGTTTCTCATTGCGAGCATTCGAGACGATTCTTTCGAAGCGTTTGATTCCAAAATCGCATGATAGATTTGCATTTCAATGAGACGCGGGAAAATATAATCCAATAATTCTTTCGGGCTTGGTTCAATCTTGTATTCCAAATCCGGTTCTTTGAGGCCGACTTCTTTCGCTAAAATGTCCATCTCTGCGATTTGTTTTTCCAAGTCAACTTTCGAAACCGGCAGAATTTGTCTGATTCTGGTTTGTTGGTTGATCGCTGAAACAAAGTCGGTATAGATCACTGCCACCTTGTCATATTTTTTCGCAAGATATTCTTCAATTACAATTTTAGCGACGGCCCGCACATCTTCAATTTTCGGCAAATAGGTCAATTCCGGAAAAGTGGCCACAATCTCTTTGTCGAGCCTCCTCACCATCGCTTCGCCTTTTTTTCCAATTGTGATAAAATCAATTTTTAGGTCGACGTTGGAAACTATTGCTTCGATTTTTTTATCCCCGATGCGATTTATTTTCAATTTCTCAGGATTATTAATTTCATCTTTGATTTTTTTCGCCACCTGAGCATTAAATGATCCGCAAAGTCCTCGGTTTGATGCAATCGCGATCACGAGCACGCTTTTGACTTCACGCACCTCCAAAAGTCCTTGACGATGATCCTTGAAAGCACGCGCCAAATTGGTGAGCACGCTCCACGCCGAATGAGCGTATGGCCGAATACCAACCACACTCGCCACACTGCGGCGCATTTTGGCAGCCGAAACCATCTCCATCGCGCGGGTGATTTTTTTAGTGTTATTAATCGATTTGATTCGACGTTTGATGTCGCGAGCACTTGATGCCATTTCCCAATTTTTAATTTTGTAATTTTATAATTTTTAAATAATTTCTAATGCTTAAATTTTTAAACATTAAAAATTGAGATTTGTTTATAAAATTAAAAATTTAAAATTTAAAATTTATCCTAATTCCCGTTCTGATACACCTCCTTGAACTCCTTAATCGCTCCAACCAATCTCTCCACCACCTCATCTGTCAGATCTTTTTTTTCTGTAATTAGTTCCATTACCGGTTTCGCTGATGAATCCAAATACTTGTGAAAATCTCGTTCCCACTTGGACACTTGCTCTACAGCCACATCATCCAAAAATCCGTTGATCACCGCATAGATGATAGCCACCTGATGCTCTACAAGCATCGGCTCATATTGGCCTTGCTTCAAAATTTCCACAGTTCTTTTTCCTCTTTCAATTCTTTGTCTGGTATTTTCATCCAGGTCCGATCCAAATTGCGCAAAGGCTTCCAGCTCTCTAAATTGCGCAATATCAAGCCTCAATTTTCCCGCCACTTTTTTCATGGCTTTTGTTTGCGCGGAAGAACCCACGCGTGACACTGAAATTCCCACATTGAGTGCCGGGCGAATTCCTTTGTAGAACAGATCGGCTTCGAGATAAATTTGCCCGTCAGTAATGGAAATCACGTTAGTCGGAATATAGGCACTTACATCGCCAGACTGAGTTTCAATGATTGGTAGGGCAGTGATAGAACCACCGCCAAAATTTTCATTAAGTTTTGCACTACGCTCCAAAAGTCGGGAATGGATATAGAAAACATCGCCAGGATAGGCTTCGCGTCCCGGTGGACGACGCAAGATCAAAGAAATTTGACGATAGGCCCAGGCGTGACGAGAAAGATCATCGTAAATTATGAGAACGTCCTCACCCTTGTCCATAAAAAATTCTCCGAGAGTACAGCCGGCATATGGCGCGATATATGAAAGCGGAGCCGGGTCAGACGCTCCGGCCACAACCACCGTGGTATATTCCATTGCTCCACGCGCTTCAAGTTCTGCTACGATTCTTGCGATCTTGGATTCTTTTTGTCCAATTGCCACATAGATACATTTCACATTTTGACCTTTTTGATTAATAATTGTATCCACGGCAATGGCAGTCTTTCCCGTTTGACGGTCTCCAATAATCAGCTCGCGCTGTCCGCGACCGATTGGAATCATCGCGTCAATTGCCTTGATTCCTGTTTGTAGTGGCTGGTGCACAGATTTTCGCGTGATTACACCGGGAGCAATTTTCTCGATCGGCATAAATTTGTCCGCCACAATCATTCCTTTGCCATCAATCGGAACCCCTAGCGGATTGATCACGCGTCCGATAAAATTGTCAGAAACCGGTACAGAAAGCACGCGCCCAGTTGATCTCACCGTGTCACCCTCCTTAATTCCTTCATAAGCGCCCAAAACCATCGCGCCAATGCGGTCTTCCTCCAAGTTGAGTACCATGCCATAAATCGGCTCTACATCTTTTTCCGTTTCATTTCCGTGTGATTTTATGAACTCAACCATTTCGCTAGACACAGCATTCTTAAGACCAATGATGCGCGCCACACCGTCGCCAACTTCCACCACGGTGCCAACTTTCTCAGTTGTCGCAACAGCTTCAAACTCGCTGATTTGTTTTTTTAAGCTTTCAATGATGTAGTCCTTATTCATAATTTTTAATTTGAAATTTAAAATTTGAAATCAATTTTAAATGTCTCAATTTAGAATTTAGTAATTTAGCCTTGATTTTAAATTTAAAATTTAGCCTTTAAAATTTGTTAAGCGCTAATCCCCTAATACTAGCCTATTTAGGCGAATATTGGAAGATTAGGACTTAACTATTGACTTTTTGGTTTTTTTGGTGTACAATTGCGGGTTGACAATGGTGTCGATAAATAAAAATTCTTTAAGAAGGAGACAGAAAATGAGAAAAAAACACCTGAGTGTCTATACTACCGTTATCGGAGTACTGCTTTTTATTATAGCAGTGGTGGGCGTTCCAGATGAATACAGCTTTTTGGTATTCATATCGTTTACCGGCGGGCTGCTGGCGGGACATGGCCCCCATTTATTTTTCAAAAAATAAACCATCCGCGCCCCCTCTACTAGCAAGGCTGCTAATTCTTTTCACAGAATTGGCAGCTTTTTTATTTTCTCAAAGAACTTTCTTTTTGTCATCCTGAGTGGAATAAATTTTCAAAATCAGCTGCTCAAATCTTTTCGCATTTTTTTTAGGCTTCCTGCCACACTTGCGTCAAAAATTTCATCTCCCACTCTCACAATCACTCCACCACCAATTTTCTCATCAATCAGATTTCTAATCACTACTTTTTCTGCTTGGTATTTTTCTTTAATATACCTACTCAGCTTATCAACTAATTCACTATCTAATTTTTCGCAGGACTTAACTTCCGCTTCAATTATTCCGTTTTTGAAATTCGAGATTTCTTCAAATTTTTTGACTATTTCGTTTTTAAGTTTCATCTGAGCGTTTTTTCGCAAAACCCTTAGCATATTTTTCACCGCCAAATCAGCACCGGCATTGTCAGTGTCGATTGTCAGTTCGTATAGTGCTTTAGCATATTGATTAGCTGTAACTTTCATAACTTTTTGGCACAACAACCTTTTTTTCTTGTCATTCCCGCACCCGCCTCCGCGAGTATAAACTCCGGCGGGAATCCAGGTTCCACTAGCATCAAACTCTAGAAAATCGAATTATATACCCTCTAACTTCTTATTTTAACCAACTTATTCTGTTTTTCTTTATCGTTAACTTGAGGTGCCTGGATCCCCGACTACTCGGGGATGACACGGACGACCTACTTTATTGCTTTTTCAATCAAATCCTTATCTTTATTCTTATCCAATTTTTCTCCAATAATCTTCTCTGTCGCCAAAACAACCAGATCCGCGATTTCACCTTTCACTTCAGTTAGCATCTTATTTTTCTCCTGCTCAATCTGGCTTTTGGCGCTGACGAGGAGTTTTTCGCTTTGATTCCTCGCCTCAAGCACAATACTCATTGAATTAGCCTTAGCCTGTTCTTCGGCCGCTTTGATAATTTCTTGCGCTTCTTTTTTGGCCACTGCCATCACTTCCTTTTCTTTCTCCACAATCTCTTCCAATTTTTTGCCAGCGGCGTCGGCATCTTTGAGACCTTTTTCAATTTTGCTCGTTCGGCTATTTAGAGCTTTCAGGACTGGCTTATAGGCAAACTTATAGAGCACGAAGAGGACAATTGCAAAGTTGACCATCTGCGCAACGAGGAGATTGACTTCAATGTGAAATGTTTTGATGAGTTCGTCCATCTTTTTGCAATAACCAAAAAACAAGTGACGAGATACAAACAATTTCCGATAATTAACTCCGGAATCGCAAAAATTTGATTATTGCTTTTTTCGGAATTGTGATTTGTTTGCCTGCCTGCCGGTAGGCAGGTTTCTTGTGTCTTGTGTCTTGGAATTTTAATAAATATCTTAAACTTGGAATTATTTTAAATAATCTCGCTTTGCCCCACTTTTTGAAAAAATGAGGCATCTGAAATTATTTGATCGAGAAAGCAATCACCAAGGCATAAATTGCCACCGCTTCAGCGAAAGCTGCAGCAAGAAGCATTGGAAGCAAAATCTTTTCTGCACATTCAGGATTTCGCCCGATTGATTCCATGGCTTTTGCGCCAATTTTTCCAATCGCAAACGCAGGTGCAATTGATCCGATTCCGATCGCCAAGGCTTTCGCCATCATTGTTATGTCCATAACATTATACTCTATTCCAACGGTCGACTAATTGTGATTGTTTTTAAAGTCGCCGCGAGAATAAATTTAAAAAAATTAATTAACCCTAATGTTCATGCTGCTCTGTTGCTATCGTTAAATATACCAATGCTAATATCGAAAAAATGAGCGCCTGAATTATTCCCACAATCATTTCCAAAAACATAAACGGCAATGGCAAGACATAGGCGAAAAGCGCCATCATCGAAGCTAAAAGCACTTCGCCGGCAAAAATATTGCCAAAGAGACGAAAAGTGAGTGAGGCCATCTTGGCAAATTCACTGATAATTTCCACCAGGCCCACAAAAATCTTGATTGGATTCACGAGCACAATCGTGAAATCTTTTCTGATTTTGCCCGGAATTTCCAAGAGTAATTTCACATTCACAAATTTATTAAAATAATTCCAAGCACCAACTGTGAGCACACCCGCCACATGCGAAGCAACCACAGCAAAAAGAGCAAGTGCGAGAGTTGTGTTGATGTCTGCTGTTCCTCCGCGAAAAAGAGGGATAAAAAGCTTATGTCCCTCTTCCACTTCATTAAAACCAATCGTGCCCATACCAGGAATGAGTCCTAGCCAATTATTCACAAAAATGAACAAAAAAAGCGCCAAAGAAATGGGCAAAAACTTTTCTGATTTTTTGCGCGATCCCGTGACACTATCAGCCAGCTCTAAGGCTTTTTCCAAAATAATTTCAAAGATATTTTGCAAGCCTCTCGGCACTTTGCGAACTTTCTTCCCAACCGAAACGAGAAAGATAACCAAAATAACAACGGAAACCCAACTAGCTAAAAGTGAATTGGTAACAGTAAGCTTCCCAATATGCCCCAGGCTTTCGGCAAAAAGCGTCGCCTCATGGCTCGCCTCGATATTTGGCGCTTGGGACGTTTGCGTATTTGTTGTTATGACGGTCTGCTCTGCCATAATTATTTCACTTTATTTATATCCCCTTCTCCCGATTTATTTTTCATTTCCTTCTCTTTTTTCGCGTCATCTTCAATCTTTTTCATCACCACGAGCGTGTCTTTCACAATTCCATAAGCAGAGACAAAAAAGGCCACTCCGACGCAAAGCAAGAACAGTTTTGGCTCAGTCCCGTAGCGATTGTCTAGCCATTTTCCCAAAAACAGAGCGAAAATAATCGGCCCGCCAATCCAGCCGCTGAGCTTTCCAAACAAAACCAAACTCGGCTGCCACCACAGCATCTTTATTTCCTTTTTCTTGCTATTCATATTTTAGATTACTCTACCCTTCTATTCTCCTGCAAAATGGGGAAAAAGTCAATAACAGCAAATTTCCAAAACAGAAGCTAAGCTTCTGGAGCTCCAGAAGCTTAGCTTCTGTTTTATTCTGCGCTAGATTCCAAAAAACCTCCCCGCCGTGTTTGTTGTAATTTTAGCTAATTCCTCTAAATCCAGATTTTTCACTTCCGCGATTTTTTGCGCGACATATTTCACAAACAACGGCTCATTTCTTTTTCCCCGCATTGGCATTGGCGCCAAATAGGGGCAATCGGTTTCGAGCATAATACGTTCAATCGAGACATTTTTAATCACAGTAAAAATTTCCGCGCCGGTTTTGTTATAGGTAATATTTCCGGCAAAAGAAATTAGCATATTTTCTTTTTCCAAAATTTTTTCCACGAAAGTCAATTGCCCGCCAAAACTGTGCCAGACAAACTTCAACTCCGGAAATTGCGAAACAATTGCAAAAACATCTTCATAGGCATCATCGGCTTCGCGATACGCATTTGGCACGACTGGACGCGACCCGCGACAATGCGAAATAACCGGTAACTTTAATTCTTTTGCAAATTCCAGTTGAAGCATAAAGCCTTTTTTCTGCAATTTTTTTTGCTCTTCGGTAATTAGGCTTCCATCAGGGATAAAATAATCCAAACCAATCTCGCCAATGGCAACCACTTTCTTACTCGAAGCTAGTGCCTTAAATTCAGGAATCTTGTCAAAACTTTGCTCGCCATATTCCATGAAATAATGCGGATGTAGTCCAATGGAACAAAAAATATTTTCATACTTCTCCGCCAGCACTACTGAACGCTGGCTACTCCCCAATCCCGCACCGATGTTGATGATTTTTTCCACGCCAAAAGAATTAGCCCGCGCTAAAACTTCCTCGCGATCTACGTCAAATTGCTTGTCATCCAAATGGGCGTGAGTGTCGATTAGCATTATTTTATCCTTTGAAACAAAACTTCATCCAACTTTTTCGTCTCCAGCGCTTTTTTGATTTTCTCGGCTGTTTCGGGCATAAAAGGCGAAAGTAGCGTTGCAATCAGTGCCAAATCGTTTAATAATTTTACCATCACTTCATTAAATTTAGCTTCATCTGTTTTTTTCAACTCCCAAGGCTTATTGTCTCCGATAAATTTATTACTGTCCGCAATAATTTTCCAAGTGCCTGATAACGCCTGATCGAATTCCATTCTGTTCAACTCTCCAAAAGCGTAGCTTCCGGAAAATTCCGGAAGCTTAGCTTCTGGAAAATCTCCCACTGTTTCACACAATTTGATTACTCTTGAAACTAAATTCCCTAGTCCATTCGCCAAATCCGCGTTATATTTCTCTGTTAATTTTTCCCAAGTAATATCAAAATCTTCCCCGAAATTCGCCCCAGAGAGAAGCAGATAGCGCGTCGCGTCCGTGCCAAATTTCTCCGCCATTTCATAGGGCGAAATCACATTGCCCAAAGATTTGCTCATTTTTTGTCCGTTGACAGTAATAAAACCATTCACAAAAACTTGCTTCGAATTAGGCAGCTTGGCTGACATGAGCATCGCTTGCCACATCGCCGCTTGCTGGCGTAAATTATCCTTGCCGCAAACCTGCACACCCGGCCAGAATTTTGCAAAATTTCCCGAATTATTAGGTTTACCTGCCGAAGCTTCAGCGTAGGCAGGCCAACCCAAAGTTGAGATATAGTTGACCAGTGCATCAAACCAGACATACATCACGTGTTCGTCGTCACCCGGCACCGGCACCCCCCAGGGCATCTTTGCCTTGAGTCGCGAGATGCTAAAATCTTCCAATCCTCTTTCCACAAAACTTTTCACTTCATTCATCCGCTTGGCCGGCAAAACAAAATTTGGTTTTTGGGCATATAGCTTGAGCAGCGGTTCTTGATATTTGGAAAAACGGAAAAAATAATTTTCCTCGGCAATGATTTCGATTTGCATATTCGGATGATCCGGACATTTTCCGTCAACCAATTCCGAATCGGTTTTTTCCAACTCACACCCCACGCAATATTTGATAGAATAATTTTTCTTATAAATATCGCCGTTCTTTTCGCAGTGTTTCCAAAATTCTTGCGCAGCCACAATATGCTTGGCGTCTGTCGTGCGAATGAAAGCATCATAGCTCAAATTAAGCGCTGATTTCAATTGATCAAACTCCGGCAGCATACTATCGCAATATTCCTGCGCCGCCATCTCATGTTCTTGGGCTTTTTGAAAAATCTTCTGGCCATGCTCGTCCGTCCCAGTATTGAAAAACACATCGTCACCCAACTCACGATGAAACCGCGCCAAAACATCCGCTTCAACGATTTCTTTAGCAAAACCAACATGCGGCTTAGCGTTGACATAGGGCAGTGTGGTTGTAATGTAGAAATTATTTTTCATAATGATTTTTCTTAATAAACTATGATTACAAATTCCCCCTTGACCTTGCCTTTATTCTCCAAAAAATATCCCAAAACTTCGGAGGCGTTCCCGCGCACAATTTCTTCAAACATTTTGGTCAGCTCTCTTCCCAGAACGATCTTCTTTTCCGGCGCCAGAGTTTTCAAAAGTTCCAAATTTTTCAAAAGACGATGCGGCGATTCGAAGTAGATGGCCGGATATTTTTGCGCCAAGACTTCTTTGAAAAAAGTTTCTCGGCCTTTTTTGTGCGGCGGAAAACCCAAAAAAACAAAGCGCGTCAAATCAATTCCTGAAACACTAGCCAAGGTGATGAGCGAACTCGCGCCAGGAATGGGAATGACCAAAATATTACTCTCCACCGCGCGTGCCACCAATTGATTGCCCGGGTCGGATATTCCCGGTGTGCCGGCGTCAGTCACTAACGCAATATTTTTTCCCGCTTCCAATTCCAAAATGATCCAGTCTAATTTTGGCACCGGCTTGGTTGCACCACCTGACCGTTGCACCTGATAGAAAGAAGTGGTCGGTGTTTTGATTTCATAGCGATCCAAAAGTTTGCGACTCGTTCTTGTGTCCTCACACACAATCAAATCAACCTTTTTCAAAGTCTCAATCGCTCGCTCTGTGATGTCGGCCAGATTGCCAATTGGGGTCGCCACAATGTAGAGTATTCCGGAATTCATAGTTGACTAATTGAATTAAAAAAATTATATCTTTCTTAATCTTATAAAATCATTGATTGCCAGACTAATGGCAGTCGCCACGGGAATCGCCAAAATGGCGCCCATCACACCGCCCAAGCGCAACCCGACGAGCAGCGCAATGATTGTTGCCACGGGATTCAGTCCCACTGCTTTTTTCATGATTTGCGGAACGATTAAGTTATTCTCCAGCTGTTGAGCGATAAGATACACCAGCATTGCCAAAAATCCGGTCATCGGAGAAATCATAAATCCCAAAATCATTCCCGGAATAGCGGAGATAATTGGCCCGATATAGGGCACGATTTCCATTACTCCCGCAAAAACTGCCAGCACCAGCGCATAGGGAACGCCGATGAGCGTTAGTCCGATTGCATCGAGCACGAAAATGATAAGCATCAACAGCAATTGCCCAAGCATCCATTTGCCAATTTTTTCTTTGATCCTCGTTGTCAGATCAACGGCATATTCCCTATACTGATCGGGTGTGACAGAAGTGATAAACTTTTTAATGCCATTTTCTTCGACAGTCATGTAAAACGCCAAAGAAAAAACCACAATAATAGAAATGAAGCCGGAAAAAACATCAATTGTACGAGAAAAAATATTCCCGGATAAACTAGCAAATGCTCCCGTGAAATTATCCAATAATTGCTGCGGGTCGAAATTAATGTGTTTGCCTGCCAAGAAAACTCTCAATTCCGCGAAAGAAGTTTGCCCGGCCTGAAAATATCTGGGAAAGTTCTGAGAAAAATCTTGAAATTGAACAATAATTGGCGGGATGAGAAAAGAAACGATAAGGCCGATAAGCAGAAATAACGCCAGAAACAACCCCAAAACACCGGCTGTGCGGGGAATTTTTTTTGACTGCAACCAATCTACCAGCGGATCCATCGCTGAAGTGATAATCACCGCAATAAAAACAAGCGCAATCACATCCATCACTAAATACAAAAACCACACTGCCAAAAGAATCAAAATGGTTTTGAAAATTATCCCGGTTGAGATTTCAATTTCTTGTTTTTGCATAAAATAAGTAGGATAAAAAATCAAACACTCAACATCTTTTGCAACTTCTCGCTATTCTTGTGTGGCCCGATGATCGCCAGATTCAGTTTTTTATTTTGAAAAATCTCTTTGGCAACCGCCAAAATATCTTCCGGCGTCACTCGATCAATCCGTTTGAAAATTTCTTCTCTTTTGAGAATTTCTCTGCGAGAAAGTTCTTGACCAACAAAAAACATCGCCACCTCGTCTGAGGCTTCCATACCCATTACCATTTTGCCCTTGATATAATCCTTGGCTTTTTGCAATTCCTTTTCAGCCACTTTTTCCGTCGCAATCTTTCGATATTCTCCCAAAATCGTTTTGAGGGCCAGTTCCAGATTTTTGTGTTCCACTCCTGCTTGCGTGGCGAGATAACCGCACTCTTCAAATGCTTCCGTATTTGTTCTGACATAATAGGCCAAACCTCTACGTTCTCGCACTTCCATAAACAGCCGGCTGGACATATTCCCGCCGAGAATGATGGAGAGCAAAGACAAAGCAAAGCGTTTTTCGCTATATTGATCAAAAGCCCGCACACCGACAATTATTTGGGTTTGGTCGGTTTTTTTGAATTTAATTTTTACTGCCGAACCTTTTTGCGCTTCTTTTACTTCTTTGAGCTCAGGCTTTTTGCCCTCAGCCATTTCACGGAAATAGCGCTCAATTTGCTTGATGATTTTCTTTTCGTCAAATTTTCCCGCCACGCAAATCACTGTGTCATTCGAAAGATAGAAACGCTTCATGTATTTCAAAAAATCCGCGCGCTTGAAACTATCAATCGTTTTTTTGTAACCGATAATATCCCGCCCCAAATCACTTTTAGGATAGAGCAAATTTTCAAACACATTGCCAACATTTCTCATCGGCATATCTTCATACATATTCAGCTCTTGAATAATCGTGCCGCGTTCTTTGTCAATTTCCGCCGCTTCCAGTTTGGAATTAAGATACATATCCGACACAACATCCAGCGCCACGTCAATATGCTTGGCATCGACTTTGACATAATAGCCGGTTGAATCTTTTGACGTGAAAGCATTAAACTCTCCGCCGATCGCATCCAGTTCTTCCGAAATTGAAAGCGCGTTTGGCCGCTTTTCGGTCCCCTTGAAAAACATATGCTCAATGAAATGCGACAGTCCGGCTTCTTTTTCCGACTCATAGCGACTACCCACACCCACCATCGCCACAACAGTCACGGTTTGGGTTTCAAGCATTGGCACGGTCAAGATCCGCAGACCATTTTTGAGATTGGTTTTTTTGTAATTCATAAAATTATTTTTTTCTATTACGCGAATATCTCGTCAGCCCACCAAAAGGAATGATTTTAATCCCCTTTTTCTCCAACTCGTCAAGAAAAATATTCATACCAAGAGAATCACTGGAAATATGCCCGGCAACAACTACATTGATATGCGCTTCTTCTGCCGCTTTTCGATGCTCCTCGCTTTGGTGCATACTGATGATTGTTCCCACTCCGGCATTTGCCATCGCTTGATAGATTTCTTTTGAGCCTTCTGTCCCGCCGGTGAATTCGGAAACAATAATTTTCCCCGCGCGATTATTTGGAGCTCCGGAAAAAAGCATCGGCCCGCTCGCCCGTCTTTTGGCTTCTTGATATTCCCAAATACCATCAACCACTTTCAAAACATCTTTGACATAGCGGGGATTCGCCTTGGCAATTTCTCGTCCGACAAATTGCGCTGATAGATTGTCCGCCGGCGTATGCACATTCATCAAATTTACTCCCAACAATTTGGCCGTATCTACAATCGCATAATGATTGGAAGGATTGATTCCCCGCGCTACTTCAGAAATTCTTTTGTGGATCATTTTTTCCGCCACATTCACCGGAATGCCCAATTTCTCCATCTGATCGATTTGATAATTCATCACGTCGTCCAGTCCGGCAAGTGCAAGACCAACCGGGTGGTGATTGATGATCAGATCGACTCCCAATTCCTTGGCGATGAGCAGACTGCCTTGCGTGATATCAATCGCCGCCAGCACTTTTTTGATTGGCTTTTTCCCGACTTCATTGTGGATGCGCGTGTCAGAATAGGGATTGGTTAGTCTTTCTTTGTCATAATAGGCCTTTTCGTCCTCATCCAGGCTGGAATAGGCCTCCTTTTTTTCTTTCAAATATTCATCAAGCTCATTTTTCGTACGAAAATCACTCTTAATCCCCAGTTCAATCGCTAGTTTATAGATTTCTTGAATAGTCATAGATTTCAATTTAACCGATTATACTCTAGTAAAATTAGCATACCTAGAGCCAAAAAGCAACGAATTGATTAATAGATTTCACTATTTTCAATTTGCGCCAAAGCCATGATCAGCGCCTGCTTTGTATATTCTTTTCTCGTGATGCGTCCTTTGGTCAAAATCCCCACCAAGCCTTCCGCCGAGCCAAGCTTGGGATTTGTACTCAGTCCCACCCGATTGCAAGCCTGCGTCATATCCAACCCTTCTTCCAGCATCAGCTGATTGACTTTTGGCGGACACTCAAAGCCAGATGAAAAACCAAGCGCGAATTTTTCTCCGTCAAAGATCGCACAAATGCACGCATCCATAAACCCTGACTGCGAACCGGGAATTTCAAATAATCCGGATTCCAAGCCAATGCTCAAATCACAAATATCAAAAACATTTTTGGCACGATTTTTCGCGCCTTGCACCGTTTCCGCGATTGATTTTGGCTGGTCAGAAACTCCACTGATTGTTTCCCATCCAATAATTTCCGCATCCTTCAAGTCCGGGTAATCCAACATAATCTCCTTTACCGCTTCCAATTTCGCTTCGTTTTTTGTCCCAACAATTATTTTCATAAAATTATTTCAACTTTTCCTGCAGATACTTTTCGAGCTCACTAATCTTAATTCGTTCCTGCACCATTGTGTCACGCTCTCTCACTGTCACCGCTTGGTCGTTTAGCGTTTCAAAATCAACTGTCACACAAAACGGCGTACCGATTTCATCTTGCCGGCGATAGCGTTTGCCGATTGATTGCGTTTCGTCGTATTCTGCCATGAAATTTTGTTTCAATGTATTCCAAATTTCTTTGGCCGGCGCAGTCAATTCTTCTTTTTTGGAAAGCGGCAAAACCGCCACTTTGACCGGCGCCAAGCGTTTGTCAATTTTCAAAACAACCCGCACTTCACCGCTTACTTCTTCTTCTGTGTAGGCCGCGTCGAGAAACATGAAAACTAAACGTCCCAATCCAACTGAAGTTTCCATGATGTGCGGGATGAATTTTTCGTTTTTCTCTTGGTCGAAATATGCTAAGTCAACTCCGGAAAATTTGCTGTGCTGGGACAAATCCCAATCACCCCGCGCATGAATTCCTTCAATCTCCTTAAACCCTCCCAAAGCTTTGAAGTCATATTCAATGTCATAGGCTTCCGAAGCATAGTGAGCCAATTTTTCATGACGATACCAACGAATCTTTTCCGGCGAGATGCCATATTCGAGATACCACTCCCAACGCTCTGCTTTCCACGTTTCGTATTTTTCTTTCATCATTTCCGGGTGCAAGAAATATTGCATCTCCATCTGCTCAAATTCGCGCGTGCGGAAAATGAATTGACGCGCCACAATTTCATTGCGAAAAGCCTTGCCGACTTGAGCGATACCAAATGGCAATTTGATATGCAACGAATCAACAGTATTTTTATATTCCAAATAAATTCCTCCGCAAGTTTCCGGCCTGAGATAGACCACATTTTCTTCCTTGAGTTCATCAGTCGGCGAACCAATGTTTGATTTGACCATCAAAGAAAATATTTTCGCGGGCGTGAGATCAATTGATCCGCAATTGGCGCATTTCAATTTTTTTTCTTCGCGCAATTTATCCAGCTGCGCGTTTATCTCCGCCAGCGGCGCTTTGTCCGCATTGATTCCAAATTCCTCCAAAATGTGATCGGCACGATAACGGCTTTTGCATTTTTTGCAATCGACTTGCGGATCATTGAAGCCATCCACATGTCCCGAAGCCTTCCAGGTCGTCGGGTGCATAAAAATCGCACTGTCAAGACCCACCACATCATCTCGCAGCTGCACCATCGCCTTCCACCAAGCGTCGCGGATATTGTTTTTCAAAAGCGTGCCATAGTGGCCATAGTCATAGATCGCTTGCATTCCGCCATAGATTTCCGATGAAGGAAAAACAAACCCCCGCCGCTTTGCGAGCGAAGCGATTTTTTCCATCATCATTTGCTTGTCCTCGTTTTTTTCTGTCATATTGTTAAAATTAAAAATTAAAAAATCCCGTCCCCACAACTCAAAAATACAAAAGTATTTTCAAATTGCCAGAACGAGATTCGTCTCGCGTTTCCATCTAGCTTCCCACCTCTTCGGCGGACACCTTAATTTCTCCTCTCAGCTCCAAGGATCCAAACCCTCTTCAACGCTGACAACTATCTCACTAGAACCAACTTTTCCAATCCGATTACTCTTTTTTCAAGCTCTTCAAATTCATCACGGGTAACTTTTCTTTTTAGCTCAAATTTTATATCCCTCAATTCATTCTTAATCTCCACCTGTTCTTTTTCCAAGTTATTCATTCTTTTCTCAATGCTATCCATTCGCTTCTCTAATTTCTCAATTTTTCCGCCAAGAGTCAAAAATTCGCTTTGAATAAGCGTCGCCAAATCCTCAATTGTGGTTATTTTCTTGATTTTCATAAGTCTATTATACATCAACAGATTTCACTGTCAAACTTCGAAAAAAATATCAGATTGCTTTCCGCACCAAGCTCCCGCTTTCCAATTTTTTATCAAACTCAAAATAGTATTTTTTATTATGTCCGCCATCGGCGACTGCCACTTCTTCCTTTTTTTCATTATAAATCATTTTTATTTTAAGTTTAATGTTTTCTTTTGGCGTGATTGCTTCAAGTTTGTCTCCGCTTGAAATGTGGTTATGCACACGCACAACATTCAGATTGTTTTCCGCACCCTCCACCTCACCGACAAACTGGAATTTGACCGGATTATTCTTATTTTCAAAATTATGCGCCGGCTCGCGTCCCAAAAGAAATCCAGTCGAATATCCGCGGTGAACCAAATTGTTCAGTTCTTTTTTTTGCGCTTGGATTATTGTTTTGATTTCTTTTTTCGGCAGATTATTTTCCAGAGCAGAAAGCACAGCACGATATGCTCGTGTCACAATTGCCAGATAATAGGCGCTTTTCGCCCGTCCTTCAATCTTAAAAGACTCAACCCCAGCTTCCCTAAGCTCTCCAAGATACGAAAGTAAATTCATATCATAACTATTGAAAAAATATGTCCCGTGCAAATCCTCCTCCATATCCATCGCATATCTCTTTTGATCATCAATCACACTAAGCTCTAAAAAATTTTGCGTGCCAGTTTTTGTATCTTGTATTTTGTATTTTGTATTTTGATCACTGTTCACTGATTGATATTTCCACCGGCACGGCTGGGAACAATCACCCAAATTTCCAGAGCGATCAGTCATCCACTTGGACAAAATGCAACGGCCCGAATAACTCATACACATTGCGCCATGCACAAAATATTCCAATTCAATATTTTTGGCCTGCTTTTTAATTTCTTTGATTTCCAAAAGTGACACTTCGCGCGCAAGGATAATTCTTTTCACGCCTTGTTTTCTCCAAAATTCCACCGCGGCAAAATTGGTCGCATTCGCTTGGGTGGAAAGATGAATTTCGCACGCCGGCCAATATTTTTGAATGAGCAGAATTATTCCCGGGTCACTGGCAATGATCGCGTCAACTTTCAACTTTTTGAGAAAAAGAATGTGTTTTTTTATTTTTTCCAAATGCCGGTTGTGTGCATAGATATTGAGCGTCACATAAATTTTCTTTTTGCGCTCATGGACATATTTCACCGCCTCTACTAAATCCTCGCGAGAAAAGCGATTGATTCGCACGCGCAAAGAAAAATCCGGCACACCGCAATACACCGCGTCCGCACCATAGGCCAGCGCATATTTTAGTTTATTCAAGTCCCCCGCCGGCGCGAGAAGTTCTACTTTCTTGCTTTGGCGTGGCAAGCCCGTCGGAGCCAATAACTCAATATGTTTCATAAAATAATTTCAAATCTTTATTCATGTCCCCTTCTCCATTAGGGAGAAGGTGGCCAAAGGCCGGATGAGGGAGGAGGCTTTAAATGATCACATTATTATTCTTTATAGCTTTTATTTTTAATAACACCCGTTTCCCTCACCTGTCCCTCGGACATCCTCTCCCTAAGGGAGAGGAGGATATATTGAGAGATATTCATACCCTTTTTATTTCCTCTCTCAATTTCTCCATTAAATCCGTATAGAACTTCAAATTATGCATCGCGGAGAGGCGCATGGCGATTGGGTCTTTCATGGCAAAAAGATGGCGAAGATAGCTGCGCGAATAATTTTTGCAAAGCTGACAATCACAATTCGCATCTACCGGAGAAAAGTCTTCCCTAAATTTTCCATTATTAATATTTATCGTTTCATAAAACGACTCCGCTTTATCTGCATTTTTTTTATCATTTAAGATTTGATCATTTATATTTGATTTCAAATTTAAAATTTCAAATTTAAAATTACTTTTCCGTAAAAAGAGTCTCCCATGTCTTCCCTCGCGTGTCGGAATCACGCAATCAAACATATCCCATCCACAAGCCACAAATTTGACGATGTCCTCCGGCGTTCCCACGCCTAAAGCAAAACGCAAAGATTCTTTTGGAATAAGTTCGGCAGTTTCTCGCACAACATCTTCCATAAAATCTCCTTGGGCGTCAATATGCCGCGCGCCAAAACCATAGCCATCAAAGCCAATTTCGACTAACTTTTGGGCACAATATTTTCGCAGATCGGCGTGTCCCCCGCCTTGAATAACACCAAAAATTAACGGACGCTCTTCCTTTGATATTTTTCTCTTCTTTAATTGTTTTTCATATTCAACTTTACAACGAGCTGCCCAAAGGATTGTCCGCTCAACCGCGTCAGCGATTTTTTCTTTTGTATAACTGTTTGGCGGCACATCATCCAAAACCACCATCATATCCACCCCTAAATCAAATTGAATCTGAATCGATTTTTCCGGTGAAATTTTGTGCATCGAACCGTCTAATGTTGATTTGAAAACCACCGCTTCATCGGTAATTTTTCCCATCTCCGGATTTTTGTGAATCAAAGAAAAAACTTGATAGCCCCCGGAGTCAGACAAAAGTGGCGCATGCCAGTGCATAAACTCATGAACACCCCCCGCTTTTTTCACAAGCTCCGTCCCCGGTTGCAAGTATAGATG
Organism: bacterium; assembly: GCA_043725085.1. GTDB lineage: Bacteria > Patescibacteriota > Minisyncoccia > Moranbacterales > UBA2206 > UBA9630. The sequence goes on from JAYSLY010000003.1 coordinate 39,773, forward strand.
GTAGGTATTCACAACCATTGGCCCCACGCCTACCGCAGCCAGGTCGTCGCGATCAAGAGATTTCACAAAACCACGCGTCGCATCAGGCATAAAAAACGGGGTATTAATTACTCCGTTTTTTGCCTTAATTTGGCCGCTTCTGGCGGCGTTTTTTTGAGCTATTCGCTTAAACATCAATTTACCACCTTATAATTTGTTCCCAGACTGCTATCCTCCGAAAGGTGCGTGCTTTTACCAGCCACTCTAGCAGAAATATTCTCTCCTGTAAACAGGTCTCTGGCTGAGAAAACAGACTCATTGAGCAGCGGCGCTTCATTGCCAGCTTGATTAAGCGAAGGGTTAATCTTTACCTGGAAAGAAACTTCCTTGGCCGAAGATGCTATTCCCGTGCCCGCCGCGAGACTACCAATAGTCCAAACAATTGAATTTGTTCTTTCGTTATACACAAGCGGAGATCCTTCGGGAAAAATTTTTCCCGTCATAGTAACTGACGTAGGCAAAACAGCTTCCACTTTTGCGCCTTCGATATCATTGGATACATTTGAGACAATAAAATGTATCGTATAGGTTGTTTCCGTGGAAACTTTTGGCGGAATCGGTCCGGAATTAGGAATACCGGCGTCATTGTAATAGCCCTTAACATCCAGCACTAATTTGGAATTTAACTTGATATCCATCTTATTGCCAGAAATGATTTTATTCATACTAATCGGCGTTGGGATATCAGGACTATCAATTTTTGCCATACTGGAGATAATAAAATTTTTATCATTCGCATTGGCAATTGGAATTACTTCTTTTACTCCAATAGAAAATTTTATCACGCCACTCTGACCGGGTGTGAGATTTTTAAGCTCCTTATAATCCGAGGCTTTCCAGGTAATTGTCTTACTGCTTGCGTCATAGACACCCCCAGCAATGTCCAAGGTTGCATAGTCCAAAACCGTGCTGTCAAGATGCTCGCTCACATTCACATCACGCAATCCTAACGTGCCTTCGTTTTTATAATTTATTTCAAATTGTAATTTATCTCCCGCGTTTGCATTCAAATCACTAAGACCATTAACTGTCTGAGTAATAGCCAGCGGAGAGGAAACTATCTTTGTCTTTGCCTCTGCTTCGTTATAGCTGACAAACTCACCATTACTATTCGCCCCAACTGTTATCTTGGCCAGCTTTATCTCATCACGATTACCGGATAATTTTCCTGCCACCGTTATCTTCCCTCCTTGTCCTGCCGGTAAGCTTCCCACGTACCAGATATTGTTCCCTTCCGAAGATCTTGGATCGGAACTGGTAAAGACAAATTGAGTTGGGTAATCTATTCTCACTCTGATATTCTCCAGATTTTCTTGGCCTTCATTTTTATAGCTAATTACATAATTCACCTCATCTTGATTGGAAATATTTTGCGGCGCCATCACCTCGAGAGTAACCGGGGTGGAAATTACATTCACCGACAATTGATCGCTGGCTACAAAGACTGAGCTGACAGTCGACGGTGTGTAGGACAATTCGGCTTTGATCTTTATTAAATTGCCTTTAGGACTATATGCCCGACCATTAAAAACCACCGACCCCTCACTGTTGCCCTTAATATCTCCCAAGCTAAATGTACCGGAAACGGTCCCTTCCGGCTTGAAATCGGCATTTCCTTCAGGTTTGAAATCTTCCGGAAAACTCATCCTAAGAGAAACATTTTTCAGATCTGCCCGATTAGCATTTTTATAGTTTATCGTATAGACACTTAGATTTCCGCTTTTGATTTCTGTTGGACCGGAAAGAGTAAGCGCTAACCGATCAGAAGAAAAAAAGGCTTGCTTGATTTTGTAGAACCCCACCACAAGCGCAATAACCAAAAGCAACCCGCCAAGAATAATCGCTCCTTTTTTGATGATTTTCCGATCTCCTCTTTCGATTATTTCTTCCTTTTCCACCCACTCGTCTTTGGGAGCAGCAGTCTTATCAGGCGAAGTAAAAACCATTGATTTTTCATCAAACTCGCTCTTTTCATGCTGGAACATTTCCGTGTCGGATTCTTTTTTATAGAGTTCGTTTTGTATTTCGTTGAGTGACATATTTTTTTCTTTTTTTATTTCCCACTACAATTTTTTGTACCCTTGATTCGGTTGCAACCATCAGAACAATAGACATCTTTGCAAGTATGAGCAGCACAGTCCGGGTCATCCGGTTTGCAGGCTTTGCCTGTATTTGTAAACAACGCTAGTTAAATTAACACTTTAGCGAAACAGCTTAGCTGACTGCCAATCATAGATCCCAAGCACAGATATGCCCGATCCCCTCCTTTGACCCTAAAGAAGCATCATCCATGCTGATAACTATCTTCTCGTATGCATCATGAATTTCTTCCAAATTTCCAAACTCTCTTAGCGCAACTTTTTTGTCATTTATAGAATAGGCGGTTTGAATATATTTTTTGTCTTTTCCCTTTTCGGCAATAAAATCAATTTCTTTCTTGCCAAGACTGCCGACAAACACCCGATACCCCTGCGCTCTAAAATAAATATAGATAGCATTTTCAAGATGTTTCCCTAGTCCGAAATCAAAACTGGAAGAAAGAAAATTTCGAAAAGAAAGATCATTTAAATAATATTTTTTACTGCTGGCCAAAATACTCTTTCCTTTTATGTCAAATCTTTCCACTTCGTGAAAAATATAAGATTCCAAAATATATTCCAAATAATTACTAATTGTCTCATGATTGGTTTTTATTTTTTGGCTATTCAAAAAATGAACGATAGAATTAATGGAAAAAAGATTTCCTATATTATTGGCAAGAAATTTAAATAAATTTTCCAGAAGTTGCGAATCTTTTATTTTATGTCTTTGTATTACATCTTTTAAGAGTATGGTATTCTTAAGCGCACTCAGATAGTGCTCTTTCATTTCTTCAGAAGGCAGATTGAAAAGTTCCGGCAAGCCTCCGGCTTTCAGATAAGCCAAATAGCTCTCTTTACCCCGTGGGAGTTTTTTGAATTCGACATACTCATCATAGAGAAACGGAAAAATCAGAAAATCAACATAACGCCCGCTCAAATAAGTCGCCAACTCAGAGGAAAGCATTTTTGAATTTGATCCACTAATAAACACTTCGTAGGACTGCCGGTGATCTTGTGAGAGAGAATTAACTATTTTTTCCCAACCGGAAATCTCCTGCACTTCATCGAGAAAAATAAACACCTTGCCATGTATTTTTAATTCTTTTTTATATATATCAATAAGCTTCCCTAAATCCTTATAGTTTTTAACCAAATCAAAATCAACTAATTCTTTATTGAGATAGAAAATATTTTTAGGATTAGTGCCGCCATCAACCAGCGCACGCATAACTTGACGCATAATAAAGCTTTTTCCCACGCGCCTTTGCCCCAAAATTACCTTTATTAGCTTATTACCGGAAAACTCTACAATCTTTTTTGTATACATCTTCCTGGCAAAGCCGGTATTAAGCTTCTCTCCAGCCCAAATATTATATTTTTTCAACTTTTTAAATGTTTCAAGCATATCTTAAATTTTCGAATATTATTGATTTGTTTCAAGTGTACCTTAAACTTTTTCGCTTGTCAACCATGGATTACCCCGGTATTTCTCAACTGTCACAGTAATTCTTGGTTCCATGGGAAAAATCTGACACAAATCAGAAAAAGCGTAAATCGCCCATTGCTAGGCCACAAATAACATCGAAAAGAATTTCTAGCGCCTGCGGATAAAAATGACTGTCCCGACAGCAATCCCAACGGCAAACATCCAGCCACCGATATTAAAAACAATGTCGGAAAGAGAAGAAGCCGGCAGGCCACTGGCTTTGGCATTTTGCATGCCAGACGTAAAACTGGGTTTGACCTGGGCAAAAACTTTTTTTCCATAAAAGCCCCGCGCCACGCACAAAGACAACCCCAAAATACAAATCTTTTTGCCGTTTTGAATGTGTTCATTTTTTGTTTAATATCCATAGCCACAACGAACTTAAAAAATTAAACCTATCCTTAGATTATTTCCCACTACAACCTTTCGTCCCCTTGATCCGATTGCAACCATCAGAACAGTACACATCATTGCAGGTGTGAGCAGCACAGTCCGGGTCATCCGGTTTGCAGGCATTACCGGTATCGGTGACGCATTTGCAGTTTTCACAAGTTTTGCCAGTTGGGCATGGAACATAGCTAATTAGTCCGGTGGAGGGTTTGTAGTCACACTCCTCTTGGCCTTCGACGATATTGTTTTTATACCAATATCATACCACAAATCAGATGCCTGGTAAATGTCTAAAAATCAAACCCAATCAATCAACTCCTTCCAAATCAATTTCAACTCGCGCAAATCTCTTTCCGTCACCTCCAGCTTGGAAAAACTGCCAATCTTATTTTTCAAAAATATTTTCGTGAGCTTGATTGACGAATCATTGTTTCTAACTTTTTTTCTCTCTGTTTTCGCGCATGCGCCGCAGAGCGCCCCACCTCGCTCAGCCGAAAAAAAATTGTCATTCCCCGCCACAATTTTCCTGCCGCAATTGGCACAATATTCCACCCGAATTTTATACCCTAAACATTCCGTCAGTTTGAACAAAAAGCCTAAGGTAATAATATCAAACTTATACTCCGCCTTTTTCTCGGAGCTTGATTTTTCCATTGCCTCTAAATATTCCAGAAAGAGTTCGAAAACTCGCGCGTCTTTTTCTTGCTGAGTGATTAGTTTATCAAAATGCGAGAGTGCCCAAAATACCCGGCTAATCGCCAAAAAATCCGCCTTAATCGCAGAAAAATTATTAACAGCGATTGCCCCGGTGACATTGCCCATCCCTTTTCTTTTGGAAACATAGATTTCTGCGTGTGTCAGCGGTTCAAGATTTCCCGCCAGTTTCGCGTTTGGTTTTCGCACCCCACGCCCAACCGCCTGAATCTTGCCTTCTTCCAGTGTGTAGAAATTATAGATCCGATCAACTTCGTTGATGTCTCTTTTTGAGAGGATTAGGCTGGTATATTTGAAGTCCATAGTGTGAGTTTTGTTTATATCCCCTCCGGGGGAAGATGGCCATAGGCCGGATGAGGGAAAGGGCTTAATGTTAAAATGAAAACCAAATTAGCATAGATCATTCATAATATATAGCCCTTGCCCTCACCTGTCACGTGCTCGTGACATCCTCTCCCGAAGGGCGAGAAGGCTGCTTTTTTTTAAGGATACCACAAAACAAAAAAACTTGTCATCCTGAGCGAAGCGGAGCGGAGTCGAAGAATCTACTTTCCATTATCTGGAGCTTTGCGTATATTTCTAAAGCTTGAGGTATTGCAAGACAGATCCTTGCTCCACCGCTGAAGCTTTAGCGTAAGCAGGCCACCTTCTCCTTGGTAAGGAGAAGGGCATTCTTTCGCATTTTGTCCCCTCTCCTTAGCAAGGAGAGGGTTAGTGTGAGGTGGATTTTATTTTTCCCCAAAGAAAAAAGGGAGAGAAGTTGTGAACATGCTTGCTCACCCTTCTTTCCCTTATTGCCAAAACTTTCCTCCCAAGGTTTTGACTTGATTTTAAAATAATTTGAATAGGGCGATGGTTCGAAAAAGCCACCAGCCCCATAAGATTGTGAGTATGGAGCTGGCTGACCAGCCGCATACAGATACTTTACTTATCGGCTCCATCCGCCCTCCTTATCGGGCTCATCGCCTCTTAAGTTGCGCCAAACTATAAGCGCTAAAATTCCGCTCGCCAACGCCCGCAATATGGGCGGCATTGAGTCGTTGAAAATAAAACAAAAAATCAATATCAAGCCGATTGCGACTTGAACAAAATTTCTCGCCACGAATGCTCCGATTTTTCTCTGACTCATTTTTTTATTCCTCCAAAAAGAGTTTCTTCGATGGGAACCTTCCTTCCTGACATAACAGGTCCCCCTGGTTTATTTTCACAGGGAAAACTCTGACCCTCATGTGGGTCATCCCTACCTTGATCATCACCAGCCGCCAACATTTTGTAGTCAACGACATTACGCCAACTTTTCCTCCCCGTTTTTAATTTCATATTCCCTCCCCCCGAAGAAAAAATGGTTTATGAAAGCAGATCCTCGATCGTTTCTTTCAAAAGATCCACACCGACGGGCTTTCCAAGAAAACAAACGATTCCCAGCTTTTTAACATCCTCGGTCCAGATGTCTTTAACAGACATAAGAATCGCCACGACACCAGGATGCTTTTCTTTTGCCGCCAAAAGTGCAAACGCGTCATCTGGGTTATTGGCCGTATCAACATGACAGCCGTCGAATGATTCTTCGACCATCATTGACACCACTCCACATACGGCAGGATCGTCATCGACTACCAAACAACAGTTCATTCCCCTAACTCCTTTCCCTGAAAAAAGTCCTCTACGAACTTTTTTAGTTCTTGATGATTATATGGAAAACCCCAAAAGTAATCGACTCTTAATATCAATTCGTCGCTTACCACTGAAGCCCCCTCGAGAATTGTCATCATGCCAGGATATTTGGCCTTTATCCCCTGAAGAACATCGACCCCGCTAGCATCACCATCATGACCATAAATAACCACGTCCGGTCTCTCTTCCTGTAACTTCTCAGGAGCACCGGAAATATCCGTAACCTCGCATTTGCAATCGGGAAATAAATCCTCGATAATTCCCAGCAACAGACAAGCAAACATTAAATCGTTATCGATAATCAAAAAATTTAACTCTTTCATCGCATGCCCCCCCCTCCATTTGTTGTTTATAGAACTCACGCATTCAACCAAGAATTATCCGTGAAAATACGCCTCTTGGGGCAATAATTCCAAGACAAATGCGTAAGTCCTATAACCCTTCAATTGTCAAAAAACTAATACATCATCTTGGCACAATTTGGCCAAAATGTCAAATCCAAGCCCTTAAATTCTAATCTGAATTGCAATTTGCCTTTAAACAAAAGGACACCCCGCAGTGAGGTATAATAGTTACGCTACATAACTAACTAATACTCACAAACAAGATGTCCCACACACAGCTTAACTTAAAACAGCGTTTTCAGCTAGAAACTCTACTTGGAGCAGGCTGGATTCAAAAAAGTATTGCCTATCATATCAGTGTTAACCCGTCCACTATCAGTAGAGAGCTTTCATTGTTTGGAACAGGTGCATATGACGCACGAAGTGCGCATAGTCAAGCAGCCAAAAGAAGAAAAACTGGAAAAAGAAAATCCAAAGTACTTTTGAAAAATGAAGGGGTTAGAAATTATGTGGAAAGTAAATTAAAAAAAGATTGGTCACCAGAGCAGATTTCAGGCAGAGGAAAAACAGAGTGCGAAGGAATGGTGTGTCATGAGACAATCTATGCATTCATCTATGAAGAAGAAACGGATTTCTAATTGCAGATCTTTTTCTCAAAAAAAATGCAGTGCTCATTAAAGAAAAAACTATTGAAAGTTTTTTGAAAATTTCCAAGGATAAGAAATTCTCCATTACTTATGACAATGGAGTTGAATTTTCTGAGCATGAACTTACTGGGAGAATGACTGGTATGCAAATATTTTTTGCCTACCCATATCACTCTTGGGAACGAGGCACCAACGAAAATACCAATGGACTTTTGAGGCAATACTTTCCCAAAAAGATGTTGTTTGCTAAGCTAACACAAACGGACGTTGATGCTGCCGTATGGCGCATCAATAACCGTCCGAGAAAAAGACTTGGCTATTTAATTCCCTACGAGGTATTTGTAGAGGGTAAAATTGCAATTCAAGCTAAAATGTAAGGCCACAAATCAACCAAAATGTCAAAATATTCGCAAAAATTTTGCAAGAACCACGCTAATCCCTTAATCAATAAAATCATGGTTCCGATTTTATTCCACCGTCACACTCTTGGCCAAATTTCTTGGCCGGTCCACATCATAGCCCTTTTTGGTTCCCACATAATAGGCAAAAAGATGCACTACTGTGGCTGTGAGGAAAGGCGAAAAAGCTTCGAGCGTTTTAGGGATATAGAGCACATCATCCGCCAAAGTTTTGACTTTTTCATTTCCCACCGTAGCAATCGCGACAATCTTGCCTTTGCGCGCTTTGATTTCTTGTATACCGCTAAATGTTTTTTCATAGACGCTGTCCGTTGGCACAATGAAAAAAGAAGGGAATTTTTCATCAATAAGCGCGATTGGTCCATGCTTCATCTCTCCCGCCGGATAACCTTCGGCGTGCACATAGGAAATTTCTTTGATTTTCAGCGCGCCTTCCAAGGCAATGGGAAAACTATACTTTCTTCCGAGATAGAGCCAGTCCGAATAGTGCGCGTACTTTTGCGCAATTTTTTTGATCTTGTTTTTATCCTTCAAAATTGATTCGATTTTTTCCGGAATTCTTTCCAGTTCTTTGGCAAGCGCTTTTGAGTCAGAAAACGCAAGTCTTCTTTGGCGCCCCAACATCAAAGTCAAAAGCATCAGGATAGAAAGTTGCGAAGAAAAAGCTTTGGTCGAAGCCACTCCGACTTCCGGACCGGCGTGACAATAGATCCCCGCGTCAGTTTCTCTGGCAATCGTGGAGCCGACCGTGTTCACAATTCCCAGCGTCAACGCCCCTTTCAGTTTTGCTTCGCGAATCGCTTCCAAGGTATCAGCCGTTTCTCCCGATTGAGAAATTGCCAACACGGCCGTGTGCTCATCAATAGTGGTTTTGCGATAACGAAATTCGCTCGCTTGTTCCACTTCCGTTGGTAAATCAGCAAACTCTTCCAAGAGATATTTTCCCGCGATACCGGCATAACCGGAAGTCCCGCAAGCTACGATCACCAGCCGCTTGATTTTTCTCAAACGCTTTTCCACATCCTGCAGCCCTCCCAAAATCGCACTGCCACCATCTTTTGTGAACTTTTCCGACCGTCCAAGCAGAGCATTGCGCACAGCTTCCGGTTGCTGATGAATTTCCTTGAGCATAAAATGCGGGAAGCCTTGTTTTTTAACCTGCTCGTCCGACAGGTTAATCTCGAAAACTTTTTTGTCTTCTTTATGATTATTTTTTCCATTGAAAATATTAAAACCGTCCTCGGTAATTTCCGCGATCTCGCCATCTTCCAAGTAGACAATCTTTTTCGTGTGACTCACAATTGCCGACGCGTCAGAAGCCACAATAAATTCATCTTTTCCCACTCCCAAAATCAGCGGGCTGCCTTTTCGCGCGCAAAAAAGTTTTTTTGGTTCTTTGAGCGAGATAACCGCCAAGCCATAAGTTCCTTCCAAGATTTTTACCGCCTCTCGAAACGCCGCCAAAAATGATTTCTTTTTAGCAATCTCTTCAATCAAATGCGCGATTACTTCCGTGTCTGTCTCGGATGAAAATTTATGTCCTTTTTTCACAAGTATTTTTTTCAGCTCCGCGTAGTTTTCAATAATCCCATTGTGCGCCAGCCAAATATTATTTCCACAGTCTGAATGCGGATGCGCATTTTTTTCTGACGGCTCGCCATGCGTCGCCCAACGAGTGTGCGCAATCCCCACTTGACCGGCGGCCGACAAATCAAGTTTCTTTTCCAACTCGCTCACTCGCCCCACCGCGCGCCAAGTTTTGATTTTGTTTTTTTGCACAAGCGATATCCCCGCGCTGTCATAGCCGCGATATTCCAATCTTTTCAGCCCGTCCAAAAGCACAGGCAACGCATTTCTTTTTCCCACATAACCAACGATTCCACACATACGCTTAAGCTTAGATTAGTTAAAGTCTTATCGGGTTAATTATAGCACAAATAGAAAAAAGTCTTGCGAGGTAATTTTAAAAAATGTTATATGTTAAATTAACAAACGTACATGTCACATCGCCGAGCGCAAATATTGTTGCGTTAGATTCTAGAGGGAAAGTATATTTAAAGTTAAATAATTTACCAAATAATGCCTAGCAGAAATAAAAAAACCAACCCAAAACACACTGCTAAAGTTGGTTGATGCAAAAACCACGAAATTTTTTCTTATTACTGTCCATAGTTCCTTTTCACATAAAATAGTCCGCGCATGAAGAGAATAGCTCTATTCAATTGTGGCTTACCTTACGCCTATCTCGCGTCCACCCACGGCGGATTTGCGAGACTCACCCTAGCCCTAAAAAACCCTTACTATTCGCTCCCAGTATACCTATGTATCTCATCTTATGCAGCTTTTTTTGGACAAAAAAACGGCTTAGGCGATAACGCCGAAACCGTTTTATTGGTGTTCCTAAGGATTTCTCCTTGGGAAAAGACAAGGAATCTAGTCTTTTTTGGTTTTTCTCTTGCGAGATTTTTTATTTTTGCTATTTAATTTTTGTTTTTGTTTTTTGCTTGCTTCAGTATTTCGAAGCAATTTTATGGGGTTTTGTAATTTTTATTCCCCACCAGCTCCAAACCACTATTTGGCGCAGAATTGGCAAGGAATAAATATTATCTAAACTCCCACTATTCTCACTCGAACTATTTGATACTTTCCATAATTCTTAACTTTCAACTTTCTGAAATATTCTTGCGGACTGCCAAAATTAGCCGTCTCATAGTTTTTTCGAACAACCTCTCGAAACCACGGCAATCCCAAATGTTTTCCCACAAACACAATCTGCACAATAGCCAGTGGCAAAACCATGAGCGCAAAAATCACTAACCAAAACATATTCCCCGCTCCATTTTGCAGCGACCAATTATTTTTTTGTCCCGTAATTTCCTCGCTAATCTTTTTCAAATTCTCATCAATCTTTTGGTCGCCGGTTGAAAGCACGGTCGGCACAAATTTAGTCGTATCCGGCAAAGCCTTGTCTTTGACTGGAGCAAAATTTTTCTTATCACTTCCCGCACCGGGATGCGCAAGCGATCCAAATTCTTGCACCGCGATAATTCCCATCGTGCCATTCACTTCTCCCGCTGCCACCGCGACACCAATTTCATTATAATTTGAATTCAAGATATTTTTTCTGTGCGTTGGACTGTTCATCCACGCCGTCTGCTCGGCTTCGGCGGTAGTAAAATTAATTGCCAAGTTTTCTCCGGCATATTTATAGTCATAACCCTTCAGTTCAAACCAATGCCAAGGTGTAATGCCGGCTGGTGAGGTATGCGCGAAGTAATGTTGCGCCACCATATCATTCACTTTCGCCGTTGCCACTTCCGTTAATTTTTCACTCACGGCCAATTCCGGCACACCTTCTTTTTGTCTCGCTTCATTCACATACCTAATCACATTGTCAGCATTAATCTCACTCGCCAGCACCGGCGAAACAAAAACTAAAGCCAAAATCAGGCTGATCGTTGTTATGGCATATTTATTCAGTTTTTGTGTATTTTGTTTCATCTTTGCATATTTGCCCCCACTGCTTAGAAAATCCGGGAAAAAGAAAAAACGGGCTTTCACCCGTTGTTTTTTCGCATTCCTCAATTCACTGTACTACCATTATAGCAGGTTTTTAGCCCCTTGTCAAAGAAAACGAGAAAATCGGCACTGATACTTCGGCTTGACAAAATATTTTTCCGTGCTAAATTATAAGTAGCTCCTTTCTCCTGTTTACTGTTAGCGGAAGACTTTCCGCCCTGCCTATTCATTTAGGCAAACGAAAGATTTTTTTCTTTCGCTAACAGCAACAAACAAATTTCGATAGTTTCGGAAAAAAATAATGCATAGATCCTTATGCAAAAAATTCCGACTTATCGTCAAAATATCTTACTGGCAAAAACCCTCGGTCTCCAATCAACCCCGTATTCACTTTTTATTTCATCCTCCTTTTTTGCCACCTTAACCCCGGTAGAGATCCACGAATCTTCGTGAATCTCTCCGGGACTCTTTTTTTATTAGACAAAGATTACAAAAAAATCCAACTGCCCCTTTTCGTCATAATAAAAAACTCTCGCCTAAAGAGTTTTCAAAACTATACTTTTTCTATCTTAATTAGGATTCAAAAAATTTACTTCTCCAACCACTCCTTCGCCGCATCCTGCCAGCTACGCAGATGTGGAAATTTTGTGTTTTTCAAAACCGAACGTGCCGGACGTCTGGCCGGACGCGTGAATGTTGCAGCGGAAACTGGCAAAACTCTCACGTCTTTCACACCGGCTAATTTGAGAAGTTTCGAAAGTGCCGAATACCACGTCTCCGCGCCTTCATTGACCAAGTGATATGTCCCAAATGGAAAACGCTTTTCCACAAGTTTTTTGGTTGCCCTGGCCAAGTCCGGCGCATAGGTGAAACAAGACACCTCTTCGTCCACGGCTTTAAGCGTAGCGTTTTTCTTGGCCAGCTCAAGCATTACCGCAAAAAAACTTTTTTTCGCTCCCTCCGATTTTGCCGGCGCACCGAATAATTTCGAGATACGGATCAGATAATGTTTGGGAAGATTTTCGCGCACATTTTTCTCACCCATTAGCTTCGTCTCGCCATAGCGCGAAATTGGCCCCGTTGCATCCAACTCGAGATACTCTTTTTTTGCTCCGTCAAAAACATAGTCCGAAACATAATGCACCAAAATCGCTCCAGATTTTTTTGCTGCCAGTGCTAGATATTTCGGCCCGTCGCCGTTGATTCTTTTGGCCTTTACATAAACTTCTGCGTCTTCTTCAATCTGATCCACCGCATTGTGCGCCGCCGCGTTGATAATCAGATAGGGATTTTCTGTGGTAATTTTTTTCTTCACCACTTTTTCATCGGTGATGTCAATTTCATCTCTATCCCATGCCAAAACGGAATATTTCGCGCTTTTTTTGAAAGTTTCCACCAGCGCTTGCCCAAGCATCCCGCGCGCCCCGATGATAATGACTTTTGGTTTTTTATTTTCCATATTGCTTTTTATAGTAATCCTGATACTCCCCGCTTTTAATTTTCTTCCACCAGCTTTCATTATTCCGAAACCATTCGATTGTTTCTTTCAAGCCTTCTTCGAAAGTTACGGCCGGCTCCCAGCCCAATTCGTTTTTGATTTTTGTCGCATCAATGGCATAGCGGTGATCATGCCCGGGGCGATCTTTGACATATTCAATCATTTCTTCGCCTTTGCCTAAAAATTCCAAAATTTTGTCTGTTGCTTCGCGATTGCTCTTTTCACTGTTTCCTCCCACGCAATATGTTTCGCCAATCTTTCCGTTTCTGATAATCGCGTCAATCGCACTGCAATGATCTTTGACATAGAGCCAATCGCGCACACTCAGGCCATCACCATAGAGCGGAATTTTTTTGCCCTCCAAAAGATTAGTGATGAACAGCGGAAACAATTTTTCCGGAAAATGAAACGGACCATAGTTGTTGGAACAATTGGAAATTGTGATTGGCAATCCGTAGGTGTGAAAATAGGCGCGGACCATTTGATCCGCGGCTGCTTTTGAAGCGGAATAGGGACTGCGCGGGTCGTACGCAGTTTTTTCATTGAAAGCCGGATCGGTTTTTCCAAGCGACCCGAAAACTTCATCCGTCGAAACATGATGAAAACGCGTTTTGTTTTTGAGCGCTGCGCGCAAAAGATTGTGCGTGCCGATAATATTGGTCTTGAGAAATATATCCGGTTCCAAAATCGAACGGTCAACGTGACTTTCCGCCGCAAAATGCACAACCAAATCAAATTGTTCTTGGTCAAAAAGTTCCGCCACCAATTTTTCATCGGCAATGTCGCCTTTGACAAATTTATAGTTGGCTAAATTTTCCACCTCGCGCAAATTGTCCAAATTACCGGCATACGTCAGGGCGTCCAAATTGACGATGACATCAGTCGGATATTTCTTCGTCCAATAGTGAATAAAATTAGAGCCGATAAACCCCGCTCCGCCGGTGATGAGAAGTTTCATATTATTATTACTTTTAATCCTTTGTTGTTTTTCAAAACGGATTATCTGTCAAAAACTCTTTCCAAATTGGAAGCTTTTGGTCTTTTTCCGACAAGATTGGATTTTCAATCATCCACGCGATATTCAAAGCCGGATCGTTCCAGATGATTCCGCTTTCATTTTCAGCGTTATAATAATCATCTACTTTATAGAGAAAATGCGTATCATCTTTCAAGACACAAAAGCCATGCGCTATACCACGCGGAACGAAAAGCATTTTGAAATTTTCTTCCGAAAGCTCAAAACTTTCCCATTGGCCAAAAGTCGGACTGTCTTTGCGCAAATCCACAACAACATCCAAAAGTTTCCCTTTGACGACACGCACCAATTTCGCTTGGGAAAAAGGCGGACGCTGGAAATGCAGCCCGCGAAGCACGCCTTTTTGGGGGGAGAAAGAATGATTGTCTTGGACAAATTTCGCATCGATTCCCGCCGCCAAAAATTCTTCTTCGCGATAGGTTTCCAAAAAGAATCCGCGATGATCGCCAATCACTTTCGGCTCAATCAAAAACACTCCTTCAATTTTTGTTTTTTTGAATTTGAGCATAAGCGTAAGTGTCATTCCCGCGGAGGCGGGAATCCAGGTTCCACTAGTTATAAATTACAAACAATCGGATTATAAATCCCCTAACTTCTTATTAGCAACCAGTAAGTTTCGCTTTTCTTTTTCTTTGATGCCTGGATCCCCGACTACTCGGGGATGACACAGAATTTAGGTAAGCAACTTACCGCTTAATAAAAATACCACACTTTTCTCCATCAATCAAAACTTCTTTTTGCAGATCTGCCTCGACTAACTCGCCGGCTGATATGTTATTCGCCAGCGTTTCTCTGGCAATCAAATCGCCAAACTTTGCAAAAACGTCCTGCACGCCGACATAGCCGATTTGAATCCGGTTATTCACTTCATAGCCCGCCTCTTTTCGCATCTCTTGAATCGCCCGCACCAACTCACGCGCCTGACCTTCAAGTTTGAGCTCTGGGGTGATATTTGTATCAAGCTTGATATTTTCTTCTTGCTTCTCATCAATAAGCAATTCTTTTATGTTTAGCTCTTCTTTGATTATCTCTTTGAGTTCCATACTATCTACCACATACTTAATACTAGCTACCGAGAGTGGTTGGCGAACTTTAATTTTGTTTAGTGCTCTTTGCTGCAAACCTTCACTAATCACATCGCGCACTTTTTTCATCTCCGTATTTAATTTCTCATCAATCAATTTTTCGTTACTCATCGGAAAATCAACCAAATGCACCGACTCTTCGCCAGTTAGGTTTTTATAGATTTCTTCCGCGATAAACGGACAAAATGGCGCCATTGTTTTTGCCAGCTCTACCAAAACATAGTGCAAAGTTTCATAGGCACTGTTTTTGTCGCCGTCATTTTCACTTTTCCAAAACCGTTTGCGACTGCGGCGGATGTACCAGTTGGAAAGATTGTCCACAAAAAGCTCAAACGGCCTTGTCGCTTTAACAAGATCATAGCCTTGCATATTCATATCAACTTCTCCAATCAACTTATGCAATTCGGAAACAATCCAGCGGTCAAGTAGATTTTTTGGATCTGCCACCGCGCCCAGCTTATTTTTCGGACTCCACTGATCTACTCCGGCATAGAGCGTGAAAAATGAATAGCTGTTCCAAAGGGTTGCCAGGACTTTTCTTTGAATATCGCCAATGGCTTTTTCCGAAAAACTAATATTTTGCGCGTTGAGCAGCGGTGAGGACAGGAGATAAAATCTGAGCGCATCGGCGCTATATTTTTCTAAGATAATATTCGAATCAGGATAGTTTCCCAAAGATTTTGACATTTTCTTGCCATCTGATCCGGCAATCGTTCCGGTCGTCACGACATTTTTGAAACTGATTTCTCCAAAAATTCCGACTGACATGACGTGAAGCACATAAAACCAGGCTCTTGTTTGAGCGATATATTCCGAAATAAAATCGGTTGGAAAACTTTTTTCAAATACCTCCTTGTTTTCAAATGGATAGTGAAATTGAGCAAATGGCATTGAACCGGACTCGATCCAAGAATCAAACACTTGCGAAATCCTGCGCATCTCCCCGCCGCATTTCTCGCACTTGAAAGTAATCTCATCCACCCCTGGCCGATGGTAGTCAGACAGCTCCACGCCCGACAACTCTTTCAATTCCGCATATGATCCAACGACTTTAATTTCTCCGCAATCCCGTGATTCACATTTCCAAACCGGAATCGCTGTCCCAAAATAGCGATCACGCGAGATGTTCCAATCCGGCGCGCTTTCGATTCCATTTTGAAATCGGCCGTGTTTCAAAAATTCCGGATACCAATTTATCTTTTCATTTTCGTCGAGTAATTTTTGACGAATTTTTTCCACATTCACATACCACGCTGGTTGAGCTTTATAGATCAACTTTGTGTGGCAACGATGACAATGCGGATAGCTGTGGGTAATTTGTTCGCGTTTGAAAAGATAGCCCTTAACTTTTAGCCATTTCACAACTTCATTGTTCGCCTCCCAAACTTTTTGCCCCTGCCATTCACCTTCCGTGAATTGCCCCTCTTCATCCACATTCATAATAATCGGGAGACTATTGGTCTTTCTCACATTAAAGTCGTCTTCGCCAAAAGCCGGCGCAAGGTGAACTATCCCCGATCCATCTTCCGTCGTCACAAAATCTCCCGCGATTACTCTGTAACCGTTTTCGATATCATGCGGAAAAATTGGTTCGTACTCTTTGCCAACTAATTCGCTTCCACTCAACTCTTTAATTACTTCATATTCTTTATCCTTGAATACAATTTCAACACGGCTCTCAGCAATAATATATTTATCCTTTTCACCCTTAATACTAACTACTTGATACTTAATACTATTATTGACCGCCAAAGCCACATTTGCCAAAAGCGTCCACGGCGTAGTCGTCCAAACCATGAAATACGCATCCCCCTCTCCTTGCCAAGGAGAGGACTGGGGTGAGGTTTTGACTTTCATCTTTACATATACCGAAGGATCACTATCCATTTCATAGGAATTATCCATCGCAATCTCAAAGTTCGAAAGCGGTGTCGAACAGCGCGGACAATAGAGTGAAACACGCACATCTTCATAGATGAGACCCTTTTTGTGAAGCTCGGAAAACGCCCACCACACTGATTCCATATAGCCTTTGTCCATTGTCTTGTAGGCACCTTTAAATTCCACCCAGCGACCAACGCGATCAATCACGTCTTCCCACTCACTGGCGATTTGTGACGTTTCAAAAAGACAGGCTTCGTTGAATTTTGCTACACCAATTTTTTCAATATCTTTCTTACTCTTGAGTCCAAGTTTTTTCTCCACCATATTCTCCGCCGGAAGCCCATGGCAATCCCAACCCCATCTGCGCTCAACACGCTTGCCTTTCATTGTCCAATATCTCGGCACGGCGTCTTTCACAATCGAAGAAAGCAACGTGCCATAGTGCGGCACGCCGGTGATAAACGGCGGCCCGTCATAGAAACTGTAATAATTATCCTTACTTCTCATCTCGACTGATTTTTGAAAAGTGCCATCCTCTTTCCAAAATTGGATGATTTCTTTTTCCATCTCGGAATACTTTTTTCTTGCGTCGACTTTTTTAAACATAAACTTAAATATAAATTAAAAAATAAAAAAACGCCCCCTTGGACATAAGGACGCTTTAACACGTGGTACCACCTTAATTTTCCCGCCTTTCCTATTCGGCAGGACTTATTCACGGCTATAACGGGCCTGCCCGGAAGATTCTATTTTTCTCCCAATTACGGGGAATTTCTTTCTCCAGCTTGGAATTGATTGTTCCTTAAACGCCTTTCAAATTGTAAACCAACTTTAACCTATTTTTAGCTTTTTAGCAATAGCTTATCAAAGACTAAAAATCCCCATCCTGGGATTTTTGCTTCAATAATCCTCTAGCTTCTATGGCTAAAATTGATTTCCAGAATTTTTCCATTTACTTAAAAGATTTATACAACTCCAGAGTCTCTCTTGCTGTTTTTTCCCAATTGAATTTTGCCACTTGCACACGGCCTTTCTCGCGATAACTATTTTTTAATTCTTCATTCTCCGAAAACTCAAACATCGCGTCAGTAATTTCTTTTGTGTTTAGCGGGTTCACGAGCTTTGCCGCGTCTCCGGCAATTTCCGGAATTGAAGAAACATTGGAAAGAATAGCCGGCACGCCGGTCGCAAAAGCTTCGAGCACAGTCGTGCCAAATCCTTCATAGAGCGACGGCATCACGAAAAAGTCCGCTTGAGCAAAAAGAGGCGCCAAATCATCGCCGACAACATAGCCTGTGAAGATAACTTCTTTTTCAATTTCCAAATCTTTCGCCAAACGCTTATACTCCGCCGCCAGCCATCCGCGCTTGCCTGCCAAGACCAACTTATAGTTGAAATTTTTGCCATTCGTTGTGAAACGTTTTTTGAAATCTGCGAAAGCCTCCATAAGCCGCGTGATATTTTTCAAAGGCTCAATTGTTCCCAAGAAAAGCATATATTTATCCCCCGCTTCCATGTCATAGCGCTGCAAAACTTCCGCACGCGGCGTCACAGATTTTTCTGACAAACGCGCATCATATCCGCTATAGATCACTTGCACTTTTCCCTCAGGACACTTGAAAATTTCGCAAAGATCTTTTTTGGTCGAATCTGAAACGGCGATCAACTTGTCCGCGCGATTAACCGCAAGGTTTAGCATTGTCTTGGTTTTTGCTCGCGTAAGTTGCGGAAAAACATCCGGCACTTTGGCCACAGCCAAGTCATAGATCGTCACCACGGTTTTCCCCCGATACGTCGTCGGGATTCTGCTCATTGGTGAAGTTGTGTGCAGCAAATCCAATTTTTCTTTCGCAAGCGTCGCGGTGCCCAAAATTTCACTATACGCTCCCGGCAGATATTTTTTGTAATCGGAAAAAGGATAGAATTTTATCTTCACATTATCACGGGAAAATTTCGCAACGTCTTTTTCTCTCACGCGAAAATCGAAAAATAGAACATATTCATTTTCCTTGTCAATTTCCAATAGATGACGAATCAACTGGTAGGCATAGTGCCCGGCGCCAATCGCTTCGCCTCTTTCCGGATTCAAAATAGTCCTGGCATCAATTCCTATACGCATATATTTTTGAGCTTGCTTGGAAAGTCTTTGGTTTGATCGAAATGAATTGCAGACTCTTCAAACAGAAACTATCATTAAGGCTTCTTATATCTTTATTTTAGCATTTTTTTCACCTCGAGTCCAATCCGAAACCAGCTCTTTAATTGGCGAAAATGTCCGCCTGTGAATCGGACACGGCCCATATTTTTTGAGCGCTTCCATATGCAACTTTGTGCCATAGCCTTTGTGTTTGGCGAGTCCATATTCAGGATAAAGTTTGCCCATCTCACAAATCATTCGGTCCCGTGTCACTTTGGCGATGATTGAAGCCGCCGCGATTGATTTCACCAACTTGTCACCGCTCACAATCGCTTTTTGTTCCATCGACAAACTGGGAATTTGTTTGTTTCCATCCACTAATATTATATTCCTCCCCACAGAGACGCCCCGCCGGGGCGTCTCTACATTTATTTTTTTTGAAATTTCCGTCAGCGCTTTTTTCATCGCCAGAAAACTCGCTTCCAAAATATTCATTCGATCAATCGTTTCATGATCGCAAATTCCCACACCGACAAAAAAATGCTCACTGATAAAATCAAACAGGCTTTCACGTTGTTTTTCTGAAAGGGTCTTAGAATCACGGATTAGATTCCATTTTTCATCCTCATTGTAGAGACGAGGCACTGCCTCGTCTCTACCAACATCATCCGATATTCTCAAAGCGCAAACCGCCGCCACAACGGGACCGGCCAACGGCCCTCTTCCCGCCTCATCCGTCCCCAACACAAAATCATAGCCTTCATGCAAAAGCCTTTTTTCCTCATCAAATGTGGCGATTAGTTTGGTTTTCATAACTACGCCTATTTTAGCCTATTTCTAATTATTTCACCAACGATCTATTTTTTTAGAAAATGACGTGATACATCATTTAAAAACCTAAGGATGAACGATTCGATTTATCAAATAAAAACCTAAGGATACTAACTGCTAAAATTATCAAAATAGTTAAAAAT
>JAYSLY010000004.1:0-7224 GCA_043725085.1 bacterium
GCCTCCACGGATAAGCTCGGACACCCTAAAGTTACTTGCTAATCTTTCCAATGGTGATGCGAGAATGGCACTCAACACTCTGGAAGCCTGTGCCAATCAATCCAAAAATATCACTCCAGAACTCGTTCGCGAAGTTTTGCAAAAAACGCACTTGCTCTATGACAAGTCCGGCGAAGAACACTACAACATCATCTCCGCTCTTCACAAATCAATGCGTGGTGGTGATCCGGACGCTTCTGTCTATTGGCTCGCTCGTATGATTGAAGGCGGCGAAGATCCGCTTTTCATCGCTCGCCGTTTAGTACGCTTCGCCTCAGAAGATATTGGCCTTGCCAACAACACCGCGCTCCTTCTCGCCAATGCCGTTTTTGATGCCTGTCACAAACTGGGTTATCCCGAATGCAATGTCCATCTGGCGCATTGCGTCATATACTTGGCCAAATCAAAAAAAGATATCACCGCCCATGAAGCCTATGGCCAGGCCAAAAAAGACGTGGAAAAATTCGGAAATTTGCCCGTGCCCCTTCACCTCCGAAACGCGCCGACTAAACTAATGAAAGAATTAGGTTATAGTAAAGGTTATAAATATACTCCGCTGGAAGATAGCGAAGAGCAAAAAT
Source organism: bacterium (assembly GCA_043725085.1). Lineage (GTDB taxonomy): Bacteria > Patescibacteriota > Minisyncoccia > Moranbacterales > UBA2206 > UBA9630. Next base: position 621 of record JAYSLY010000004.1, read on the forward strand.
ATTTTCCAAAAGAGTTGGAAGATGCTAAATATTTGTGACGTATGCTAAAATATATTTATCCATTAAATAGAAATTTTTTTTAATTTATGCCAACTCAACCAAAAATCAAACCGGGAATCTATGAGCACTACAAAGGCGGAAAATATAAAGTCCATTTTGTCGCCACGCACAGCGAAACACTGGAAAACTTTGTTGTCTATGAAGCGCTCTATGCTTGCCGCACATTCGGCAAAGGCTCAATTTGGATCAGACCTCTTGAAATGTTTTTGGAAAAAGTGACTGACAAAAACGGCAAACGAGTTTTGCGTTTTCGGTTTTTAGAATAAATCAAAACAACCCCTCAATCACGCCATCATCTGTCACATCAATTTTCTCCGCGGCGGGAATCTTAGGAAGACCGGGCATCGTCATCATCTCACCGCAAATCGCCACAATAAACCCGGCGCCATTACTCAGACGCAATTCACGAACATTGAGCGTGAACCCTTTTGGCCGACCCAAAAGCTTTGGATCATCAGAAAAAGAATATTGCGTTTTGGCAATGCAGATTGGTAGCTTATCCATTTTTTCTTTTTCCAATTTTTCCATTTGCTTTTTCGCGACAGCACTAAGCTCAACATTTTTTGCGCCATAAATTTTTTGCGCGATTATTTCAATTTTCACTTTGATGTGTTGCTGCTCGGAATACAAAACCTTGAAATTCGCTTTTTTATTCTCCAGTGTCTCCAAAACAATTTTGGCCAAATCCTCTCCGCCCGCTCCGCCTTTGGCCCAAACATGCGAGAGCGCATAGGCGACGCCGAGTTTTTTCACCATACTCTCCAAAAACTTTAGTTCCTTTTGCGTATCAGCTGGAAAAACATTCACAGCCACCACAACCGGCACGCCAAATTTTTTCAAATTTTCAACGTGCTTTTCGAGATTTGCAAAACCATATTTGAGATGCGCCATATTTGGCATCACGAGCGCCGCCACGTCCATCCCGCCGGAATATTTGAGTGCGCGCACCGTCGCCACAATCACGACCGCATCAGGCTTCAACTGGGCAATTCGACATTTGATATTAAAAAATTTCTCCGCCCCCAAGTCTGCCCCAAATCCCGCTTCCGTCACCAGATAATCACCGAGTTTCAAGCCATAGCGCGTTGCCAGAATACTATTGCAACCATGCGCAATGTTGGCAAATGGTCCGCCGTGAATGATAGTTGGCGTGTGTTCAAGTGTTTGGACTAGATTTGGTTTGAGCGCGTCTTTGAGAATCGTTGCGATCGCTCCGACAATCTTGAGAGAGCGCGCATAAACCGGCTCGCCGGAAAAAGTGTAGGCAACTAAAATATTTCCCAAGCGCTTTTTGAGATCAGCCAAATTTTCACTCAGACATAGAATCGCCATAATCTCCGATGCAACAGTGATGTTGAAATTTTCTTCCCGCGGCACGCCCTGCGATTTTCCACCCAGTCCCACGATCACATTTCGCATTGAGCGATCATTGAGATCCATCGCCCGTTTCCAAAGAATCTGCCGTGCATCAATTTCGAGTTCATTTCCCTGAAAAATATGATTATCAATAATCGCCGAGAGTAGATTATTGGCAGTTGTGATAGCATGCAGATCGCCCGTGAAATGCAAATTAATTTCCTCCATCGGCATCACTTGAGAATAGCCACCGCCAGCCGCTCCACCTTTTATTCCCATGCACGGCCCAAGTGACGGTTCGCGAAGCGCCAGCATTGTTTTTTCCCCCAACCGGTTCATTGCCATCGCCAAACCAATTGATGTTGTGGTCTTTCCTTCTCCGGCCGGAGTTGGGCTGATTGCGGTCACTAAGATCAGCTTGCCATCTTTATTTTTTTTGATTTTTTCCCACAGCTCCGGTTTTAATTTCGCCTTATAGTCTCCATACAATTCCAAGTCTGATTTTTTCAAGCCGATTTTTTCTGCTATCGTTTCAATCGGCTCCATCTCAATTCCTTGTGCAATTTGAATGTCGCTTTTCATAAAATTATTTTTAGTAATTACGAATTTGCTTAATTATATTTTACTAACTAAAAGATTAGGCAGGTTTACTAATTTTTAAATTTTTAATGTTTAAAAATTTAGTCATTTGAAAATTATTTATAAAATTAAAAAATCGGAAATTAAAAATTTTCACCCTTCTGCTTATAGCTTCATAATAACCGACGATTTGCAGATTACTCCCGAATAAACTCATCTATTGTTTTTAGTATCCCCTCCTCATCCAATCCAACATCCGCCAAGATTTCCCCGCGTGTTCCATGTGTCAAAAATTTATCCGGCAGACCCAGGTTTTTAATCTTAACATTCAAGCCTGTTTGAGCAAGAAATTCATCCACAGCACTGCCTGCTCCGCCAAAAACCACATTATCCTCAACAGTTACAAAATATTTGTGCGTTTCGGCTAATTTTCGCAAAAGCTCTCCATCCAAGGGTTTCACAAAGCGCATATCCACTAGAGTTGCTCCGATAGTTTCTGCGGCTTTTCTACTTCTCCCCACCATTGTCCCAAAAGCCAAAATAGCAATATCTTTTCCCTCTTTCACGATTTTCGCTTTGCCAATTTCAATCGGTTGGCTAATCTTTCCGCCACAACTGCAAAGATTAGCACCTTTCGGATAGCGCACCGCCGCCGGGCCAGGGTAATTATAGCCCGCTTCAAGCATTGCATAACACTCATGTTCATCCGAAGGTGCCATCACCACAAAATTAGGCACGATACGCAAAAACGACAAATCAAAACTGCCCGCATGTGTCGCCCCATCCGGCCCGACAACCCCCGCTCGATCAACTGCTAAGAGCACATCCAGATTTTGAATTGCGATATCGTGAATCAATTGGTCATAACCTCTTTGCAAAAAAGAAGAATAAATGGCTACGACTGGTTTTTTGCCCGCCAGAGCCAACCCGGCAGCAAAAGTTAGTGCGTGCTGCTCGGCAATTCCCACGTCGTGATAGCGCTTGGGAAATTTTTCACTAAAACTAATCAGACCGGACCCACTACCCATTGCCGGTGTAATCGCGTGCAAATTCAAATCTTTTTTTGCTTTCTCGCAAATCCAATTGGCAAAAACATCCGTATAAGCAATATTTTTAGCTGAGCCATTTTTCTCCCCAGTCGCCAGATTAAAAGGAGTTGTTGCGTGCAAAGAAAAAACATCTTTTTCTGCCGGCGCATAGCCTTTGCCTTTTTTTGTAATCACGTGCAAAAAGCGCGGGCCTTTCAGTTTTTTCAAATTTTCCAAAACTTCCAAAAGCGTTTTCAGATCATGCCCATCAATCGGCCCATAATATTTGAAGCCCAACTCTTCAAACATTGTTCCAGGCGTAATCACGCCTCGCGCTTGAATTCCCGCTTTATGCACAAACCTTTGCACCGTCGGCATCTTTTCAAGGATTTCCAATCCTTTATCACGAAGGCTAACATAGGACGGTGAAGAAATGAGTCGAGTGAGATATTTTTCCATTCCTCCCACATTCGGCGAAATTGACATCTTATTGTCATTGAGCACAACTAGCACATCCGCCTTAATATCCCCCACGTGATTGAGTGCCTCAAATGCCATCCCGCCACCGAGTGCCCCGTCGCCAATGAGAGCAACCACATGCGGCGCATTTTTTTTATTTCGATTGGCCACCGCCATTCCCGTTGCAAGACTGATTGAAGTGCTGGTATGCCCCGTGTTTGATGTGTCATATTCGCTTTCTTCTCTTTTTGGAAATGGCGCCAAGCCTCCTTTTTTTCGGATTGTATGTAGCTGATTTTTTCGTCCGGTCAAAATCTTATGCGCATAGGCCTGATGCCCGACATCCCAAATCAAAAGATCACGCGGCGCATCAAAAACATAATGCAACGCCACCGTGAGTTCAACCACGCCAAGATTTGATCCAAAATGCCCGCCACTTTGCGCCACACTTTCAATCAGAAAACTGCGAATCTCTTCACAAAGTTTCGGTAATTTTTCCTTGGGAATTTTTTTCAAATCCCGCGGAAAATTAACTGAGTCTAATATTTTTTTCGCTTTAGCTTTTTTCATACTTTGTCACGCCGCAGTTTCAGGTACTCCTGGAACGAAGGAGGACTTTGTCACGCCGCTACTTCAGGTACTCATGGAAAAAATAAGGATTAGACAATTTCATCGGAAACTTTTTCCAAAATTTCTACCACTCTCCTATTTTTATTAAGCTCTGAAATAGTTGTCATTATCTCATCTACTTTTTCAACAATTTTCGGTTGTTTGCACAAAAATGCCCGAATTGTTTTTGTTGTCACCTCTTCTTCAATGTACCTGGCTAAAATTGCATACCACAGAACAAATGTTTTTCGATCTAAATTAGCAACATCGAGATTCACTATCGGCGGATTGCGGAAATAATTGGCCAATTTTTCCCAATTATTATATTTGTCATAAACAAGTTCATCTTCCAAATATTTAATCGGAATATGAGATAGGTTTTCCGTTTCTTTTTGAGAATAAAAGTTATGCTTATTGAGAATTTCTTCCCGGCGCATATCACAATACAGATGAAATTTCCAACCGGCTTCAAAAGAATTCAGTTTCGAAAAATCCAAGTCAAGTGGCTCAAATCGCAAATGCGTATCACCTCTCTTAATACTCGGCTCAATTCTTCTGATATCGGGAAAGGCCGCGCCCAAAATAAACTCGTCCCTATTGATTTTATGATTATATTTTATTTTTTCCTCATCCAAAAAATCCTCCTGGTTTTTTCCATTCTCAATTGATTCAAAATATTTTTTGGCATACACAATATGTGCGATTTGAGAAGCCATAATTAGTATAAAACTAATACACACTAACTAACCTTGTGCTTTCTTTTAATCAACGCCTCCTCTTTTTTCTGCTCTGATTTTATTTTTTCTTCCGCAGCTTTCCGCAGCGCCAAAACATCTTTCTTATCCAACTCCCTGGCTAATACTAATAATTTTTCTTTTTCATTTAGCGTTGGATCATCAATCACCGCCGAAAGCAACGCCGCCAAAATCGCACCGACCTTTGGCCCAGGCGTAACTCCCAACTCCCTCATCAGTTCATTGCCATTAAGCTTTAGCTGTTTGGCCGAAATCGGATCAGTTGAAACTTTTTCCACCATAAATTGAAAATGACGCAGTTTATACGGCACGGCTTTTGGCACGCCACTTCCCAATCGATCAGCAATTCGCACATCAATCAAATCTTTAATATTCTCCAGTCCGATTTTTTGCACCACCCTGCGCACACCCGCTTCGCCCACTTCATCAACGTTGTAATAAAACATATGATTGCGAATGAGAAGCGTCACTTTGTCAATTACCCGCCGCGAAAAACGCAAACGTTCTAAAATATTTTTAGCCATTCGCTCTCCAATATATTCGTGATTATAGAAAGTCGCATTCTCGCCTTCGCCTCTTTTAGCCTTCGGTTTCCCCACATCGTGGAGTAGTGCTGCCAAACGCACCTCCAATTTTTCGGAAGGGCATTTTTCCAAAGACGCCACCAAGTGCTTATACACTGTGTTATATTGTCCATAATAATGATGATGGCTCTGCGTCACATCAATTCCATTTTCAATTTCCGGCAAAATTATTTTCAAAACCCCCGCTTCTTGCAACAACTCAATTCCACGCGCCGGCGCTGAAGACAAAATTATTTTCACAAACTCATCGCGGATTCGTTCCGGTGAAATATATTTCAAATATGCCGCATTTTTTTTGATCGCCAAAAATGTTTTTTCTTCAATCGCAAAACCGAGCGTCACTGAAAAACGAATCGCCCGCATCATCCGCAGCGCATCTTCCGAAAATCGCGCATCAGCATCCCCCACCGCTCGAATCAATTTATTTTTCAAATCCTCTCGCCCATTAAATAAATCCACTAATCCAAAAATTTTTTCCGCATCAAGTCCCCTCTCCTTAGCAAGGAGATTCTGCTTTCGCCAAGTGGCGGGAGCAGAAGGGTGAGGTGTATTTTGATTTGAATGACTCCCCGCACTTATTGCCAACGCATTAATCGTAAAATCCCGCCGACTCAAATCCTCCTCTAAAGTTTTGGCAAATTTCACCGCATCCGGATGCCGTTTGTCAGAATATTTCGATTCAATCCGATACGTCGTCACTTCCACAACTTCAACAGTTTCGTATTTTTCCACCTCCTGTTCACTGCTTATTGTTCCCTGTTCACTGTTCGCTGTTCGCTGATTTCTAATTTTGACACCCACTGTTCCGAATTCATTCTCATACACAGAATCCGAGAAATTTTTTTGCACTTCCTGGGGTTTCGCGTTAGTCGTCACATCCCAATCTTTTGGCTCTGCACCCAAAAGCAAATCCCGCACGCAACCGCCCACAACATATGCCTCAAATCCTGCTTTTTCTAACGTTTCCATCACAGAAGTGATTTGTGCCGGAATCCTAAAATTTAGCTCATTTTCCTTTTTCATATTCACCATTCTAGCAAAAATAATTAAAATTAGCGAATCTCAAAAAGCCCACGATGAATTCAAGATATTATTGCACCACTAGAGTCAGTTTTTCAAAAATTTCATTCGGTGTCAAGTAATTGTTTTTCTTTCTCGGGCGATTATTCAATTT
>JAYSLY010000005.1:0-17275 GCA_043725085.1 bacterium
GTACTGTTTGCGTGTTGTTGTTGGCATAGTTTTTTTAGATTACTGTGCCAGTATTTTACGACAAATCACGGTTTTTTCAAAATGTGGGTCTCTTAGGTACTGGTTTAGTTTAGTACGGACTGGTCATTTGTCAATAACATCATTTACGGAAACGGACGGGGTAATGTGGATGTATGTTGTTGTGTATGGATTGCTGGAACTATTATGCTCTATTGTTACCCAGCCTCCCCAGTCTTGATCTAGCTGTGCAACTTTTACGATCCCACCTTCTGCAGCATGTACGGTTTCAGTTTCTGTGGCGGCAATGTCAATTCCTGTGTGCTTTGTTATTTGGCCGCCACAATAGTCCAACCAATCATCTCCGAACTCTGAAATAATTGTTCTATTCCACGGTGTTCCACTCAATGGCCATTTCAAGAATCGTATAAACTTTGCCGTCACCCCCAACGCCGCACTCACCGTAAACGTATGCGGGTTATCGGTGTATTGACTTGTCCCGTCATCCCAGTACGCAAAAGCATATCCCGTATTCGGATAGGCTTCAAGTTCTACTTCACTGTTCAACGGAAAATTCGCCTGACAATAATTAAACTGATTCACGCCGCACTGAATTACATCATCCGAACTAGCCACACCACCGCCGGCCACAGGATCGGGGCTGACGGTGAGTTGAGGAGGAGGATCGAAAGGAACATACGACCAATAACCATTATACAATGTTCCGGTTCCGCCCGAATAAATATAATACTGAAAAACACCATTTTGAAAATAAGGAAATTCTGAAAGATAAAGCTTTGAGTCATAACTATAATAATAGCCCGTTTGCATATCTGCAGGATTTATGATGACGGAATATTGTCTAATATTAGCCCTATCAGTATTAACATAACAGTAATCACCAAGACCGCTTGTCCAAGATAAATTGAAATCGTATCCACCATAAGAACAAGGCACTGCAACACTATTGCCAGTGCAGGGAGAATAGGCGAAAACATTTGAAACAAAAACAAAAAATCCAAAAAATATAGTTGCCAGAATACGTTTTGTCATTGTTCTTTTCCTTTCAAAGTTTGAGTTTTTTTTGAGTCTTGATTTCAATCAGTTGTGCATGTTTCTAGTTTGCAACAAGCAAATTGCATCACCTCCTTTCAAATTGTTGGATTGTTAAAAAGCTAATTGTTAGGTAGTCTATAGGGGGGGGGGCGGGGGTTTGTAAAGGGTAGGGTTGCTTTTTTCTTTTCAAAAGCTATACTTATATCAATGGCCAAAACTAATCTTTAATTATTCACACTAAAATGTCTGAAATCTTAGAAAGTCTCTTTGGTTCCAAAGAACGCGCGCGTTTACTTCGCTTTTTTTTGCAAAATCCGGATGTACCCTTTGATTCGGCGGAAATTGCCAGGAGAAATATGCTCAAAGGGGCGAAAATCAGAAGAGAAATTGAAATGCTGGTGCGGGTGAAATTTATTATCAAAAACACCCAAAAGGGCAAATTTTTCTATCGTCTGAATCAAAATTTCGATTTTTATCCCGAGCTAAAAAACCTGATTGCCAAATCCAACACATCACCGCAGTGCAAGAGTTTGGAAAAAATTTCAAAGATTGGCAATGTAAAGCTGGCCGTAATCAGCGGTGTTTTTATCAATTATCACAAAAGCAAAGCCGATATGATAATCGTAGGTGATGATATCGGCAAAGCTAAATTGAAAAATTTAATGAGCAGCTTGGAGGCGGAAATTGGCAAAGAGATTAACTTTGTTCTCATGACAATGGAAGAATTCAAATATCGTCTCAATATGCTTGATAAATTTGTGTTGGAATTTCTGGAAGGACCAAATGAGGAAGTGATCAATAAAATTACGGGGCTGAAACAATTCATTGCTAAAAGAAAGTTGTAGGCAAAAAATATTTCAAACAGGCTCAAAAAAATGCTTGAAAATAAAGATAAAAATCTTTTAGGAAAAAGCTTGAATGAAAAAATCAAGCTTTTTTTTGGTCGAGAATATTTCAAAAGTCGAATTGTTCTTTGGCTGCTTTTTTCCATCATTTTGGCTAATCTGATCGACTGGTTGGCGTTAGCAATTTTTTTGCGCCCAAGGGGAGATTCTGTGATTCTTCACTATAACGTTTATTTTGGAGTAGATTCAATCGGTGCGTTGCGAAAGGCCTATATGCTGCCGCTTATCGGAGCGATTATCTTGCTTATCAATATCATCCTTTCTTTTTATTTCTATGCGAAGAAAGAACGAATTGCCGCCTATGTGCTGCTCATAACAGCGTTAATGGCAGAGCTAAGCTTGCTTATTTCCATAATTAGTGTCATTATTATCAACTATTAATATTTTTAGCTATGTTTGATTTTCCCGATCCAAAAACCAAAGACCCGCGTGAGCGGAAAAAACAGCGGATATTGGAGGTAATCCCGGGAATTTTGACTTGGGTAACGCTTATCGGAATGTTTGGTTTTTCTTTTCTTTTTCCTGATTGGGTCGCCTACTTCATCATTACTTTTGATATTTATTGGATTTTACGCACAATTTTTATTGCGTATTATTCAATCGATGGATACAAAAAACTAAGAGACGGAAAAAGGATTGATTGGTGGGAGCGGTGTCAAAATATCAGTAATCCTAAGAATTATTTGGAGCTTATCAACACGCGAATTTCAAAAATGGAGGAAGGCTTGCGAGATAGAAATGGCATGACCAGAAAGGATGTTGGGGTGCTAAAAGGGGAGATTAGGAGACAGAAAAAATATTTGCAAGAAGTGAAGGCGGTGGAAAAAATTTCTGATTCCGTTTTGGATTGGCGGGAAATTGTACATGTTGTTATGCTTCCGACTGCCGGTGAGCCGGCCAGCGTGATTGAGCCATCGATCAAAGCGGTAATGGAGGCTAATTTTCCCAATGAGCAAATCATAATCCTTCTCGCAACGGAAGAGCGGGAAAATGAAGAGCATCGAAAACAGAAAGTGGATTATCTTAAGAATAAATTTGCCGGTGTTTTTCGCGAATTTCTTGTGACAACGCACAGGGTTAAGGACGATGAAATGAAGGCGAAGGGCGCAAATGCGACTTTTGCCGCTCGAGAACTGGTCAAGTATTTGAGGGAGAAAAATATTGATTTCCGACGAGTAATATTTTCCAATTTTGACTGTGACAGTGTCGCGCATAAGGAATATTTCGCGGCTCTGACCTATCAATACATCATTGATCCAAAAAGATTACAGCGGAGTTATCAACCTTTGCCGATGTATCATAACAATCTTTGGGATACTAATGCTTTTGTGCGCGTAATCGTGACCGGTTCCAGTTTTTGGCACATTTTTCAAAGTACGCGCCTTGATGGCATGGTGACCTTTTCTTCCCATAGTGAGCCATTTGATACGCTCTATAATGTTGATTTCTGGCCAATCAATATGATTAGCGAAGACTCAATTATTTATTGGAAATGTTTCACCTATTACAACGGAGATTATCGCGTTAAGCCGATTTATCTGCCGATTTCCCTGGACGCGGTTCTCGCTGACACTTATTGGCAAACCATTGTTAATCAGTATAAGCAAAAAAGACGTTGGGCCTATGGAATTGAAAATTTTCCGATAATCATGCGAGCAATCGGACCGAATAAAAAAATCAGTTTTAGGCAGAAATTTAAAACCGCTTTTGAAATGCTCGAGGGTCATCATTCTTGGGCGACCTCATCATTGATTTTGGCGGTTTTGGGTTGGCTGCCGTTGATTTTAGGCGGGGATGTGTTTAATCAACAAGTCTTGGCGCATAATTTGCCGATCTATACTCGCTATCTGATGACGCTGGCCATGATCGGTCTTGCTGTTTCGATGTCACTCAGTTTTCTTCTTTTGCCTCCAAGACCGGAAAAATATTCGCGCTGGCGAAATTTATACATGCTTTTGCAATGGATTTTAGTGCCCGTCATTGCTCCATTTCTAGGGTCATTTCCGGCAATTGATTCTCAGACAAGAATTCTTTTGGGGAAATATTTTGGTGAGTTTTGGGTGACTCCCAAAAAAAGTGTGGAAGATAATAAGAGTTAAGATCCTGCTTATGTTAGAATACCTCGTTCCATTTCTGGAAGCATTCTTTTTTTCTGTCGGGACCATTTTTTTCATTTTGCCACTAGCAAAAAAAATCCATTGGGGTGGACGCCGAACGGGAAGGCATATTCATAAAGATGGTACTTATCGAGTCGGAGGAATCGCGATGGTGCTAGCTTTTAATGTGGCGATTCTGGTGAACACAAAACTTGTCATTACACCGGAACTTCTGGGTTTCATGTTTGCTTCCATAATCTTGCTCATCGTGGGAATCAGAGATGATATCAAAGAATTATTTTGGAAAACACAACTTTTTTTTCAAATGGCCGCGGCCTTTTTTGTTTTCATATTGGGGGTGCGGATTTACTATATAACAAACCCATTAAATGGTGGAACGATCAATCTTGATCTTGGGCTAACAGTTTTGGTGTCGTTGGCGCTAGTGGTTTTTTGGATAGTATTTGTGATGAATGCGATCAACTGGGTTGATGGAGTGGATGGCCTTTCCGGTGGGATAAGCCTAATCTCAATCGGAACGATTTTCTTTCTTAGCTTTAAACCGGAAGTAAACCAACCGCCCGTGGCGATTATCTCAAGCATACTATTTGGCGCTATCCTGGGCTTTCTCGTTTTTAATTTTAACCCGGCGCGTGTGCTGGCCGGAACATCAGGCGCGCTGTTTATGGGACTATCTCTGGCGATTCTGGCAATTTTTTCCGGGACGAAAATTGCCACCGCTATCTTGGTGCTTGTGATTCCAATTATCGATTTTATCTGGGTTGTCGGTGAACGGATAAACAATAGGCGTCCAATTTTCAGTCCGGATAATAATCATTTGCATCATAAACTTTTGGAAATCGGCTGGTCGCAAAGAAAAATTGCCGCCTGCTACTACGTCGTGACAATCATTATCGCTCTAATTGCGCTTAATACCAGGACAATTGGCAAAAGCATTACGCTTCTTGCTTCTATTTCAATCATGTTGGTCGCTTCTTTTATGATAAATAGGAAACTGGCTGCCATTCGAAAGAATTAGGATGCTTTCAAAACGCAAAACCCCTCAAGCCTAAACTCGAGGGGTTTTGTGTTTTTAAAGGAAAGTAATGATATACTTGGCTTAATTAAAAGAACAGTAGAATTTTACTCAGATATTTCAAGTGTAAAATCAAGACAGGGACGGTACTCTCACAGCGTATTTATGCAAATTCTTCAGTTGCCCGGCACTTAGGTTTTTGGACTTGGAAATTGCATCTCCGATTAAGCTTTTGGAAAATTCTACTGATGTTCCAACTTTCACTCCTCCTTTGTGACCTACATTTTTTCGAAGATAATCTTCAATGTAGATTTTATGTTCAGGAGCAAGGGAGGAATCAGGATTTTTTTCCAAATAATCTGCCAAAGCTTTGCGAGCGAGTTTGGTGGTTCCATCTCCTTTGCCAGCTGTTTCGATGAATGATTGGTCAGTTTCTTGACTAGTGGTCACGGATGATGTTTTGTCTGTCTTTGTGTTTGCATTATCAGTGCTCTTTGCCTGGGTATCTGTTTTCCCATCATCATTTTTTGTCAAATCTTTCAGAACATCGCTTTGCTGAGCTTGTTCTTTTTGATCAACATTTTGTGAGCGATTGGAGTATGAATAGATACCAGCTGCAATAACGATAACAATAAAGATACTAACAATTATTCTCAGGTTATCTTGGAACCATTGTTTTGCGCCAGATTGGTCGCTTTCTTCAGCCATTGTCTCTTCGTGCGAGTTCTGCTCGTCATTTGATTCTTGATTGAATTCCATAATATTCACCTTCCTTTCTAGTTTAAATTTTTAATGTGCTTACGTTGAAGCGAGATTGCTTTTCCGGCAATCATGGTCTCTAATACTAAATTTTAGCAAAGCTGGAAAAGGCGTCAACTAGACAATTTAGTACATTTAGTTTGTAGTATAATTGGTTAGAATTGTCTGAAAGCGAAAATTTTTTAGCTAAAAAAAATATTTCAGATTCAAACGTCACCGTTTTTATTTTTTGTATCAAATAATCTTTTTGATTATTTTTTTTTGCAGCATGTTAGATTGAATTTTTTATTTTTTTCCCGAAAAAAATAAAAAAGTACCTGTGGATAACTTTTTGCTATTGCATAATTTTTTATATGTTGTATAATTTATTTATGAAAAATATTTTTTAAATTTAAAAAATATTTTCATGAAAATAAAAGGTCGAAAACAAATTATTAAAAATATTTCAGAAAAGTTTCAAATAGGAAACTTTGGAAAAAATAAAAATAGAAAGGATGGTGAATTAAAATGGCAGCAAAGAAAAAAGCAGCTAAAAAAGCTGTAAAGAAGACTGTAAAAAAAGTTGCAAAAAAGAAAGTTGCAAAGAAGAAGAAAAAATAGTCTTTTAGTATAGTTTTATTCCCGATTTTATCGGGAGGTGTTCTGTGGTTGGCAAGTTGCCGGCCCGGAACTTATATCAACGTTGAATATAAACAAAAAACCGCTAACGTGCGGTTTTTTGTTTATGCCGGGGATTTTTATCAAAAGGGATTAGGCTAGACTAATCATGCAAACACGCCATTTTCCGGCCAAATCTTTCTCAAATTGAATCTTGGCGGAAGGCAGAATTTTTTTTACCAAGACGCCGAGGTCTTTTTTTTGCTCGGGACTAAGTTCCAAAAAACATGTAGCATGTAACATGTAATAAGCATCTTTTAAATTTCTGATTTGCTTTAATAATTTTTCATAGTGAGCTAAGCCGCGTTGCGGTGAATATAGCGCAGATTTTGGTTCGAAGTTTTTTACATCCGGCGCGGTAGCGGAATAAATTTCTTTGGAAAGATAGGGGAGATTGGCGAGGATGATATAGCTAGCATCTGGCCCGCCTGCAACGCTAGGCATAGCATTGCGGGCAGGTATCTGGTATTTGGTATTTTTTAGAATTGGGTCAAGGAGATTCCCATGCAAGAAGTTTATTTTTTTGTTAACTTTATTTTTTTTGGCATTGTGTTTGGCAACTTGTAGTGCATTTTTGGAAATGTCAATTCCATATAGCATGCAACCTGAAGCATGTAACAACTTTTTATCTTCGATTGTTTTTGCAATTGAAATGATTATGTTGCCCGAGCCTGTTCCCACATCAACAACGCTTATTCTTTGTTTCTTGTTTCTTGTATCTTGTATCTTTTGGAGGGCTTGCTCTACTAGCAATTCCGTTTCTGGTCTAGGAATTAATGTTTCTGGTGTGACCTGGAAATCCAGGCCATAAAATTCTTTATGACCTAGGATATGCGCCAAAGGCTCATGATGTAGGCGGCGGGCTATCAATTGCTTGTTTCTTGTTTCTTGTTTCTTGGTTAATTGAAATTCTGGGTGTGCCAAAACAAACTCACGAGACTTTTTGAGCTCGTGAGCAATGAGAAGTTCCAGATCAAGACTGGCTATTTTTGGTCGATATTGGGCAAGAATGGAATGGATCGTGGACACAGCGTTATAGATTGGACAATTTCATCTTGGTATCTTCTCCTTGAAGAGCCAAGATGATTGGTTCAATGTTTCCTTCGAGAATTCCACCAATATTGCTCCAACTTTGTTTGATGCGGTGGTCGGTGATGCGGTCTTGCGGAAAATTGTATGTCCTGATTTTTTCTGAGCGGTCTCCTGTGCCAATTTGAGATTTTCTTTGATCACCCAGCTCTTTTGCGCGTTTTTCTTCTTCGGCTTGCAAAAGACGGGAGCGCAAGACTTTCATGGCCTTATCCTTGTTTTTCAGTTGTGATTTTTCATCTTGGCAAGAAACGATTACGCCAGTCGGAATGTGTGTGATACGTACGGCTGATTTTGTTGTGTTAACGGACTGTCCGCCAGGACCGGATGAGCAAAATGTGTCAATGCGGATGTCTTTTTCTTCAATTTTGAAATCAAAATCTTGGGCTTCGGGAAGAACTGCTACTGTTGCAGTAGAAGTGTGGATACGGCCATTTTTTTCTGTTTCCGGAATGCGTTGAACGCGGTGTACGCCGGATTCATATTTCATTTTGCCGTATGCTCCGGCACCGTTAACTTCAAAAACGACTTCTTTGAAACCGCCCACGCCATTTTGATGCGAATTGAGAAGTGAGACTTGCCAGCGATTTTTTTCGGCATAATGCGAATACATACGGAAAAGACTGGCGGCAAAAAGGGCGGATTCATCGCCACCGGCTCCGGCGCGAATTTCCACGATGATATTTTTCTCGTCATTAGGATCCTTAGGCAGAAGAAGGGTTTCAAGCTCTTTTTCCAAAATGACTTTCTTTTCAGCCAGAGAAATGTTTTCATCCATCGCCATTTGCTTCATTTCACCATCTTCTTCACTATTAACAATTTCCGCATTTTCACGCATACTTTTCTCCAGGAGTTCCAATTCTTCGATTTTTCGCATTACCTCGTTGAGTTCAGCTTGTTTTTTGGAAAGCTGTGTCATTTTTTGCGTATCAAAAACCACATCAGGAGAGCTGAGTTCTTGGGCGATCTGGGCATATTCGGCTTTAATTTGTTCAATTTGTTCGCGCATAAGCTTAATTTAATGCTTTTTGTATTGTATAGTTAATTTAAAGAATAAGCAACACGAGGCGGTTGCTAATTTTTTAATCTTGGGCTATATTAAACCTAGGTTAAAACTTAAAAAAATGAATTCGAAAAAGTCCAAATCTCAAAACTTTCAAAATAGCAACCTTTTTTGTTGTTGTTGCAATCACGCAATTGTTTCGGGAGCAGCCTTTTTCTGTTAAAGCTAAACAAAAAAAGACCTAAGGCAACTCCCGAATTAGTCGGGATTTTTGTTTTTTTGCGAATTAATAATTTAAAACTAAAATCATGTTATATCAAAATATCTTGGAAACTATCGGAAATACACCACTGATTAAAATCAATAAACTCAATCCAAATCCCAATTTAGAAATCTTTGCCAAGCTGGAAGGACAAAATCCGGGCGGGAGCATCAAAGATCGCGTGGCGCTGAAGATGCTGGAAAAAGCGATTGAAAATGGAGAGCTGACGAAGAACAAAACAATTATTGAACCAACTTCCGGCAATACCGGAATTGGAATTGCCATGATTGGGGCAGTCTTGGGTTATGCGGTGGAAATTGTGATGAGCTCGGCGGTTTCAATGGAAAGAAGAAAAATGCTCGAGGCGTTTGGCGCGAAAATAATTCTTACTGATGCTAACAAAGGAACAGACGGAGCGATTGTCAAGGCGCGCCAATTGGTAAAAGACAATCCGGAAAAATATTTTATGCCGGATCAATTTTCCAATGTCTACAATAAAATTGCGCACTATGAAAATACCGCCAGAGAAATCTGGGAAGACATGGAAGGAAGAATTGACTATTTTGTTTCTTCGATTGGCACTTCCGGTACGATCATGGGAGTGGGGAAATATCTGAAAGAATATGATCCGAAAATTAGGATTGTTTGCGCCTATCCGGAAAAAGGACATTACATTCAGGGTCTCAAAAATATGGACGAGGCGATTGTGCCGGCGATTTATGATGCCAAGCAAATTGATGAATTTGTGAACATTGAAAGCGAGAAGGCCTTCGCAATGGCCAGAAGAATTGCCAAAGAAGAGGGGATTTTTGCGGGTATGTCTTCAGGAGCAGCGATGCTCGCTGCCGCAGAGTTAGCCAAGCGAGACATCTCCGGCCGAATGTGTGTCATTTTCCCCGATCGTGGAGAAAAATATCTCAGCACAAAACTTTGGGGTGAATAATCAAAAAAAATTTGATTTTTTCTGTTATTAGGCTATAATTCAAAAGTAACTAATCAAGGCATAAACATGCCGGTTTAATAGCGTTTAAAACAAATATGACAAAAGTGCTTATTGCTGAAGATGATTTGATGATTTCCGAGATTTATCAAAGAAAGTTTACGGAAAAAGGCTTTGAAGTCTTGACGGCTTTTTCCGGTGATCAAGTTTTGGAAATTGTCAAAAAGGAAAAGGTGGATATTGTTCTTTTGGACTTGATGTTGCCTAAGCTGAATGGTTTTGGGGTAACTGAAGCCCTAAGAGGCGGCAAATATGACCCAAATATTAAAATTATCATTTCCAGCAATATGAGTCAGCTGGAAGAACGGGAAAAGGTTATGGCACTCGGTGCCAGTGGGTTTATCACGAAATCGCAATATACTCCAAGTGAAATGGTAGAAGAAATTAAACGGCTAACTGGTATTGGCGAATAAATTTATGGAACGAATATTGATTGCAGATGCGCCACGGATGATCGGACAATATGTTAAGCTCTCCGGCTGGGTTAATTCCCGGCGTGATCATGGCAAATTGATTTTTATTGATCTTCGTGATCGCAGTGGCGTGGTGCAAGTGGTAGTTATTCCCGACAAGGAAAGCGCCTATCAAAACGCGAAGGATGTGCGCAGTGAATTTGTGGTGGAAATTGAAGGATTGGTCAAGGAGCGTCCCGGCGGACAGGGCAAGGAGGATAAGATTGGTAAGATTGAATTGGAGGCAGCCAAAATAACCGTCATTTCAAAAGTGGAAGCAGAATTGCCGTTTGATGTAGCGAAAAGCGAATTAGACGTTAATCTTAACACCCTTTTGGATAATCGAAATTTAGTTTTGCGTAATAAAAAAATCAACGATATCTTCAAAGTCTATAGTCAGCTGTTAAAATCCTACGCGGAAGTAATGAGAGAATATCAGTTTATGGAAATCAAAACCCCGAAAATTCTTTCGGCTGCCACTGAGGGCGGAGCGAATTTTTTCAAAATAAAATATTTTGATCGCGATGCCTATTTGGCTCAGAGTCCGCAGTTCTACAAACAAGCTGGAGTGGGTGCATTTGAACGTGTGTTTGAGGTGGGATCAGTTTTTCGTGCAGAACCGCATTTTACCACGCGTCACGTTAATGAATACACCGGTTTTGATGCCGAGATGGGCTTTATTGATAGTTTTTCTGATGTGATGGATAGCCTTGAGAAAGTAATGCAGAGAATGCTTGGGGATGTTTCCAAAAATTGTCAGTCAGAACTGGCGGAATATGCCTCGGGGGAACTATTGTTTGCAGATAAATTTCCGCGCCTTCGACTGACCGAAGCTTTGGAAATCTTGGAAAAAGAATATGGCAAGAAATCAGAAGACGTTGACATTGATCCGGAAGGGGAGCGTTTGATTTGCGAATGGGCAAAAAAGAATCATAATTCCGACTTCGTTTTTCTGACGCACTATCCCGTTAGTGTACGCCCTTTCTATTCAATGCCAAGCGAAGATGGAAAGTATACCAAAACATTCGATTTAATTTTTCGTGGCGTGGAAATCGCCAGTGGCGGACAAAGAATTCATAATTACGAGCAATTGAAAAATAGCATTATCATGCACGGGCTCAAGCCGGAGGATTTTGAAGCATATTTGGATATTTTTAAATTAGGTATGCCCGCTCATGGTGGTTGGGGTCTGGGTTCGGAACGCATCGTGCAAAAAATTCTAAACCTTGGAAGTATCAAAGAAGCTATTCTTTTTCCGCGCGACGTGAAGAGAATTACGCCGTAGCAAAAGATTTGTCATTCCCGCGACCGCGTGCCGCCTAAGCTTTAGCGGTGGAGCAAGGCGGGAATCCAGGCACCTCAGGCTCAAAATAAAGAAAACGCAAATTGATTAAATGACGGACTAATTGAAACATAAAAATAAAAAATTATAAACTCGTTCCCTCCGGAGTTTATCCTCGTAAAACGGAGGTGGGAATGACAACGCAATGCCAAAACACAAAGAGCATTTGGATCGAAAAAAAACCCGTACTATCAACTACATTTCATTCTTTCTGGGGTTCTCTCAAGCCGTTTTGATCTACGTAATGTCTTCTTATTTCAGGCAAGCCTCCGGCAGTGAAAACGTCGGCGGTTTTTATTTTATCGCCTATGCCATTTTACTTGCTATTCTCCTGAATCTGCATAAGCTAACGAGAATTTTGGGAAAAACAAGCATTTTTTTGGTTATTTTGATGCTCAAAATTGTCAGTCTCATTTTTCTGGCCAATTCTCATCCTTCAGTCTGGGGAATTTTTGTCCTCATGCTTTATGTCATTTTTTCCGGTTTGGAGTGGGTCAGTCTGGACACAATTTTGGAAACTTTCTCTTGCGACAAAGAATCGGGACGAATTCGCGGCAAACACCTGACGGTGCTCAATGCCGGTTTTCTCCTGGGGCCGTTTATCTCAACGCAGCTACTGGGAAAATTTGATTTCTCTGGAGTTTTTATTTTTCTCCTATTTTTTAATATTCTGGTTTTTTTCTATGCCACTTTCAAGTTGAGAGATACGAACGAAAAACCAATGACAGATATTTCCGTGACTAATCTGATCAGAAAAGTGGTGAAGAGAAAAAACGTGATGGCGATTTACTATATTTCCTTCGTTTTGGAGTTTTTCTATGCCCTCATGATTATCTATATGCCGCTCCATCTTTTGGACATCGGTCTTAGCTGGAGTCAAATCGGCATCATTTTTTCCGTGATGCTTTTGCCGTTTGTTTTTTTGCAATACCCGATGGGATTTCTGGCAGACAAAAAAATGGGAGAAAAAAAACTTTTAATTTTCGCCCTGTTTATCATGGCCTTTGCCTCTGTCGCGGTTTTTCTTACGCATTCCTCAAGTGTGCTTGTGTGGTCGGTCGTGCTTCTTTTGACCAGAGTTGGGGCGGCAATGGTGGAAATTTTGCGTGACTCCTATTTCTACAAGCGCATTGACGGTGATGACGTTGACCTCATCGGTTTTTTTCGCACCGCAATGCCGGTCGGCTATATCTTGGCTGCCAGTCTTTCTTTCGCGCTCTTATTATTTTTGCCACTTTCCGCCATTTTTCTTCTTTCGGCGCTGGTAATTTTTTCCGCGCTAATCCCGGCCTACTATTTGGCGGAAAATAAAAGACAGGGGAGGTGAGCAAAAAATATAAAAGGTAGGTTTTTGTGGTATAATAAATTTGTGAAAAAAACGCATCGGTAGAGACGAGGCATTGCCTCGTCTTTGCGAGTGATGTGGTATATAATTTTTTAACAAAAATACAAAAAAATGAAAACAAAAGATCAAAAAATTTCCGCTGGTGTTGGAACTATCATAATCATAATTGTTGCGGTCACGGTTGGGATGTTTGTGTGGAAGTATGAGAAAAATCTAAATTTGGAAAATGAAAAAATAAATACTATTGCAGTTGAGTCGGGGTCAGTTAAAAATAGTAATGATAAAGTAGATTTGAATAATGCTAGAGAAAATAGAAGTTCTGTTGATTGGAATAATGAAAAATTCAGTTCTTGTGGGAAAAAAGAACGATTCCAGGGAAATGATTGGTGGACAGATTTTAGTAAAGAAGTTGAAAAAGAAAATTATTTTAGCGATGTTTATATTAAATACAGTATAGAGTCTATAAATAATAATGACTATTTGAATCCTGAAAAAAATATCTTTACTTATGAAACTTACTGTAAGAATGAAAAGTATAAAAATAATGCGATTTGTTTGAGTAAAAAGTTATCGATAAATGATTTTAATAATTACAGTCAGGGGTGCTTATCAGCTGATGGAAGGGCTTTTTTGGCTGTATTCTCTGGTGGTTACTTGGGTGGGAGTAACCACGTCTTTCGTTATGATGTAGAAAGTAATATCCTAGAGGAAGCGCAGAAAGTAAATAATAGTCAAGCAACTTATTCAATTTGGCTAGCGTCGCCAACTTCATTTGGAAAGCAAAAAGAGAATATAATAGAAATGACAGGAAAAAGCGGTGATGCTGGCTGTAGCTTGAATACGGGTTTTGAGTACGATATTGCAAAAAATCAAGTAAGAGTGGTAAAAAAATGTTCACAGTGTATGAATGAAAAACTTAGGTGTAGCGACCTATAAACTGACTAAAAAGTAAAATGCCCCAGCAAGTGTTTCTTGCTAGGGCATTTTTTATAACACAGAATGCGTTTATTCGAATGTTACTGTTGTAGGATCAATAAAATGTTCCGGAAAAGCTGGCTTAACAGGATTGCCACAATTCGCTATTGGAAGCGCGCCCTTGTCTGAAATTCCAGAAACAAACGGCGCCATTCTGATTCCAAGGTGAAAGTGGGTATTATCACCAAGATCAGCAACATCGGCTACGTGCTGTCCTTTGGTTACGGTATCATTCACAGCCAGATTGCCATATGTAATAATGTGCCAATAAACGGTTGTGAATTGACCATCAGCGCTTTCAATAATGAGTGCATCTGCCCATTGTGCATGCTGTCCTGTATAAATCTCTTTTACCACTCCAGCATGAGCTGCGTAAACATCATCGGTTGTCGTGGCATCCAAATCGATACCGACGTGTTTTTCATATGTTCCAGTCGGACACTCTCCAGGAGTCCACGTATCGCCCCAAACAAAATGTTCTTTAATTCTGCTTTCCAGTGTTCCGGAAAGAGGAAATTGAAGAACTGGCAGAAACACCGCCCCCACCCCCATATTCCCACTCATCGTAAACGTATGCGGATTATCGGTATACTGGTTTGTCCCATCATCCCAATACGCAAAAGCATACCCCGTATTCAGATAGGCTGTCAATTCAACTTCTGAATTGATGGAATAATCAACTTGGCAGTAATTGTTGGAATTGTAACCGCACTGAATTTCATCATCATTTGAGGCTGCTCCACCCCCAGCCTCAGGACTGCGAGAAACAGTTAACGTAAACAAAGAAGGGAAAGCCGCATAGTTATAATAATTTTCCGGAGGAGAATAAATCCACTGAAATCCATTGGAACTGACACGACAAAACATTGAATGATTGTAGAAAGCTAGGCCTTCAAAGCCAAGGTCATTTTGAACCGAATAGCCATATCCCCAGGGAACAGTAGCGGCAGTATAATGAGTATTGTTGTAATTTACAAATTGAACATGATTACTGTTAGCAAAATAGTAGTCGCCATATCCGTCAGCATACACAACATTAAAGTCAAAACCAATACCCGGATAGGAGCACGGTACGGTTAAGCTGCTATCACACTGCGGGTAAGCGAAAACGTTTGAAACAAAAACAAAAAATCCAAAAAACATAATTGCCAGAATACGTTTTGTCATTGTTCTTTTCCTTTCGAGTTTGAAGTCTTGGTTTTAGGGGGTTTCTGTCATATCGGTTATACAAGTAAATTGCATCACCTCCTTTCTTAATGTTGAATTGTTAAACAGCAATCATTTTTACTCAAGTTTAAGTAAAGTTATTCTAGCATACCCCCCCAATGGGATTTTGTCAAACTAGTAGGGGATTTTTTCTGTTCAACGACACATAAATTATTCGTGATAAGTCCCCATTGCTCTTGTTGGACAGTTTGGGCTTAAAATGTTAAAATTTAACATAGATTTTAGCATTGAATTTTTAATAAAAAAGAAACCTTGTGTACCAGGTAAAATTGGAAAAATTCGAAGGGCCATTGGAACTCTTGCTTGAGCTAATCGAAAAAGAAAAGCTGAGCATCACTGAGTTGAATCTAGCTCACGTAGCAGACCAATATCTGGATTATATTAAAGATAATCAAAATATTCACCTGGAAAATCTGGCGGATTTTTTGTCTGTGGCGGCAAAACTGATTCTCATCAAATCACGCGCGCTGTTGCCGATTTTGAAATTTAGCCAAGAAGAGGAAGAAGAAATCAAAGATCTGGCGCATCAATTGGCTGAATACAAAAGGTTCAAAGAAATTTCTGCTAAAATCGGGAAGTTGGCTGTGGCGCAAAGAGTCTGTTTTTCCAAAGCCCCTTACCAGGGAGTTCGATCGGTTTTCTATCCGCCGGAAGGCATCAATGCTCATGATTTGAAAAAATATTTTCAAAAAGTGCTCTCGGAAGTTCCTGTTGTTTCAGTTTTGCAAGAAGAAATTCTGGGGGAGATTGTGACACTTGAAGAGCGGATTAGTGATTTGGAGATAGCTCTGCGAAACAAAATCGAAACTTGCTTTTCAGAATTAGTTTCTCAGGCGAAAGACAAGGTTGATGTGATTATTTCCTTTTTGGCTATGCTTGAGATGGTAAAACAAAGAATGATCCGTGTGGAACAAAAGGAGCTGTTTTGTGATATTAAATTAAGCATGCGGAGTGGGGCCGAATAAATTTGAAATTTAGTATTTAATAATTTAGATTTGATTTAAAATTTCAAACTTAAAATTTAAAATTATATCTATGAACCCGGAAAAATTAAAATCAATTATCGAAAGCATTCTTTTTGTCAGTGGCGAGCCGATGAAGCTTTTGAAGCTGGCTAATGTGACTGATGCAACCGAAGCGGAGGTGGAAGAAGCGATTACTAAACTCAATGACGAATATGCTAATGGTCGTGGGTTGCGGATTATCAAAATTAAAGATACAATCCAAATGGCCTCAAGTCCTGATAATGCTGAATTTGTGGCTGAACTAGTGAAGAGTGAAATTCAGGAAAATCTAAGCCAGGCCGCTCTGGAAGTGCTTTCGATTGTGGCTTATCGTGGGCCAATTACCCGCGCCGAAATCGAAGCAATCAGAGGTGTGAATTGCAGCTTCACTTTGCGCGCCTTGCTGATTCGCGGTCTCATCGACAGGACAGAAAACATCAAAGATAATCGTCGATACCTCTATAATATCTCATTTGATTTTTTGAAAAAATTAGGCGTAGACAGTGTGGAAAAATTGCCGGATTGGGAAGAGCTGAATAAAAAGCTAGAAGAAAATGCGCCCATTGAGGTTTCTAATCCGGAAGAAAAAAATGATTCAAGTCAGAGACTTGAACCGACAGAGGAAAATAGAAATGCCGAAATTTCTGAAAAACCTGAAGAGGAATTAGAAAATATGCCAGAAGAGTCTAAGACTTAAATTTATTTTTTAAGAATTTTTTAATTTAGTCTTGATTTTAAATTTATAATTTCTAATTTAAAATTCAGTTACTTAATGTTTAATATAATTTACACAATTTTGTTTGCTATGATGCTTCCCGGTATTTTCTCTGGGAATTTTTCGCATGATTTGGGTCAGATGAAAGACAAGCTTTTCGCCAGTGATCAAAAAACAGAAGTTTTGGGGGAGGAAGCTTTTGTTCCGGCGAGTACCGGCAATATTGAGAAAAATACTGATGCAACTGCAACGCAAAACGCGGATTATTCTCCATTTAATTTATCCAGCACGGGTCTTGTTCCTCAAAGAAAAACAAATTGTCAGGATTTGAAAATGTGGGCCGGTTCGTCTGTCG
>JAYSLY010000006.1:0-22424 GCA_043725085.1 bacterium
GTTTTTTTAGATTACTGTGCCAGTATTTTACGACAAATCACGGTTTTTTCAAAATGTGGGTCTCTTAGGTACTGGTTTAGTTTAGTACGGACTGGTCACAACATATTTTTCTGGCGATGCAAGTGGAAGTGCTAGCAAAATCAGAGACACAACATATTTCAATGTTGGAAAAAATAATTATACGGCTAATAAAATCGGCGGAACAACTTATTTTTCAGGAGATATAAGCGGAAGTGCCACAAAAATTGGTAATACGACATATTACAATACGCATAGTTATGTCCCCTCTAGCCTTTTCGATTATGAATCTCCTAGTATTTTAGATAGGCCGAGCACCCTAGATCGTCCCAGTGTGTTGGACAGACCAAGCGCTTTAGATCGCCCTAGTGTTCTCAACAGACCTAGTGTTTTAGATAGACCAAGTTATGAAGCTCCAAGTTATATGCCAAAACGTTATACACCACCGAGCTATACCCCAAAGAGATATGAGTCTCCAAGTTATGTGCCTAAGAGTTATACGCCGCCAAGTTATGTGCCAAAAAGCTATGTGCCACCAAGTTATGCACCAAAAAGTTATTTGCCCAAAAGCTATTTACCTTAAAGATATTCGCTCATTAATCTAGAGATGCAATTTAAATATTAATTTTAAAAAAATGAACAAAGTTTACGCATTATTGGGAGTATTGTTAATTTGTACCATGGTTTGGATAGGGCTTACTTTGCAAAATCAAGGAAAAATTAATTCAAAAATGGTAGAAATAGAAGAGAAAAAATTAGTCATTGAACAAGAAAAGCACATAGACAATCTGTATTCTATTTATCAAGAAAATATGAGTGTGTGCAAAAAAAATGCTACGGAGCAGGGGAAAAATGAATCCTATATTAAAGAAAATTGTGTGAATGTTATCAATAATTCCATAATTGCAAATTGGTTAAAGGATAGGGGCTACGGAAATTTAATAAAAGAATAAAAATACTTCAAATAAAAAATCCTACTTGGTAGGATTTTTTTAACAAAGCTATGTATGAAGATATAAAAATTGAAAGATATGAATTGCTAGAAAATATCAATAAAGAAGTTAATACTAAAAATACTTTTGATACAGTTGATAATTACAAAGAAGGGTTGAAAAAGTATATTTTTACAGGTATTAAATTAACTGACAATAAAGAATCAATCGAAAAAGCTTTTCAATCAAGGTTGTGTATTTTTGTTAGTTCTTTTTTACTGCGCTCACTTATGTTAAAGGAGGGTATAGTGATTGCTCTGAATAATAGTAATTTCCCAACATACTACGCAACATTAAAGTCGTTTCTAGAAATACCTGCCGCTTTGGGCTATATTGCTGAGTTAATTTACAAAAACGAGGATTATCAAGAAGTTATCCCATGTATCAATAAGTTCATCATGGGCAATCGAAAAGCCGGCAGTCTTTATGTAGGCGAGACTGAATCAATAAATGTTCTTACAATGTTTGAAAAATTAGATAATATTGTTAAGAATATTGCATGCGAAGGTAAAACACAAAAAGAATGTGAGGAAATAAAAAAGAGAGAATCTGTACTGACAACGATGTATGCCGATGTATGTAATTTTGGACATCCAAACTTCTTCGCTCATCTTCCCGTTGGAATTCTGAGTAAAAATGGCATTTGGTTAGCAAAGAAAAACTCCGAGGGATATAAAAGAGAACTGTGGTCGTATTACATGCCACAATTTATTAGCGGTATTGAAACAATAGTTATGCTATGCGATTTAATTTTACGCAATAACAAAGTGAATAGTTTTAACCTTCTTGAGAATAAGTATTATTTTGAATAGCGTTTTATTTGGCGGCACGCCAATGAAATTGGCACGAAATTCGGCGGCGGCGGAAAAATCGGAATCGGAAAGCGAGGGCGGGCAAAAATTCCTTTTCCCAGACCCTTTCCCTTTTTGCCCGCCCGAGCGAAAAATCAAAAATTCTTTTCAAAAAAAGTTCGAGCTTCCGCATAAAAACAGCTCATAGATAATCAAAACAGGCCTTTTGGTCTGTTTTGTTTTTTAGTGGAAATTCTTAACTGTTCTTTTGCTTTTAAGTATATTTAATGATTAAATTAAATTTCTACCCATAACAAAATCCCGCTTGCGCGGGATTTTGCTACTATCTTCTAATTTATTTCTAGAAAATATATTTTCTAACTAAGATTATTTAACAGCTTCCTTCAAAGCCTTTCCGGCTGTGAATTTAGGAACGGTCATTGCTGGGATCTTGATCTTAGCTTTAGTTTGAGGATTGATTCCTTCACGAGCTGCACGATTGGAAACCTTAAATGTTCCAAAACCGGTCATTGTTACCTTGTCTCCGCTTTTGAGAGATTTAGTGATAACTTCAATCATCGTTTCCAACACCATTTCGATGTCCTTCTTTGAAAGTTCAGTCTTCTCGCTGATTGCGCTTACCAAAGCATCTTTATTGATATTTCCTGCCATATTATCACCTCCTTCCAGTTGTGCCCGCATACTTGCCGGACAGCTTTTAATTTTTATCTCTTTTTCACTTGTATATCTATATTACTACAAATGCTTTAAATAAAGCAAATGGTTTGTTTTGTAATGCAAGATTTGCAACTTGACAAAAAAATCGGTCAAAAAATTTATCTCGCATATTCCACTACGCGTGTCTCACGAATCACATTCACCTTGATCTCACCGGGATATTTTAATTCCTTTTCAATCTTATCGGCAATCGCACGGCTCAGCTTTATCGCACCCAAGTCATCAATTTTGTCCGGTTTCACAAACACGCGAATTTCTCTTCCGGCTTGAATCGCATAGGTTTTTTCCACTTCCGGGAAAGAGGTTGCAACGGCTTCCAGCTCTTCCAAGCGTTTGAGATAATTTTCCAAAGTGTCTTTTCTCGCTCCGGGACGAGACGCGGAAATTGCATCCGCTGCCGAGATAATCATTGATTCCGGCGTTTCAAAAGGATAGTCCTCGTGATGCGATTTCATCGCATCAATAATCTCCTTGCCAATCTTGAATTTTTCCAAAATCTTAATTCCAATCTCCACGTGCGTGCCTTGCACCTCATGGTCAATCGCTTTTCCAATATCATGCAGAAGTCCGGCCTTTTTGGCCAAGTTCACATCGGCACCAAGCTCAGCGGCAAGCGCCCCGGAAAGATGCGCCACCTCCAAAGAATGAAGGAGCGCATTTTGACCATAACTGGTACGATAGCGCAGCCGACCCAAGATATGAATTAACTTTGGATCAAGACCGGCGACTCCCACATCATACGCCGCAGCATCTCCCGCTTCACGAATCTTATTATTGATCTCCGACTTAGCAAACTCTACCGCCTCTTCAATTTTAGTTGGATGAATGCGTCCATCAGAAATCAAATGTTCGATTGCAATTCTGGCAATTTCGCGTCGAATCGGATCAAAACCGGAAATCACAATCGCTTCCGGCGTATCATCAACAATAATTTCAATTCCCGTAAGACGCTCCAGGGCCTTGATATTACGCCCCTCTCTTCCGATAATCCTTCCTTTTACTTCATCAGAAGGAATTGCCACGATACTTGTGGTCACATCCGCCGCATGCGATCCGGCATATTTCTGAATCGCTTGCGTCATAATATCTTTCGCCTTTTTCTCCAAAGTATCCCGCCCTTCAACCTCCAAAGATTTCATTTTTTTTGCCAAAATATCCCGACTTTCCTCTTCAGTTAATTGCAAAAGAATTTTTTTAGCAGCCTCCTTTGAGAGACCGGCAATTTTTTCCAGCCTTTTCAGCTCTTGCTTTCTCGCCTCTTCAACTTCTTTTCTGATCGCGCGAACCTCATCCGCTTTTTGACCCAAAAGCCCCTTTTCTTTCTCAACCTCCTGGATCTTAACCTCCAAACTTTCTTCCTTTTTGTCCAAGCGCGCTTCAGTTCGACGAAGCAACTCTTCTTTGTCAAACTCCTTCTTTTTAGCTTCTTCTAAGATATTAACTGCCTTACTCTTCGCTTCCAAAACTACCTCTTGTGCCTTTTTTTCTGCCTCTTCTTCCACTTTCAATGCTCTTCCTTCCGCTGTTGAAAGTTGCTTTTTAGCAATTGTCTGCCTGGCATAATAGCCCAAGACAGATCCGATTCCCAAAGATAAAATACCGGTGATAAGCACCGCAAGACCAATTTCCATAATATTTTGCTCTATTCAATTGATAAATCATAAATGTAATTGCGACAAATATTTTCAAATAATCAAGCCGCTGTGCCTGATTATTTCCCTTTACCAATATAAACTAGATTTCTTAAACAATTATCTACCCCTCTAATGGTATTACAACGCCAGACTTTTGTCAAAACAAGGGGGAAATGCTATTATTAACTCATAAGAATTCTAAAAACAGGCTAAATTATGAAAAATACAATGAAACCAATTGTCTTGGTTGTGCTCGATGGCTGGGGAATTAGTGACAAACAAAAAGGTAATGCCATTGCTGCCGCCAAGTTGCCGACAATAGACAAGCTTAATCAATTCTACCCTCACATCGCTCTTCAAGCCTCTGGCATATCCGTTGGCATTCCCTGGGGAGAGCCTGGCAATTCCGAAGTGGGCCATCTTACTCTCGGTACCGGGCAAACACTCTATCAAAACCTGCCTCGTATCACAATGTCCATTCAAAATGGAGAATTTTTCAAGAATGTTGCCTTTTTAGGTGCCATTGAGCACGCTAAAAAGAATAACTCCGCAGTCCATATCATGGGACTTTTAGGTAAAGGAGGGACTCATTCCAATGTTGACCATCTCTATGGACTCTTGGAACTTATGCGTGATCAAAAATTTGAACGAGTATTTATCCATGTTTTTACCGACGGAAGAGATTGTGCGCCAACATCAGGAACTGAATGTATTGCAGACTTGCAAAAAAGAATCGCAAATTACGGCCTAGGGCGTATCGCCACGATTGGCGGAAGGTACTACGGCATGGATCGAAATAACAACTGGGATCGCATCAAACTTGCCTATGATGCAATGACAAAAGTCGTGGACAACCAAATTACTGATCCGATTGACTATCTAAATAAGTCCTACAAAAAAGAAATTTTTGATGAATACATCGAACCGGCGGTACTCACAGAGGATGGAAAACCAATAGCCATGATTAGCGATAATGACTCGTTGATTTTTTTCAACTTTCGCGAAGACCGAGCACGTGAAATCACTAAAGCCTTTGTTCTTCCCGGATTCAATAAATTCGAAAAGGAGCCCATTAAAAATCTCCACTTTGTCGCCATGGTTCAATATGAAGCTGACCTTCCCGTGAACGATATCGCTTTTCCGGTTGTTGAAGTCAACACGTGTCTTGGAAGCGTTCTGGCTAAGCATAAGCTATCTCAACTGAGAATCGCTGAGACGGAAAAGTTCGCTCACGTTACCTATTTTTTCAATGGAGGTAGCGAAGAACCCTTTCCCCTGGAAGATCGCTCAATTATCCCTTCAAAAGATGTGGCGCGCTTTGATGAGGCTCCGGAAATGAGTGCAAATGAAATAACTGAAAAAGTCTGTCATTTCATCCAAGAAGAGAAATATGCCTTTATCCTAATTAACTATGCCAACGCTGACATTATCGGACACACCGGCAATGAAGATGCTGCGATAGTTGCCGTCGAAACTGTCGATAAATGCCTGAAAGAACTAATCAAGAATGTACTTGCTAAAAATGGTTGCCTGCTCATTACCGCTGATCATGGAAATGTGGAAGAGATGCTTAGCGTAAGAACGGGAGAAAGAAATACGGAACATTCCGCCAACCCGGTACCACTTTGGTTTATCACGTCCGAAAATCATCTTGAAACAGAAAGTCCCTACACCTTTGAAGTCTCCGGACTCTTAAGTGACATCGCGCCGACAATCCTCGAACTTTTTGACATCGCAAAACCCGAAAAAATGTCCGGCGAAAGTTTGCTACCGTTTTTGGGATACAAAAAACAGTGACCAATAATGGAAAATAAAATCCACCACAGCGCATAAAACAAAAACTCGGGTATCTCGAGTTTTCTTGTTTCTTGTTTCTTGTCTCTTGTTTTTTGTTTCTTGCTTCCTGTTCACTGACTTCTGTCTTTTTGTTACTTAATGATCTTATCCACAATTCCATACTTTTTCGCTTCCGCGGCACTCATAAAGAAATCACGCTCCGCATCAACCGCAATCTTGGCGACTGTTTGTCCGGTATGATTAGCTAAAATTTCATTTAAGCGTTCTTTGGTTTTTAGGATATGCCGCGCGTGAATATCAATGTCCGTTGCTTGCCCTTGCGCGCCTCCCATCACTTGATGAATCATCACTTCGCTGTTGGGCAAAGCGATCCGCTTGCCTTTTGCGCCGCTTGCTAAAAGTAAAGCTGCGGCACTGGCCGCAATTCCCACGCAAATTGTTGAGACATCGGCTTTGACAAATTGCATCGTATCATAAATTGCGAGAGCTGAGGTGACTGATCCGCCGGGAGAATTAATATAGAGCAAGATATCTTCCTTGGAATTTTGCGAATCCAGGAACAGTAGTTGCGCGATAATAATGTTCGCGCTCACATCATCAATCGGACTGCCAAGAAAAATAATCCGATCTTTCAAAAGCCGCGAATAAATATCATACGCCCGCTCGCCTTGATTAGTTTTTTCAATTACGGTTGGAATTAAATATTGATTTGTGATTTTGTTTGACATAGATAAGCCAAATTTGAAATTTTAAATTAGAAATTTAAAACCAAATCTAAATTAACAAATTTTTAAATTATTTTTTCTTTTGATTATCCAATTTACTCATTTAGTCATTTGATATTGATTGAAAATTTTAGATTTTAAATTAAAAATTTACTAAACCAACGTCATTCATTAACCTTATCATACCAGCACCGACATCCAACTCTATGGAAAATATAGTAATTATAGCTTCTCCAGCATCTCAAACACCTTATCATTCTCCAGTGTTCCTTTCACATAACTATAGAGTCTTTGCATATCAACGTTCTTTTCGAAATCTTTCATGTTTTTGTAGTATTGCACGGTTTTGTTCATTTCCGTTTCCACCTCCGCCGCCTCCACTTTCACTTCTTCTTTTTTGGCAATTTCCTTGAGCGCCATGGCAGACTTGATTCTTTTCTCGGCTTGCGGTTCCCAGTCTTTGAGAAGCTCAGCTTTATTTTTCTTGAGTTTCTCCAAATAATTGTCGAGTGTCATGCCGGTCGATTGAATTTGCCCCTCAAACTCTTGCACCATGCGACCAAGTTCATCGGCAACTAGCTCCTCAGGCAACTCACCTTCAAGACTTTTCACAATTTCATCTAAATACTTGTTGTGCTTTTCTTCTTTGGTCTTATGCTCATTTTCATGCTCCATCCCTTCTTTAATATTCTTTTTGAGTTCTGAGAGATCTTTGAATTTTCCCAAAGATGCAGCAAATTCATCATCAATCTTGGGCACTTGTCTTTCCTGCACCAAAATCATTTTCACCTTAAACTTTGCCATTTTCCCTGACAAATCATCTTTATGATAATCGGCCGGAAAAGCCAGCTCGAATTCTTTTTCCTCGCCTTCATTCATGCCAACTAAGTTTTCTTCAAAACCCGGGATAAACACGCCCTTGCCAACTACGAGAGCATGGTTTTTGCTTGTGCCGCCTTCAATCACCTTCCCCGAAACACTAACCTCAAAATCGACTTCCACGCTGTCACCATTTGCCACCGCGCGTCTCACAGTCACCAGCTTCACGCGGCTATTGACAATTTTTTCCAGCTCGAGCGCAATCTCATCTTCGGAGACCTCAGTTGTTTTTTTCTGAAACTCGGCATTGATCTTCTTGACCGCTTCTTTGTATTTATCATTCACCTCAACTTCCGGCATCACCGCCACAGTTGCCTTAAAAACCAAGTCTTCATTTTCCAAAATCTTGTCTATCTCTACTTTCGGACTTCCGATCACAGCCAGCTTTTCACGCGAAATAAAATCGGAATAACTTTTGCCAATCGCCTCTTCCGCTGCGTGGCTAAGAATCATTTCCTTGCCCACTTTTTGCTCCACCAAATTTCGCGGTGCTTTCCCGGGACGAAATCCCGGAAACTTAAACTCAGCAGAGATTTCTGCTACAGCCGGAGTGATAAATTTCTCCCATTCTTTCCAAATAACGGTCAATTCAATTTCAATTCTTGATTTAGGTAGCTTTTTAATCATAGATTTGTAGTTTCAGAAAATTTATTTCGTAAATTTAGCTTTATATAATTCCACACTGCGTTTTACCGCTTCCATCGCAGCACTTTTTCCTTCGATGTTTGTAATTTCCACTATTTTGCCATCGATTGATTTGTATGTTTCAAAAAAATGCTTAAATTCTTTCAAAGAGTGCTTGTTGAGATCAGCCAGATCCTGCACTTCCGTCCAACGCGGATCACTCACTGGCACAGCGATTATCTTGTCATCACTCTCTCCCGAGTCCATCATTCGCATCACTGCTACCGGTCGCACTTCGACCAAGATATTTGTCATCAACGGATACGTTGAGAGCACAATCACATCCAGCGCGTCACCGTCTTCCCAAAGTGTTTGCGGAGCAAAGCCGTAATCAAAAGGATAATCTTGCGCTGTTTTCATCGCGCGATCCAGCTTAATCAGTCCGGTTTTTTTATCGATCTCATATTTATTTTTCGACCCCTTGGGAATTTCGATCAAAACATTAAACTGCTCTGGAGCTTTTTCCCCAAGCTCGACATCATGCCATAGATTCATAAGAATTTTTAAATTTTTAAATTTTGTAATTTTTTTAAAAAAATTTTAATTTCCAATGTTTTAAAAATTAAAAAATTATATTTTATTTACAAAATTAAAAATTAAAAATTAAAAATTAAACTTATTCTTCCCCTTTCTCCGTCTCTTCCTCGCTGACTACTGCCTCCTGTTCACTGCTCTCTGTTTCTTGCTCGCTGCCTTCCGCTTTCACTCCCGCAATATCAATCTTCCAACCAGTCAACTTCGCGGCGAGACGCACATTTTGTCCGCGCTTGCCGATTGCGAGAGATAGTTGCTCTTCCGGCACAACCACCGTTGCTTTCTTTCCATCTTCCTCTAGATCCACACGCAAAACTTTGGCCGGGCTAAGTGCGGCTGAGATGAATTTAGCAATGTCTTCGTTCCATGAAATAATATCGATTTTTTCTCCGCCCAGTTCTTCAATGATAGCTTGCACTCTGGTGCCCTTTTGTCCAACACAAGATCCAATCGGATCAATTCCTTCCTCCGCTGAGGCCACAGCTACTTTTGTACGCTCACCAGCTTCTCGGGCGATGGCTTTAATCTCCACTGTTCCGGCAAAAATTTCCGGTACTTCCAATTCAAAAAGACGTCGCACCATATCAGGATGAACTCGACTAAGTGTGATGCCGGGACCCTTTGTCCCCGCGTCCACTTTCGCCAAATAGACTTTCACGCGCTGCCCAATGCGATAATTTTCCCGCTCAACTTGCTCGCCGGGAAAAAGCACTCCGACCGATTTTCCAATATCAATAAAAACATTGCGGCCCTCCACTCTTTGCACCACACCAGAAATCACTTCGCCTTCCTTGTTTTTATATTCCTCAAACATCGAATCTCTTTCCGCTTCGCGAATTCGCTGAATTATCACCTGTTTGGCTGTTTGCGCCGCTACTCGGCCATAATCCTTTTCTTCCGGCAAAACCGTTTCAATAATGTCGCCCACAACTGCTTTTTTCTTAATTTTCTTCGCTTCCGGCAAAGTCAAATCGCGTTCCGGATTAAAACGGGGTAATTTTTCTTCACTATCATTTTCCATTTCACCATATTTTTTTTCCGCGTAAGCCGGTTTTCCCTCAACCTCGCCTTCTTCTTTTTCCTCCACAAATTCTCTGGTTGTTTCATCCACTACTTCTTTGACCAGATAGAATTTTGCTCCGCCACTCACCTCATCAAATTCGGCACGGATGTTTTGACCTTTCTTGCCATAGTCTTTCTTATACGCTGCCGCCAAGGCCGCTGCAATCGTTTCAATCACTTTTTCTTTGGAAATGCCTTTTTCCTCGCAGAGCGCTGAGATCGCGCTACTAAAGTCACCGGTTCCCCTCGGTGCTTCCTCCTCCTCAGTCTTTCTCGACTTTCGAATTTGTCCCAGTTTTCGCATAGAATTATTATTTAGATTAATTAGAGTTAATTTATGATTGCCCATCTTTACTAACTACGAAATTACATTCATTGCAGGCAAATATTTCGTAGTGGCTAAATAAAAAGCCCGCTTTCGCGAACCTGAATCACTCTCATATCAACTTCCATATTATAGTTTAATAAGCTGGGTTTTGTCAAATTGAAAAATTTAATCAGAACTATTCCTAAGCGCTACCACACCAAAAGTACTGAAAAAGAGTGATCACAAAAAAACTACTTCAACAGAGAAATTCTCAATTTTAGCTGAAAAATCAAGTCTTTTTTCAAATTACTTTTCACCCAGGCTTTTTGTTTTTCTGAAATCAGCTCGCCCAATCCCTGTAAAATATTAGCGTCGTCCAGTTTTTCAATAAAAGCTAACACGTACTCCAGATAAGCTTTTTGATCTTTTCCTGTTCTTTCTTGGATTATTTCCGCATTAATTTCCCATGATTTTGAAAAAAAATACTGCAAATCGAAAAGATCACGCATCGCTGTTTCGTTGCGGTTGGTAAGTGCCACCAATTTATTGGCAAAAATATCTTCTTTACTCATTATCTTCATGGAAATTCCCAAATAATCCAACACTTCATATTTATTCTGCCAACCCCTGATTGATATTTCTATTTTGACTTTCTTTTCTCCCTTGCCATATGAAAGCAAGAAGAAGATTGTGGCATTTTTTATTTGTTCATCTTTTATTTCACCATATTTTTCCAATATTTTCCGCACTTCAGAGAAAATCAGTTCTTTTTTTGTGTTGTCCAAAAGATCAAAATCCAAATCTACTGAAAAGCGAGGAAGGTCGTGAAAAAAATAGCAAGCCGTTCCGCCCTTAAACCCGAGATACGAGGATATATTCACATCTTGATATATGTTTTTGAGAATTTGTACCATTATTGCTTTATGCTTGGAGATATCGAACATATTATTGATTTTTATATTTATTATAATAACTTTTTAGTCTTTCTTCCTGCTTTTTATTTAGATAAATCTTAACCAATGAAAAACACTTTTCCCAGTCCACTGCGCGCAAATTGTCAAAATAATATCCCGGACTTCGATAGATCGTGTCCAAAAAAGCTCTTTCCTTTCCAGCAATAGCATAGCCATCTTTTTTAATTATCCCTTCCATATTAAGCAGGATGGAGTTTTTCATTTTTTGATATTGGATTTTTTGTCCATTTTTCAAGTTTACTTCTCTGCCCAGATAGCTTGCTGCAAAGATGGTTTCATAATGCTGAAAAATAACCCCCTCTTCCAAAAGAGCGGTTTCGAAGCTAATATAGCTCGGGGTATAAATTTTTACCGCCACTTCGCGAATATCATAATCCGGCTTAGCATAGATTCCCCGCCTTAGTCGGATAAGATTGCCTTTGTCCACATAATATTTCAAGCTTGATTTAAGTTTATCCAAATTATCCTCGCCCCAAAGCAAGCTAATCTCATTAGCTGTAAAAACAGTATTTTTAGCTTGATACAAGCATATCATTCGATTTTCCATATATTTTGTCAACTAAAGGTAATAATTTACCTTACCTTTAGTATATATTATTTTGATATACCTGTCAACCACCACTTAACTCTAGCATTTTTCCAAAACTTTGCCTTGTTCTGGGCATTTTTCGCTTTCTAACAAAATTTCTCAAATTATCAATGCCTATTCTAAGCCAAAATTTACCAAAAAACCCGTCAAATTTGCCAGTTCGATGAATATTTGCTACAATCGAAGCATGAAAAAAGAAGGTTACAAAAAATTAGTCAACTACTGGAAAGTAACGGCAGCTCATGATTTTGAGACAATGGAAAGCCTTTTTAAGGCTAAGCGCTACGACGCCAGCCTATTTTTTGCGCATATTGTTTTAGAAAAAATACTAAAAGCACTGGTTGTGGAAAAAACCGGCGATCACGCTCCCTATACTCACGATCTTGTCAAATTAGCCCAAGCTACTCAGCTTATTTTTAATACCCAGGAAATAAAACTTTTCAATGAAGTAAGTGATTTCAATATGGATGCCCGCTATCCCGAGCAAAAACTGGAATTTTACAAAATTTGCACTAAGGAGTACGCGGAGAATTACATCAAAAAAGTAAAGGCACTATATAAAAAGTTATGTCAAAAGCTGAAGCAACAAAAGTAGTGAAAGAATACGCCAAAAAATTGAAAGCCGAAAAATATCCTTTTTCAGCTATTTATTTATTTGGTTCTTTCGCTAAAGAAACGAATCATAAATGGAGCGACATCGATGTGGCAATTGTATCCAAAGAGATTGAAAAAAACTGGAGAAAAGGCAGGCTTAAATTATGGGAACTAAGGATGGATGTCGACACCAGAATTGAACCGCATGGATTTTCTCCGGAAGATTTCAAGGACTACTGGAATCCAATGGCACATGAAATTAAAAAAACTGGCGTTAGAATTGCCTAAAGATGAATCTCTAGAAAGCACCTATTTTTATTATCTTTATTATCCCAACTCAAGACCTGCTGATTTCCATTGGCAGGTTTTTACTTTATTTTAGGTATTTTTAATTTTATTGTAAGAATAGGCACATTTTTCCAAAACTTTGCCTTATTTTAGCCATTTTCCACTTTATAGCAAAATTTCTCAAATTATCAATGCCTGTTTTAAGCCAAAATTTGCCAAGAAACCCGCCAAAGTTTGACTTTTTGGCGAAGTAATGCTAAGCTGAACTTAAGTTTAATACAACTAAACATATGTTTAATATAGAATCAAGAATTCTCCATCTTCTGTCCAGCTACCCTGAGCGAGAATTTTACGGCCAAGAAATAGCTCAAAAAGTAAAATGCAGCAAGGCTTCTGTCAGTTTAATTATGAAAAAGCTAGTCCAAAAAAAGTTCGTTTCCAAGCTTGTCCGCGGACATATGAAATTTTACCAAATTAATCCCAAAAATCCGGAGGTGAAGAGATTCAAAATAGATGCTATGCTAGAAAAACTAAACTATCTTTTGCCGCAACTGGAAAAATTTTCCAAAAAAATAATTCTATTCGGCTCAGGAAGTCGCGGAGATCAAACTTGGAATAGTGATGCTGATTTATTTATTCTAAGTAATGAAAAAGAAGAATTAAGATCCATAATTATCAAACTTAACTCAAGTCTGCCAATTAAGGCAATCATTAAAACTCAGAGTGAGTGGTCAGAAATGGAAATAAACGAGCCGGAACTTTATGGGGAAATTAAAAATGGCATAACTCTCTACGAATACGTCCCAAGAATTTAAAAAATGCCTGGAAAAAGGCAAAATTAAGCCTTTTTCTCCCGGTCCAAAATTAGCCAAAAAAGAGTTGCGCCTCGCCAAGGAAGATTTGGAAATGTCTTTGAAAAATCTGAAAGAAAAAAATTATCGCTGGAGCATTATCCAATCCTATTATTCGATGTTTCACTCCGCTAGAGCGCTACTCTATTCGCAGGAATATCGTGAAAAAAGTCATTTTTGTCTAATCGAAGCAACTCGGACTTTATTTTGTGAAACTGGAAAGATGAATGTTTCCTTGGTTGAGTCTCTTTTGGAGGCAAAAAATCTCAGAGAGGCAGCTGATTATTATGGCGATTTTAGTGAAATAAATTGCCAAAAACTGACAAAAAAAGCGCAAGAGTTTTTGAAAATAGCCAAGGGTTTGCTTTAGCGCAACAAGTTTTTTACTGAAATATTATTATTCACGGCAAAAATATAATTTTTGTATTTTTACCGGGAGTAATACCTGAGCACAGATTGAAAGTTAAATAAACATACTCGCATATTGCACCATATTTAATATTTTGCAAAGTACATATTAAATTATATTGGATATCTTGACTATTCCGTCAATAAAAATGCCCATAACGGATAATATTTGATCTTTATTTCCTCAATCACTTCTTCACTAAACAAATCGTCACAAAGAACCATCCCCAATTTGGAACTATTTTTTTGCGCAAGAAAAAATCTTACTATTCCCTGCTTTTCCCTGTGAGGCACAGAATCGTCAGTTGTTACATTAATTGGAACTAAAATTCCATTCCGATCTAAAACAAAATCAACCTCCGCGCTTTCTTTTCCGTTTCCATCAATTGACTTCCAATAATTAAGCGCTGCCCCTGATTGAAAAATATATTGAGCGACTAAATTTTCATAATTAGCGCCTCTATTTTCACTCCAAGCCTTGCTGGCAATCTTAATAAAACCGTTGTCCTGCGAATAGATTTTCTCAGGATTTCTCCGATTAAGCAGGCTTTTTTGCGAATAAGAAAAAAAGCTGCTAAATAGCAACAAATTAGCTTCCTTGAGATATTCCAATAAATCACTGACAGTTTTGGGCGACTGCTCCAATAAATTAGCCACCTTTCTGATGCTTAAATTTCGACAGATGTTGGAAAAAATAAAACCGGCCAGATCGAAAACATTTTTCATTTCCCGAATCTGCCGCCTCTCTCCCACATCTTTTCGAATTATATCCTCCAAATAGGCGCGTAACAGTTCTTCCTTTTTTTGGGCATTTTTTGTTTTTACCACTTCGGGAAAACCGCCAAAGGCAACATATTCATTCAAATGTTTTTTAATTAAAGCTTTTTTTTCTTTGTTTAGTAAATAGACTTTTTCAGTTTCGTTTGATTTCACATAGTCCACTCCTGAAATTTGAAGATATTCCGCAAAAGAAAATGGATAAATCACGTAGGTCAGATTTCTTCCAGTAAGAAGTGTCGAGAGTTCCGAGGACATTAGCTTAGAAGATGATCCGGAAATAATAAATTTAACATTTTCTCCTTTTTCATAGTACGTGCGAATCCATTTTTCCCACTGTGGTACATTTTGAATTTCATCAAAAAAAACATACGCGAAATTCTCGGGGTTTCTTTCTTCGCGATAGGCACTATAGAAAGATTCCAAAAGCGCCGTGTCTAAATCGTTCACTAAGCGAAAATCTTCAAAGTTCATATAAAAAAACTGGTCTTTGCCTATCCCACTTTGGGCCAATTGCTCCATCATCTGAAACATCAAGGTGCTTTTTCCGCTCCGGCGAATTCCTTCCAGCGCGATAATTTCTTTTTGCTCGATCGAGCTCATGACTTGTTCGAGATATTTTTTTCTTCTCCAGCCCAATCGAAAATCTGGAATTTCTCGATTCCAATAGTTCCAATCATTGATTATTTCCCTTATTTGAAGCTTGCTTAGCATAGTGTTTATTATAATATATCAATTTATACATTTATTGTATATTATAATAATCATATTGTCAAGTTTGGTCATATTTTGGCGTATGTTTTGGTGATTACATTAGCCAAAATGCCTAGCCTTTTGGTCAATTCATCAAGTCTAGCACTAAAAATAACATTTTCCCAAAACCTTGCCTTGTTCTGGGCATTTTTCGCTTTCTAGCAAAATTGCTCAAATTATCAATGCCTATTCTAAGCCAAAATTTACTAATTTAAACATTTCGGATTGACTTTTTCACCATTTTGTGCTAGGATATTAGGTCAGAACGATAGTCGTCCTGGCAAGGCTCAAGAAAAAGCTAAGAGCCTTACTGAAAGCTCTTTGACAATTTTTATATATCAATTTATTCGCCAATGAGGCGGAAAGGTAGGCGACCATGGTAGCAAAAAAGGTAAAGGCTTTCGCAGAGGGAGCTACGGACGTTTTGGGAGCGATAGCATCAATCCCAATTCTTGGAAAGATTTTTAACGCCATAACGGACAACGCAGGCACCCACCTTGAAAAAAGGGCGGGGGAAATTTTCGGCCTAAGTTCCGACGCAGCCGACAAAACTTTTGATGACGAAGCTATGTTTGAAAAAGCTCTCGTCAAAGGGAATTTAAGTCCGGATGATAAAAAGAAAATCCGGGCAATAATGGTCAGCCTTCGGAAAAACAAATCCGATCTTGCTAAAGAACTTGTTCGGTGGGTTTACAACACCATAATAAAGTTCGAGAGTAAGAAAAAAGTTACAACCGGCCCGAAAGATGCTAAGGAAGAAAGGACTTATACCGATTACTCCGAAGGCATCGAGATTATCGAGGAGCTCTTCAATGAATTGATCTCTGCGAAAGACGATCAAGAAATCGAGGATGTTCTTCTCCAAAGAAATATTGTTGTTAAGGAAAAGAAAAAAACGCCTCTTGACTCCACCGAGGAAGCTCTAAAAAATGGCTTCAAGAAAACGGTTGAGGCCGAAAAAAACAATCGGGAAGATATCAACCAAGCTGCATCTATTTTTCGCACCTGGGCAAAAAACCTGCGCGAATCCAGAAAATAAAAAGGAGAAAAGCTATGTTTATTCCAGCTTATATTATTGTTGTTTTGGCTATCGCAGGAATTATTCTTATCACTCCTTACCGCAGATTCCTCATTGATTTCCTAAGGGGAGCCTGGGACATTGTTTGCTATATATTTGGAATGTTCTGGGATTTCCTCCGAGGTGCAGCCCCCGCAGCTGGCGCAGTAGCGGTCCCGTTGCTAACCACTGCTGGCGGAATCATTTTAATCATCGCCCTTGTCCTGATTTTCCTAGGAATATTCTTATATTTCATACTGGGAGTCGGGATTGCAACAGTTGGAATATCCACAGGGCATTGGGCTGCTGCATCAATATTTTTGCTAGTCCTGTTGTTTTGGGGAGCAATGTCAATCATCCCGAAAGTGGCAATCTTTCGTCCGCTAGGATGGATCAGCCGCTGGATTGCCAGACCAGCAACTATTACTCTTTTCGTTTATCTAGTAATCGTCGCTGGCTGGTGGGCATTTGGAAACTTGTCGCCCCAGCTACAAAGTAGCGTTGGACGATCGGGCGAAAACAAGGTTGGCGAAATTGCCAACCAGCTCGACAAAGGCTCCCTCAAGTCCGAGCCTGAGATGGGCAAGTTTGCGAAAGTCCTTGAGGACTCGCAGATTTATAACCAAGTCAGGCAGCCCGTATTTTCCGTCCAAAAGGGTACGACTGTCCTAGTCAAAGACCTTAATGGGCAGAAAGCTGGCGCCGATGCGGAAGGCATGACGAAAATCATGCTGCCCAATCGGCACGGGGATTTTCAGCAGGGAAACGAGGGTTGGATTCCAACCAGGAAACTGGATTGGAACTGGCAAGCAAGCCTTGATCTGCCGCCGAACCGAGTAGATACTCCGATAATCTCAACTTACCCTGCGACGGTGACAATCCCGAACGGGAAAGAGTTTCATGAGACTTTCCTTGTCGAGAAGATAGGGAAATATCGGGTGTCACCGGCTGACACCTGGGTTTACACGAATAGTAAACCCGGCAGTCCACAACCGGGCGGAGTATTTGAAACATCGAGCGATTATCAGTCGGTGTCTGTGAGGTCACCGACTGGAGTCGTGAAAATCACAATTGAAAAATTATAACACACACTTCAATGAAAGGGGGTGATTACATGAATCAAGAAAGGGCATACTTTGTATTATCAAGTATGTCCTTTTAGTTTGTCTTTTTTTGAAAAAAAATTTTATCCTTTCAAAAGCATCTCGACTGTTTTTATCGCAATGTAACCAAACAATGCCACAACCAATCCAATAATTGAATAAACCATTGTTTTTTTGGCTGTTTCCATCATTTTTTCATCCGTGGCCACAAGAAAATATTGAATACCGGAAATCACAAAACTGATGATCGCGATGATACCGATGATGCTCAAAAGAAAATTAGCCACATTCGTGAAAATTCCCTTTACTAGATTTGGATTGGTTGGAAGTCCTGCTAATTGACTTGGAACAATCACCCCAGGTGAGGTTGTGCCTCCGCTTTTCTTTCCCTGACAAGTTCCCCCACACTTATCCGAACAAGTTGAGCCAACTGCCGTGCTGGATGCACAAGAACAGTCTGGCGTGCAATTTCCGCTAGCACAACAAACCTGACCGCTAGTTGAACATTTACCTGAGATAGGTTTTGCACAACTCGCGCTAGGCACACAAACAGTTGAACAAGTATCCGCTGTTCCACTGTCTAAGCAACACTTATTCTGCGCATCCGCACAAGTGCCTGAACCAAAAGACTTACAACCTGAAGATGGCTGACAAGTTCCAGTAGTACAAGCATCAATAGGCGTTGCCTTGCAATAAGTTGAGCAAGGTTGACTTTTTTGCACCTCCGCAGTAGAGCAAATCTTACCTGAATCAATCTCCCTACAAGACTGAGAGCTCTTTCCCTCGTCTAGCAAACAACACCATGGCAGCTCTGCTCTTACCCTTCCAGCCATTAAAAACCCACCCAGAAAAACCACAACCGAAACCAAAAACAATTTTGTTTTATTTTGCATACTTATTTTATTTCAATTTTTTAATATTTTTAATGTATAGTGTTTTTGCGTTCTT
The DNA here is from genome assembly GCA_043725085.1 of bacterium. Lineage (GTDB taxonomy): Bacteria > Patescibacteriota > Minisyncoccia > Moranbacterales > UBA2206 > UBA9630. The sequence continues at coordinate 18,504 of JAYSLY010000006.1, forward strand.
GCTTGTCAGTACTTTTTTGCCAATTTTAGTTTCAATATCCTTCCTTGCATTGCCCGCTACTCCGCCGCCCTCGCGTGCCACAGCTCTATTTTCATTCAAACTTTTTGGCTCACGTTTTTTGGAAATTTCTGTCGTTGCGGTTTCCGCCAGCATATTAAGCACTAATTCCATGTTAGTCATATTATCCCGCAAATTTTCTTTCTTCAAGTTTTTTAACTTCTTGTATTCTTTGGTTGTAAGCCCTGTCCACGCCTGAGTAATCTCATTGGTGAGAATTGCAAACTCCAATCCTTCCTTCACGCCTCGCTTTTCCCATTCATCAGTCAGTATTTTTCTGATTTCAATACTTTTCAATCGCTGATTGATCCAATTTTGACTATAACCTTTTTGCAAATAAGTCTTTAGCGCGCGGTCAATCGCTAATTCCGGATCAGCTGTTTCCTCTAGTCTTTCATAGCCAACCCGCGCCAGCCAAAGCTTGAATGGCTCGGCATTAGGGGAGGGGATTGACTGAATCAGTCGGAGCATCGTTTCCGTGTCAGCAACGTCCGCTAGGCGCATTTTTCCGTCCATGGCAAGCATTTTCAAACCGTTACATTTTGTAACGGTTTCGCCTGATCCCTCATCAATCAAACGCTTTTTGAGAACTCGCCAATAAACTTGTGGGTTATCACTATTTGTTAGAACCGAGATAATATCAACCACGGAAAAATACCACAACTCTTTTTCCGCATCCCAGTGACGTCGAATTTGACTGCCTTCAAAAATTGCCACTGTTTTAATTTTTGTTTTATTTGGCATGCTGATTATTTTTTTGTACTGATAATACTAAAATAACTTCCCTGCATTAAGCATTGTGTCTACTACGTGAATAAAAATCACACCGGAAAGTGCCACAACAAGACCAATGACCGCCGCACGTGCGGTTTTTTTGGCCGTTTCCAGCATTTTTTCATCCGTAGCCACCATATAGTATTGAAAACCGGAAATAACCAGAGCAATCACAGCAATAATTCCCACAATAGTGAGAAGCCAATCCAATACGCCCATAATGATGTCTTTGAGTGGTGTTCCTGGCAAACCAAATTGTCCCAAATCGGATGAATTCCAGCCGGTGCCCGATCCTGGGTCTCCTTTGCCAACAGTTTTTTTTACTTCGCCGCCGCTGACACACGCTTTATTCTTGCAAGTTCCGCTTGCGCCTGAAGCTGTCTTGCAGCTCGCACCTTCTAGCAGCGCTCCGGCGCATGGATCGTAGTAGTTAGCTTTAGCACAAGCTTTATTCTTACATGCGCCTTCTGCGCCATCGGACATTGTGCAAATTGTTCCATCCGGCGAACTGGCGCAAGGATCTGTCGTCTTTTCTTTGTCACAACAAGTTTGCCCGCTTGCATAGCATGAACCGCCTGGCGTTGGCTTGTCGCAAGAACTGCTGGCAATACAACCAAGGACACTGCTATTTGGGCAAGCCTTGGGCACGCAGCAAGTGAGATAGGATTCCGAACACGCATCTCCCGGGCTCGTCGAAGGCTCTTCATCCGCTGAGCAATTTGCCTTGCAATCACCTCGAATACACTGATCAGCCAGGGTTGTTTTTGTCAGTGAAAAACTGAAAACAAAAACTGCCGCCAGCGTCAAAAACAAGTTTAACTTATTTCGCATTTTTTAGAATTAGAAATTTAAAATTAAAATAGGCTTCCAGCGTTAAGCATTGTATCCACCGCCCTCAAAACTACCACACCGACAATCGCAACAATCACGCCAATAATTGAATTAGTCATCGCACTTTTGGCTGTTTTTATTTTTGTATCCTCTCCATTGGCAGTGAGGTATAGCAGTCCGGCGATTGCAAAAGAAATCACACCGACAATTCCGATGATCGTGAGCAGCCAATCAAGGATGTTGGTGATAATGTCATAGAGCGTCGCGTTAGGCAGACCAGAAGCGCTTGCCTCCTCCGGGTTCCACATTGCGAAAGCTGTTTGCCCAAGAGCAAACAGAAAAGCCAAGCTCAGCCCCGCAACTGAAAAAACTTTTTTTAGCCTTGTTTTTGTTTTTTGCATTTTTTTATTCCACACCACTTCTCACTCGCCTTTGCGATGTGCAGTTGTGGTGTGATAATTAAATTAAAAATAGATTTATTATATCTAAATTATACCACAAAAAACAAAATAAAAAAACAACCTCACGAAATGCAAGGCTGTTTTCAAATAAACAAAAAATTTTTGCCATCCTCACTAACCCGTCTCTACTTTTGTTAAGATTGGAATTCCTCTATCTCAACAAAGTTTTTTTCAGAATTAGCGTGGGGCATATTCATAATCTAGAACGCCTGTTGTCCTCCAAGCATCGAATTTGCTGCTGTGAGAGCCACCACACCAACCAATGCCACAATCACTCCAACAATTGAAGCGACCATCGCATTTTTCGCGCTTTTGATTCTTGTTTCATCGCCCGCTGCAGTCAGATAGAGCAGCCCGGCGATTGCAAAACCGATCACTCCGGCAATTCCAATCGCAGTGAGAAGCCACTTCATGATATTGGTAATAATTCCCAATAGCGAACTTTGCGGAAGGCCTGTTCCGCCTCCGGCTGTCGGATCAAAAGATCCATAACCCAAAGCCACGGCAGGCAAAGCCAAAAGCGCTGTTCCTAAAACTCCATAGACTGCTTTTTTAATTGTTTTTTTCATTAAAACACCTCCTTCTATTTTTATTTTTTGTTATTCTTACCCTGTGATCAATTTTGACACCTGCTGCACCGCAATCAGCGAAACGAGAGCGACAACAATTCCCACAATCGCCCAGGTTCCCATTTTTTTCGCTTTACCCATTTGCGTGTCATCACCATAAGCAGTCATATACATTCCACCGGCAATCACTAAACTGATTATAGCAATAATTCCTACGAGCGACAAGAGAAAATCCAAAACCCTTGTTGCAATCTGAGAAACAGTTTGGGCTTTTTCAATTCCACCGCCCGTTAAATTTCCACCTAAAATTGTTTGCACTTCCTTGAGAAATGTCGGCGCCGCAATCACAATTGAAAGTCCAATCACCGAAAACAACCAACAATCTTTCGCGCGCTTGATCATCCCCGGATCCCCGGCTGACATCATATAGAGAATTCCACCCAGGACAATAAAAATAACAGCCAGAGTCACCACCAGTCCCGAAAGCGCCGTAAGCAATGAAGTTAAAACCTCATCAATTGAATTGGAAGTAATTGGGTTGGGGAAAGAAACTGCAGTTTGAGTGCCCGGATTCGGATTTGGATTTGGATTTGGATTTGGGTTTGGATTTGGGTTTGGTGTGCTAGTACACGCAGGAACAATAGAAGCACAGGTTTGTTTTTTTGATTCAAGATCGGGATCCTTAAAGCTGGAACAAAATTCGTTACTATTATCTTTCACACAATGAGTAGGGTCTTTGCGACTAACACAGCACCACGCCTGATCACCGCTAATCTCGCAAGTGCTCGAATTTGCGCATACTGTATTCCCTGGACACCAAGAATCAAATATTCCCGTGCATTGATCCGTTGAGTCATCGTAATTAGTGCAGGTGTTAGATGTGACATGAGTATTTGTTAGGCAACCAACTACCTTTGCATGCGCATCACTACCTACTAAGAACCCGGCTAATATGATCGCAGAAACCACAAGCAACTCAAAAAAATATTTTTTCTTTTGCATTTTATTTCCTTAATTTTAAATTTTAAATTTTAAATTGAAAATTTGCTCCATTATTTCACCTCCAACTTCCTCACCCTTTCTTCCGCCGTTCGAAGGGCGTCTGCGATGCTTGATGCGCCGCGATTAACATTATCAATCATTTCTCCAAAAATTGATTCATCCGCCACCGGATCTGTTTGCATCCAACTTTTTGCCACCAAATTGCCTTGGGCGAAAATTCCCAAATT
>JAYSLY010000007.1:0-65534 GCA_043725085.1 bacterium
AAATTGAAAATTGAAAATTGAAAATTAAAAATTGGACCCCGCGGTATATAAAAATATTTCCCAACAACTGGCAACTTATGTTCAATAATCAGTGCAGAAAAATTTTCGCCTTCCAATTTGAATGTTTTTCGCCCAACGCTTTCTTGGAAATTTCTCCACGCTTCCGACTGTAAAAATTCTCTGGCCGGAGAATTGTGTTGTGTATCTTTTTTTTGATTATTTTTATCCATACCGAATACCCGCTACTTTATACTACATATTATTTCTTCCCAACGTTTCTTAGCGCCATTCCAACGCGTTTGCCGATATCTTGAACATCTCCCGGCACACTTTTTAGGGCTTCTCTCGCTTCATAGGCGCTGTATCCCATCCCCATCAAAGCTTCAATCGCATTTGAATCTCCCGTCGTCTCATCTTGATCACTCTCGGAAATCGTACCAACTTTATTTTTCAGTTCCAAAATAACCCGGCCGGCCGTTTTTTTTCCAATACCAGAAACTTTGGTAAGAATAGAGGTATCCTCATTGACAATGGCTGCCTTGATCGTTTTTGGACTGGCAATTGATAGGATGCTCGAAGCGGCTTTGGGACCGATGCCGGAAATGGAAATTAGCAGTTCAAACATTGCTTGCTCCTCTTCGCTCAAAAATCCATAGAGCGCCAGTGCGTCTTCGCGGACATGGGTATAGATAAAAAGTTCGACAATTTGGGCGCCGGCAATCTTGGCCAAAGAATAGCTGTTCATCTGAACCTTGTAGCCAATATCATGCACATCGATAATGGCATGATTTTCTTTGATTGATTCAATTTTTCCTCTAAGTTTTCCGATCATATTTTTAGCTCTACATTCTGCATTATATATGAAATAGCCAAGAAATGCACGCTTAAGGCAAAACCGGAGCTAAACTCTGGCTACCAGACAACAGGCTCTCGACTTGGTTTATTTTTCTAAATTCTCAATAAACTCCGGCAATTGCAAAATCCATTTTGCATGCTCTTGGTGAAAAAGGAATGGCGAAACATCTTTGACCGCTTGTTTCAAATCAAGCGCGGAAATTATTTTTTGCAACTCGGCGATTAGCTCTTTTTTATCTCTAACAGCGATATTTTTTTCTTGCAAAATCGCATAATTCGGTTCAATATTTTTTTGCGCCAAAAACCAAACCAAGTCATAGAAATCCCGCCCTTTTTGATAGGGTCGCAATTTTAGCGCCAAGATCTTTTGCGCGAATAGTGTCGGAAGTGTGTTGGAAATAATATTAAAGATTTTCCCATAGGCTGAAATTGCTTTTGATTCATAGACAATGTTTTTGTAGGGTGTCGGATCAACCTCAAATTTAATTTTAATTTTTTGATCCGCAATTTCAGTCAGCCCCATCTGCTGCATCACCGCGGAAAATCTTAAAAAAATAATAAAAATATTTTCCGTTTTTTTCGCTCGCGTATCAATCAAAAAACCGCGCTCTTCCAGTTTTTTCTGCAAATACTTCGCCAGCTCCTCATAATTTAAGCCCATTCTAATCGCATCAAAATCCAAATCTTCCGAAAACCGCTCAATGCCATAGGCAAAGCGCAAACAAGTTCCGCCCAAAAACGCCAAGTGATTGCCATATTTGGAAGTATAGAGAATTTCCAAAATTTCTGATTGCAAATATTCCACCAAACAACGTCTGGGATTATTGGGAATATTATTTCTTTTAATATAATCTTCCAAGAAATTTTTATCGAGCATTTTTTTGATAGGCTAGCAAGCTTTCAATCAGCTTGGTCACTTTTTTGTCATTAAATAATTTTTTATACTCCCCAATTTTTTTCAAATCAAATTCAAACTCCTCATCAATCCGCAACTCCCGCCAAAAATTCTCCTGCGCCACCAGCTTGTTTTTGTTGAGATAGAGATAATCCAAAATCGCCTTTTCCGGCGTGGCAATGTAAAAAGTCACATTTCTATCTTTTTGCATAACATACCCGAAAAACAGACTACTTTTAATTTTTTGATAAGTAAAATTACCGAATTCATTTTCATAGGTAATGGTTTTTCTTGAAGTAACGGAAGTATAGGTGCCGGGAATATCGGGAATAATGCCATAATAGTTCAAAGCAAATTCCAAGCTCAAATAGGCCGGTGCATAGATTTTGGAAGCTAGTGACAATAAATTAATGTCATTTTGAGCATTAGTCAAAAGATAGAGGCCTTTTCTAATTTTTTTGATATAGCCTTTCTTGGTCCAAAAAGCGATCTGAACAAGAATATTAGGCTCGGCAAAAAAGATGTTTTTTGCTTCAATTGAGCTAAAAACAGGAAACCTAAGCATTTTTTTTTCGAACTCAAAAAATCGCATAGTTGTTTCTTTATATTAACATATATAATAATATCAAGAAACTTATATTTTGTCAACCCATTAACGTAATTCACCTATTTTGATGAATTATGTCATCAAATACAAAGCATGATAAAAAAATTATTTTTTCTCCAACTCCACACTAATCCGCTTGGCGATAACTTCGCCGGCGTTGTTAGTGTAATTTCCCTCTTGAGAGATGTCTCGAAAGCCTAAGTTTTGGACAATTTTGTGCGACGGCTTATCTTTTGGCACGTGCGCAATCAGCTTTTTGGCGCCAGAATTAATTTCTTCCGCCGTCACTTCTTGAAGAAAATTTTCTCCCACATAGAATTTTTGGAGCAGCGGATCAATATTCATCGCGCCAAGATAGCGCTCGCCTTCCGACAAGGCCGCTCGCCCGTCAAATGTCGACGAGCGCACAAACCCGACCAGACTTCCGAGTGTTTTTTGCGACGCGCTGACATTTTCTTGGTCGAAATAGAGCAGATGAAATTTGGGATCATACGCTAGGTGTTTTTCAAAATCACCGAGCAATCGCGCCAGATCTTCTTTAGATTTGTGCGCGTTAGCCGCCGCATACATCTCACGCAGTTTTTCTGTCAACGCCGAATCTTTTTTCAATTCTTCTTTTCCGACAGTCGTCAATTCCACACCCCCAATTTCTTCCAATTCTTGGACTTCACCGGCTTTTTTCGCCGCCACCAATAGCGAAGCCACCAAATCAATTTCCGTGTGGCTCTTTTCCAAGTCAGTGAGAAGTTTTTGAATTTTATCTTCACTGGCTCGATCACCACTTTTCAACTCCGCGCTGAAATTGACAATAATCTGATGTGCCCGCCGCAATAGTTCCGTCCCTCCTGCCCGACTTATGCTTCGGGTCCGAGCGATTTTTGACCAGTATCATTGCTCGTAATGATTGACTGGCCGGAAAACTATTCCCAATGGACGAAGCGCTGATCCTTGGGGGTGATTTTTAATTCAACCGAAACAAAAGAAAAGCTATTTGGAAATTTGCTCTATAGGCAAATTTTTGCTATATTGAACTTATGGATAAACTACTTGAAATCGAACAAAAACTAGTGGAAGCCATCCATAATGACCCGCACCGAGAAGATATGAAAAAAGTCTCTCTGTTCGGCTCCTATGTTTATGGCCAACCACGGGAAGATTCCGATGTGGATGTTTTGGTTGAATTTGAACCAAATGCGTCCATCGGGCTTTTTGAGTTTGTCAGAATTCAAAGAAGATTTTCCGAGTTTTCCGGAAAAAAAATTGACCTGCTCACGCCTTCCGCTCTGAGCAAATATTTTCGTGATGAAGTTCTTGCTAACGCCAAAACTATCTATGAAAAATGACCAAGCTTTTCTCAAACATATTTAAGAATCCATCGAAGCCATAAATGAATCGCTTATTGGAATTTCTTATGCGGAATTTTTAGAAAACAAACTACTCCTGAAAGCAATCGTGCGCGACTTGGAAATTATCGGCGAAGCGGCAAATAAAATCAGTTTGGAATTGCGCAACCTAAACCCGCAAATTCCTTGGCGAGATATGATTGATATGCGCAATGTCCTGATTCACGAATATTTTGGCGTCATTCCGGAAACAGTTTGGAAAACCTGTCAACAAAATCTGCCTAAACTTAAGGAAGAAATTGACTTATTGCTCAGGCAATAATCCCCCTTTTGTTTCGGTTGAATTGACACTCGACTTTTTCAGTCGGGTGTTTTTTAATTCCTATTTAATTGTCAATGAACTTTTTTGTGAATTAGCTCTTCTTTTCTAATTCACAAAAATGCCAGTGATACGGAGCATTCATGATGAAAGCTCCTTTTGATTTCCGAAGAAGAGAGATTTTGACGAAAAATCAACTTTTTTCTTATCACTAGCATTTTTCTAAAGATGATTGTTTTGAAATCATATTTAGCTCTCTTCTTCGACCACTGGAGCTTTCCGGTGATTTATCTTGACTGCGTAGTATATCATAATTTCACAGTTTTGTCTATATATCTTGTGCCATTTCTAGTGACATTGTCGTAAAACTCTTCAATTAAAACACTCTTTTGGCTTATATTCACTTGCATATTGTCATAATTAAAATTGACAATTATCTTATGGCGTGCTAGAATTAGGATATAAAACCTCTAAAAAACCAAAAAAATATGCCAAAAAATGAAAAACAAGCGCTAATTCCCGATGAGCGCATTATGAGCCGGATCTACTTTATCCGCGGGGAAAAGGTAATGTTTGACCGAGATTTAGCCGAGCTTTATGGCGTGGAAACCAGAATACTTAAACAAGCAGTAAAAAGAAATTTGGACCGATTTCCTTCAGATTTTATGTTTCAGCTGAATAAAAAAGAGCTTGAAATTTGGAGATCACAAATTGTGATGTCCAAAAGTGATAAGCAAGGATTGAGATGGCTACCAATTGTTTTCACCGAACAAGGTGTCGCAATGCTTTCCGCTGTGCTCAAAAGCAAACGTGCTGTGGCAGTGAGCATTCAAATCGTGCGCACATTCGTGAAATTGCGCGAAATTTTGTCCACCCACACGAAACTACGCGAAAAAGTGGAACTGATGGAAGATAAATATGACAAGAGTTTCAAGGTGGTCTTTCAAATGATCGCCAGACTGATGAAAGAAGACGCCCAGCCAAAAAAGCGCATTGGATTTTATTAGAACCCTTGGAGGCTCAACCTCCATAATGGAGGTTGAGCCTCCTTAAATAATTAGTTTTATACATTTACAATGTTTATAGATCAGCTCCAAAAATTCGGCCTCACAAAAACCCAATCTGCTGTGCTGGATTGTCTGTTTGAACATGGAGAAACCAAGGCCAGTGATGTGGCGAAAATCGCCAATCACCCTCGTGGAGTGGCCTACAAGGCTCTCGAGGAACTTCTAGCGTTTAACTTGGTGGAAAAAATCGAGAAAGAAAAAGAAGTGGCCAAATGGCGCGCCACCCATCCGCGTAATCTGGAAAAAATTTTGGAAAATAAAGAAGCCGAGCTCAGTCAAAACAAAAAAACGTTTGAAGACACGTTGCCCAGTCTCATTTCCAGCTACAACATTACACTCAATAAACCGGGCGTGAAATTCTATGAAGGCGCGGACGGAATGGAAAAAATTTTGGATGACACACTCAAAAGCCAAACGGAAATCTTGCTCTTCATCAACACCAATTCACTTGAAGCGGAGAGCTCCTTCAAGGAAATCAATGCGGAGTATAAGCGCAAGAGAAAATTCAAGGGTTTGAGAAAAAGAATTATCCGCACGGGAAAAAAGCCGGAAATAACTTTCGGAATATCTGATGATAAATATGACGCGGTGACGGAAATCCGTTATTTGGAAAAAAATCTTTCCGCTTTCAAATCCAGCGTGCAAATTTATGACGGAAAAATTTCCTACCAAATTTTTGACCAAGGCAATGTCATTTCCATTCTGATTGAGGACAAAAATATCTATGAAATGAACAAGGCTTGGTTTGAGACGCTTTGGGAAATGGCGACTACATAATTCTCTTTTTGTGCTATAATTAGCCTAATTTAAACCTTAAGTCAAACTTTATGCCAGACACCAAGACCCAAAAACTAATTCTCATCGACGGCAATGCGATTATTCATCGTTCCTATCACGCTCTCCCGCCGTTCACGACCAAAAAAGGCGAGCTGGTCAACGCTGTCTATGGCTTTGCTTCAACGGTGATTTCAATCATTGCCAAGTTTGAACCGGAATATATTATTGCAACTTTTGATCTCGCCGGGCCGACATTTCGTCATTTGGATTATGCCCAGTATAAGGCGACACGCGTCAAAGCCGATGATGCGCTCTATGCGCAGATTCCTCGCGTCAAAGAAGTGGTGCGCGCTTTTGGTATTCCGATTTGCGAGGCCTCCGGTTTTGAAGCGGACGATGTGATTGGCACGCTCGTCAAGAAAGTGGAAGAAAATAATCCTGAGTTGGAAATTATTATTGTAACGGGCGACATGGACACCTTGCAATTGGTGAGCGAAAAAACGAAAGTCTACACAATGCGCCGAGGGCTCACCGATTCCGCGCTCTATGGCAAAGCGGAAATATTTGAACGCTATTCGCTCGCACCGGAACAATTGATTGATTATAAGGGTCTGCGCGGTGATCCGTCGGACAACATTCCCGGCGTGAAAGGAATTGGCGAGAAAACCGCGATTGAACTTCTCAAAACCTATGGCACATTGGAAAATGTTTATGCCCATTTAGGTGAGATTAAAAAAACATTGCAAGAAAAATTAGAGCACGATCGGATGATGGCTAAAAAAAGCAAAGAGCTCGCCACCATCTCGCGTGAGGCGCCGGTGGAGCTGGAGCTGGAAAAAGCCGTCACAAAAGATTATGACAAGCCAACACTTTTGGCTCTTTTTGACGAATTAAATTTCCACTCTCTCAAAAGAAGATTAGGACAGACGGAAAAAAATAATAGTGATCGCGATAAAAAAAATACTCCCAAAATTGATTCTGATGGGGTGAAAGATTTTAAATTTGAAATTGCCGATGAAAAAAACAGTACGGAAATTTTGGAAGCAATTTCTGCGTCAAATGAAATTGCCATCAAATTGAAAACAGCCGGTGAGGCTAAGGAAAACATAACGCTCCTTGGCGTGGCAGTTGCCTATAAAACCGGTCGCGTCGCCTATTTCGACCGCAATGACGCCGTTTTTGCCAAGCTAAAAACCATCCTGGAAGATTCGCGAATTGCAAAGATCGGCTATGATTTGAAAAGTGATTTGAAAATTCTGTGGAAAAATGAAATAAATTTGACTGGCACATGTTTTGATATTCTCATTAGCAGCTATCTTTTGAACCCCGGTCGAAAAACCACCCTCCCTGAATTAGTCGCAGAATATCTAAACGAGGAACTTGCCGACGAGGCAAGAAAAGGTCAGTTGGGATTGGAAATTGAATCACTCGAAGAGATGGTTCAAAAAATTTCCGCCGTAGCTGACTATATTTTCAAACTGAAAAAAATCCACCAAACAGAAATCGAAAAAATCAGCGAAGCACAAATCAGGAATAATAATGAAAGCAAAAACACGCTTCGAGAGGTTTTTGCCAAACTGGAAATGCCGCTTGTGCCGGTCCTTGCCAAAATGGAAACTTTTGGAATCAAACTTGATACATTGATTTTCAGAGGAATTTCCAAAACGATCAGCGAACGAATTAAAAAACTAGAACAATCAATTTATAGCCTAAGCGGAGAAACTTTTAACATTGCCTCGCCCAAGCAACTGGCTAAAGTTTTGTTTGAAAAAATGCACATTCCCTCTGATGGAATTAAAAAAGGCAAGTCCGGCGTCATCTCCACCGCCTCAGCTGAGCTTGAAAAATTGAAAAATGAACACAAAATCGTGGAAAAAATTGAAGAGTTTCGCGAAATAACCAAGTTGAAAAATACCTATCTCGACACATTGCCGGAAATGGTCGACAAAGATTCTCGCCTCCACACCACGTTTAATCAAGCTATCGCTGCCACCGGCCGCCTTTCTTCATCTGATCCGAATTTGCAAAATATTCCCATTCGCACGGAACTCGGCCAACTCCTCCGTGTGGCTTTTGTCGCGCGTGGCGGCTGGAAACTGGTCAGCGCCGATTATTCCCAAATTGATTTGCGTGTCGTCGCTCATGTCAGTGGCGACAAAAAAATGATTGAACTGTTTGGCGCCGGCGAAGACATTCATCGCGCCACCGCCGCGGAGATTAACAAAATTCCCCTCTCGCAAGTTTCGCAAAAAATCCGGCGCACCGCCAAAGAACTCAATTTTGGCGTGATCTATGGCATGGGCACATTCGGTTTTGCCTCACGCACCGGCATCTCCAGAGAAGACGCCAAAAAATTCATCGATGCCTATTTTGAACGCTTTCAAGGCGTGGCGAGCTATATGCAAAAAACCAAAGAATTTGCCAGAGAAAAAGGCTACGTCGAAACGGAAATCGGACGGCGAAGATATATCCCGGAAATTAATTCGCCCAATTTTCAAGTGCAAAGCGGCGCCGAACGAATGGCAATCAATATGCCGATTCAAGGTTTGTCATCAGACATCATGAAAATTGCCATGCTGCGAATCGACGAAGCGTTTGGAGCCGACTCGGAAGTGAAGATGCTCCTTCAAATCCATGACGAGATCATTTTGGAAGTCAAAGAAGAGCGCGCGAAAGTTGTGGCCGAAAAAATTAAAACCATTCTTGAGGATGCCTACACTTTGCGCGTCCCACTCGTCGCCAATGTGGAAATTGGAGATAATTGGGGGGAGATTTAGATCTGTAAAAAAATAGTCATAGAAAAAAGGAGTTGTCGCATTGGACAGCTCCTTTTGAATTTTCCTACAAAAGAACTATTTGAGAGATAATCTTCCTCAAGGATTATCTCTTTTTATATTGTCAACATTTTATCCTTCAAATTTTATTCCAAGATGAAAGATTCCCGCTTTTCCTGATTTTTGTTTTTCTATAAAAGTCACATAACCTTTCTTGATTTCATAGTTCCCCTTGGAAAGATTTACATTCTTTTTTAGAAAATAGAAGTGTCCCTCGTTTTTTTCGCAATATAATGATACTGATGGTTCTCTTGAATAGCCATCTTCAGAAAATGGTTCAAAGCCGCCGAGCGCTTGCATAATAAAATGCGGTAAATGGCAAAATTGGGTAAATTGCCAATTTTCGGTAGCTGAACCAAAACTGATCCACATAGAGATCCGTCATCCCCGATTTCAAGCTGACCAATTGCAGGATTGTCAAGATAAGCACAGGACAAAGTACCACAGACTTCGCTTTTATAAAAATCGGTTAGGGTAGTTCCCACAAAGCCGCTCAGATCAGCTGTTTGAAACACCACTCTTATCAAGTTGATTATTTTCATATCATTTCTCCTTTTTCAAAGTACCGTTTTTTTGTCTCCCCGAGAAACCGTTTTCTCAGCTTGACAATTTTTCCTCCATCTCAAGCCTCAAAACAATTCTGAAACTTGGGAAAAGGAGGCGAGCCGGATGCGATGATCATTGGTGGCTCGCCTTGAGACAAAGAATAAATTAAGGAAAGATTTTGTACTTCTGATCAAACTTATGCGCAGCGTCAAGAAATCTTTTTTGTTCGCAGGATAATTCTTCATATCCAGAATCAAAGATTGATGATTTATCACGTTTTGTTTCTTCAAACCCCTTGAAATTAAAGGGATCCCCTTGCACTGTATAACCTTCTTCTGTTATGACAAACATCCACAACGATTGAGATTTGTACAAAACACTGGATCCCGGGTCAAAAAGTTTAACTTTAACTTTTCGCCCTTCAGGAAGATCGTGATGTGAACCATTGGACACAAGCTCCTGACCCACAAATAATTCAAGTCCATTAAATCTTACTTTTAATAGACCGAAGCCTTCCTTTGACCTTTCGATTTCTTCAAAAGTATTTATTTCTTTCATTTTCTATTCTCCTTTTTAAAGAACATTGTTTTCGTCTCCCCGAGAAACCGTTTTCTCAGCTTGACCCAAGAGTATAGCAGGTAAATTGTGTTTTGTCAACAGCAATCTTACGACAATATTGACATCAGTCGAAAACTGCGCTATAATAGAGCCATAATAGTGGCTTTTATCTACGATCGTAAGCCATAAACTGACAAAAATATGGAGCAAGAATTATCCCAACTCGGCCTCACACCCAACGAAATCAAGGTTTATCTCGTACTTTTGGAATTGGGCGAAAATACGGTGGGACCACTGATCAAGAAACTCGGGATGCACCGCCAAGTCGCCTATGATGCGCTCGAAGGCCTCAAAGAGAGAAATATGGTGCTTAGTTCCACCAAAAACAACCGCCTGATCTTTCGCATCGCCAACCCGCAAAATATCCTGGACAATATTGAACAACAAAAAATGGTGGCCAATAATCTGATGGGTGAAATCAATGACCGCTTGGCCGGACAGAAAAAGGGCCAAGAAATCCGGGTCTATGAAGGCGAAAAAGCCTATCGTGATTTCATCCGCCGGAGAAATGACTTGCAACCGCCCAATACGACATACATGGTTATGAGCGGAATGAGTTTGATATATAAAGATATGATGACCAAAGGCAGAATCTATGAACGGATCAATCGCATTCGCAAAAAAAACAATATCAACACAAAAATTTTGATGAATGACGCCCATAGAAATGAAGCGGAAAAACTTCAGCGCGTCAACTCAGAGATTCGCTTTCTGCCGGAAGGCTTCAATTCCCCCACTTCATTTGACATCTGGCATGATTCCATCTCGCTCATCTCACACGCCAACGGCGTCTTCTGCATCGAGATCAAGAACGACGATTTTCACCGGTCCTATTTGACCTATTTTGAGTTGCTTTGGCAGATGGCGAAAAAATAGAGTTGACAACTTCCCTATTATATGATACGCTATTATTATCAAATATGTTAATAATTAAGTATCATTAAATATGAACGAAACTCAACTAACCAACTACATCAAAGAATTCGGCATCGCGCGCGACCAGATTTTGCGCGAAGAAGCGGAGATGGAAATTTTATCCGAACTTTCCAAAAGCAAATTAAGCGCGAACTTGGTTTTTTATGGCGGAACGGCTTTGCGATTAGCTTATGGCTCCCCGCGCTTTTCCGAAGACCTTGATTTATTGGTGATAAAAAAAATTAGTTTTGCCGAATTTAAAAACTTTACCGCAAGTTTAATTAAAAATCACACAAATTGGACACTGAAAGATCTCAAAGATAAGCGCCGGATGATATTCGCTCTGGTTAGTATTAATGATGAAAAATTAAAGCATGCGTTTTCCGTCAAAATCGAAGTACACAAGCCTGAGCGCAAACCAAAATTAGAAACTGAACTAGCACTCGTCAAAAGCCCACTAAGCATCGCCGAGCCATTACTTTTAGTTCCAACACTTACGGAACTAAAACGACTGAAAGAATCTGCCTTGGCCGGAAGAAAAAAAGGTCGCGATATTTTTGACCTTTGGTATATCGCCAAAGCTCTGCGTGAAAATTTCATTCTGCCAAAAAATTTACCAAAATATGGAAAAAAAGAATTTCAAAATGAACTGCAAGTATTTTTGCCAAAAAAATACTACCCGGTCATAACTCAACTCTATGAACAATTTGGAAATAAAACTAAATAGAATCCCTAAAAGCTATTTTTCTTTTGCCGATGCCAGAAAAGTCGCCCGGTTGGATGATGCAAGTCTCCGTGTGGCAATCAGCCGCTTAGTTAAGGCTGGAAAAATAATCTCGCTAACCAAGGGCTATTATTGCCAAGATTTGGCCAAGCTAGATTTTCCCAGGCTAGCGCTGGAAATTTATGCGCCAAGTTATTTGTCCTTTGAATGGGTGCTTGGGCAAACCGGTATTTTGAGCCAAAAATCCTATGCCTTGACACTTGCAACCGCAAAACGCGCTCGTCAAATTGAAATCGCCGGCACAACTTTGATCTATCGCCATTTGCAAACAGATTTATTTTTTGGATATGAAATCAAAGATGGCTACCTAATTGCGCAGCCGGAAAAAGCTTTTTTAGATCTCGCCTATCTGTCTCTCAACGGCTACGCGAAATTTGATGCGGAAGAAATGAACTTGACGCTACTTGATGAAAATAAAATAAAAAACTACTTGAAAAAGTTTGGGAGTAAACGATTGAATACATTGATAAACAACTTATTTGCATAGAAAAAACGCAAACTTTCGTAAGTCCTATCTGACCTATTTTGAGTTGCTTTGGCAGATGGCGAAAAAATAGCTTTCAAACTAAACCTCGCTAATCACATCAAAGCCCTTGAAACTACCGGTAATGGCCAGCCGATTACTTTTTTTGCCAAACCTCTTTCTTTAATCTTTCTGGCAATTTGGCAAGCCCCCCCCTGAATATCATCAAGTTGACAGTTTACTGTCAACTGTCAACCAAATAGCAAGTATTGACAGGTGAGTCCTCACCAGTCAAGACTCACCTCCACAATCCCGCCAACCCAATACATCAAACAAATATTCAACTGTCGACAAATTGTAAATAAAAGAAATAATAGTGCGAAAATTCTGTTTTTATGCTAGTCTTTTAAAAGCATTAACTTCATAAATATCATGCCCGAACTACCCGAAGTCGAAACTATTGTCAGTGATTTGAACCGAAAAATCAAAGGCGCGCGCATTCTTTCTTTTTGGTCTGATTTTCCCAAAGCGATCAAAGGCATGGCACTTCCGAAATTCAAGCGTGAAATGCAAGACAAAAAAATTATTCGCGCCGAGCGGGTGGGGAAAAATATTTTTCTCCATCTTTCCGGCGAAAAATCTTTGCACATTCATTTGCGGATGACGGGGCATTTACTCATCAAAAAACAAGATACAAGATACAAAAAGCAAACAAAGGAAAATACAACTTTTTTTAACGAGAAAGTTAATCAATATATTCACCATGTTTGGCAATTGGATAAAGATCGCACTTTGGAATTTTCTGATTTGCGAAAGTTTGCAACGATGTGGCTAATGGATACTAAAAATATTTCCGCCTATCTTGTTGACAAAAAAATCGGCATCGACGCGATGGATGAGAAGTTTACTTTGATCAAATTCAATGATTTACTTGACCTGAAGCCGGCCATGCCGATTGGCATATTCCTCCTTGATCAAAGCCTGATTTCGGGCATCGGCAACATCTATCGCAGTGAAATTTTATTTTCCGCCGGAGTTTTGCCTGAACGCAAAAATGAAAGTCTCGACAAAAACGAACGCAAAAAAAATTTTCGTGAAATGAGAAGGATTCTAAAACTGGCCATCAAAATGCGCGGAACATCCGACAGCGATTACCGTGACTCAGCTGGCGCGCCGGGACATTTTCAAGAAGTTTTGAAAGTTTATCGTAAAACCGGAGCGCCTTGCCCAGATTGTTTTGGAAAAGTTCAGAGAAAAACTATGGCACAACGCAGTGTGTTTTTTTGCCCGAAGTGTCAGAAATAGCCCCTTTTAGGAACATTCGGGAAATACAATATGGTCCTAATGTAATTAATTTAGATTATTTTTAGTAGTTCTATTCAATAGCATAAAAAGCTTTCGAGAAAAATAAGAGGCGGAAATTCTTGGTTCAAGAATTTCCGCCCGAGATGATGATTTTGGCATAAGTCACCTCTCCGCTAATCCGAGGTAACTACAATCAAAAGAATCTCTTCTTTTTCTCCATACAACCGGCAATGCTCTGCCAGCTTTTTCGGGCTTTGAATGACAAACCCGTTGTACCGCGTACAAATGTTTTTGCCTAGATGTCTAGCAAAAATACTAAAACAACAATTGCTGCATGTTTTTTCCATACTATGCCCTATGCCTCCTTTTTTCTATGGCCATTGAAATGTTAGTTCTCGCCGTTCGCGCAAGAATGAACCTGTATTGCGACGGCTTTTTCTACTCTCTCTCCAGCCTTCAAGCAATATACATCGCCACTGTTATTATCAGCATAGCAAAGCATATCGCAACACATACACTGAAGACAATTTTTTTCATCAAGAATTGTTGCTCCCAAGAAATGCGCTACTTCAGCTGTCTTAATCATTTTCTTCTCCTCTTTTAACAGGTTTAATAAGCTGGATTTTCTTTTTGCCGTCAATTGCTACAGCAAAAGACCTCTGCAACTTTGTCGATTTTCATTCTTTTGGAAGTAAAAGGACATTTGCCTTTATGCCCACAACTTTCACTTCCACACACTCTCTTAATAATTAAAAAACAGTTAGCAGATTTTCCGCAAATTGAACATAGCGCAACCCTATTTTCCTGTCTCCTACTTGGTGCATAAGTGAATACCCGCCGAGTTGGTTTTGGAGAATCACCAATGCTAATTTCTTGTTGTACGACATCCTCTTCGATTGGTTTTTTCCCCATTCTGCAGTGGGGATTTTTTTCAGATCCCACCACAGTAACACCATACGTTTTGCATTGACCGTCCTTGTAATAGCGACAGTCGACACATCTTTCAACCACCTCTTCTTGGTTAAGAGAAATTTGTAGCATATTTCCACCTCCTTTTGGCTGGGATAACATAAACTATTTGGATTAGAAACTACTAAATTGTTAAAGAAAAAACCGGCTCCCTTTCGAGACCGGCTTTGGTTTTTTAAAAATGATTTTTACTCGCGCTACATTATTTCATTTTCCAAAAACCAAAGCTGGCCAGGGGTAATCCCGGACAAATTAATGACGCGCTTGGTTGTTTTGAAAACAATATTATTCATGCGCTTAATATAGCACTTATCTAATTTTTGTCAATTATTCCCTTTCAAAAAAACGATTAATGCGCTCCGCCCTACTCCTTTCGGCATTGGGCTCATTTTGCATTAAAAGACTTCTCTTTCCCTATTTTTAATTTTTGATGTATAATGGGAAAGTAATTTTTAAACCTAAAACTCAATGGAAAATAAGCGAAAAGTTATTATTGCTGTTATTGCAATAGTAATCATCATAGTCGGGGCCGTCGTCTGGTCCAAAAAGAAAGGTCAAGCATCAAAAAAACAAATTGATATCAATCAAAAAATTGATACTTCCACTCCCAGAAACCCTGCCGATGTCAGCTATCTTTCCGGATTGCCTTGTGATGATAAAGCCAGAAGGGCTGTGGCAGTAATGCAACCGGCTGATGTCGCCGCTCGTCCCGCTTCCGGTTTTTCAGATGCTGATATGGTTTTTGAAATGCCTGTTATCACCGCTTCAATCACTCGCCTTATGGGCGTTTACGTTTGCGGAAATCCTGAAGATGTCGGGTCAATGCGCAGTGCTCGTCATGATTTTCTCAACATTGCTGCCGGACTCGATGCCATTTTTGTTCATTGGGGACGCTCCAATATCCAAAAATTCAGAGACGTCTTGGATGCAAAGACCTATGACGACATGAACTGCAACAATGACGGCGGTCGTTCTGCTGAACAATATTGCTATCGAAAAACCGGCATGGCCCGCGGAGTTGACACCGGCTATGCTAAATTTGCTACCCTTCTGGAAGGCGCCAAGGCTTTTGGGTATAACTTGCAAAATAAGTTTGTCGGCTACCCACACAAGGATGAAGCGCCGCTTGACCAAAGACCAAATGGCGGACATTTGCGTGTTGCTTTCGCAAAACCCTATGACGCCACATATGACTATGACAAAGCCAGCAACTCCTATTTGCGTTCTTGGGGTGGAACAGCTGATACAGACAGGAATAATGGCAAGAGAATTGCCCCAAAGAATGTGGTAGTCCTAATTGCTCAATCTGATCAATTGGTTGAAGGAGAACAATATAATAATGTTCAGCTTGGTGATCCATGGTTTGATTCAGTTGATGCCGGCGAAGCGCATTACTATATGAACGGCACAGAGGCGACTGGCACTTGGAAAAAAGACAAATCTGATGCAAAAAACAAGCTTTTCTTCTATGATGCTAGCGGACAAGAAGTGCAATTTGTTCCCGGACAAATCTGGGTAGAAATCCTTGAACCAGGCCAAAACCTAAAATGGGAAGTAGTTAACTAAGCTCCCGCCTAAAGCAGTAACTGATGAAACTATATGCTTTTCTTTCTCTACGGCGAAGATAATTTCCAATCATACGAAAAAGTATTGGAGATAAAAAATAAGTTTTCTCTCAATGACAAATCCCGCGCGGGTTTGTCTTTGTTTGACGCAAAAGATTCAAAAGAAAGCGCACTAGAAAAAATCAAAGTCGCCCTTTCTGCTTCGGGACTTTTTTCCTCAAAAAAATTAATTATCCTGCGACACGTCACTAGCGAATCGCCAAGCGATGAGCAGGCAAAAATCCTCAAATTCCTGAAGGAACGCACAGAAAAACTAAAAACCGACAATGATTCTGTTTTGATTTTTTGGGAAGCAGGGATTCCTCGAAAAAATAATGCGCTGTTTAAGTTTCTCTTGGAAAATTCAAAAAAACAAAATTTTGAAAAACTCGCCGGGCTAAAACTAAACCAATGGATTCTAAAAAAGCTTAAAGATATTGCGCCGGAAACGTCAATTTCCAACGATGCGCTGGAAAAATTAATCGCCTACGTGGGAAATGACACGGCACTGCTCACGCAAGAATTGAAAAAACTAACCAATTATTCCAACGCAGAAATAATTAGCGCCGAGACGGTTAATCTGCTCACAAAAGCCAATCTCGACAATAATATCTTTGAAACAATCGAGGCGCTCTCGGCTAATCAAAAGAAAAAAGCACTGGAACTCTTCCATCGCCATCTCGAAAATGGTGATGACCCATTCTACCTTTTCTCCATGTTCGTCTATCAATTTCGAAATCTCTTGCGCATTGCTTCACTCCAGGAAAATGGAATTTTTAGTGAATTTGAAATTGCCAAACTCTCAAAACTCCATCCATTTGTCGTGAAAAAAAGTTTTCAACAAGCAAAAAATTTCGGTGAAAAAAAACTGATCGCCATCCACAAAAAACTGGGCGCGCTAGACGCAAAAATCAAAACCGGGCAAGCGGAAATTAAACTAGCCTTGGATAAATTTATTGTGGAACTGTAGCCACATACCCTCCTCTCCCCTCGGGAGAGGACCTGCCCGAAATGCAATCGTTGCAGGCGGGTGTCACGTACTCGTGACAGGTGAGGGAAAGGGCGTTTGATGATTTGATAGTCGTTCTTATTTATACTAACCTCTATTTTATATCGCCCTTGCCCTCATCCGCCCTTCGGTTTTACCTTGCTGAAGCTTTAGCGTAAGCAGGCCACCTTCTCCCGAAGGGCGAAGGGGATATAGACAAAAACCATCCGAAGTTCTCGGATGGTTTTTTTATTTCAAAAAGTAAGTAAAACTATTTCTTGGTTACCAGCGCTTTCACGGCCTTATTCAATCTGGATTTTCTTCGAGCAGCTGTGTTCTTGTGCAGCACATTTTTTTCTACTGCCTTGTCGAGAGCTTTGATGGATTTCTTGAGATATTCTGTCGCTTTTTCTCCGTCGGCTTTCGCAAGAGCTTCCTTGGTATATTTTATTGCGCTTCTAAAGGCTCCTTTAATTTTACGGTTTTTCTCGGTCTTCCTTTCGGTCACCCGCATATACTTCTTAGCGGCTTTTTTGATTGGCATAAACTTTTTCTAAATTATTGATAAATTATGGTGCTGAGACACTTAGATATTTTTAGCATGCTTTGGAGATTTTGGCAAGTTTTCCTCCTTTTTTACCAAAATAATCTTTCGCTTTTTCTCATCCATCCATTCAAATCCAAGCCAAATTGCCCGCCTTGGAATTATCTCTTTGATTTTATCCGCCCACTCAACAATGCAAATATTGCTTTCATCAGCAAGCATTTCTTCCCAGCCTAAATTCAAAATGTCACCAGAACTAACCCGATACGCATCAAAGTGATATACTTTACGAATTCTACTATTCACCATTTTCTTATTATTGCTTGCCCCGTGTGAGCATAGCGATTTTACGGGGTCTCTTGTCTTGTACTCTTTCATCACCACAAAAGTCGGGCTAGTGTAGGGCTTTTGAGCTCCCAAACCTTCCAAAAGTCCTTGTGTGAAGGTGGTTTTTCCCGCACCAAGTTCGCCGGAAAGACAAATCACCTCACCGCCAGAAAGTTCCCGGGCAAGCAATTTCCCCAGCTTTTTTGTTTCAATGTGATTTTGCGTAATAAATTCTGTTTGCATTTTTCCAGTCTAGCGGATTTTTTTAATTTTGCAAAACCGTCTTTGTCGACTATAATAAAGCTACTAAAAATCGCTATGTTTTAATATTTTGTGCTTATGAATATTGGTATTATCCTTGCTTCCGGCATCGGGAAAAGAATGGGAGCAGGAAAAAACAAGACGCTCGTGACGCTCGGAGGAAAACCGATTATTTTTTATGCCTTGTCAGTTTTTGAAAAATCAAAAGATATTGACGGCGTTGTACTAGTTGTTGGAGAAAAAGAAAAAAGCACCTTCCGGCAAATCGTTAAAAAATACAGATTTAGAAAAGTGCAAGGGATAATTTCTGGCGGGAAAGAGAGACAGGATTCAAGCTATGCCGGAATTGATTTTATTGATAATTTCTTCGATAAGAAGAACAAAGGCGGAATGATCCTGCTCTTCCATAATGGTGCAAATCCTTTTGTGACCCCGGCAGAAATTAATCTTTGCATAGTCGAGACAAAAAAACGCGGAGCTTGTGCTGTCGCCCATAAAACCAAAGATACAATCCGAGAAGTTAATTCGCATGGACTTTCTGTTCAAGTGCTTGACAGATCAAAACTTTGGAATATGCAGACTCCACAAGCAATCCAATTAGCATTAGCAATAAGGGCGTTTCGAAAAGCCAGCATGGATAATTTTCTTGGAACAGATGATGTCAGTTTAGTGGAAAGATTGGGCAAAAAGGTGAAAATAGTCGAAGCTGCAAAAAATAATTTCAAACTGACCACACCACTGGACCTAGAATTAGCAAAATTAATCTTAAAAAATACCTAATTATATGTTTAGAGTTGGATTAGGACAAGATTCTCATCGATTTTCTGATGATAAAAATAAAAAATTAGTTTTATGTGGAATAGAACTGGCAGGAGAATGTGGCCTGGAAGCTAATTCTGATGGAGACCTAGTCTTGCACGCTCTCTGCGCCGCAATCGAACAAGCGCTTGGCAGAGTTAATTTTTCAGTTTATGCTGATGAAATGTGCCAAAATGGTATCACCAATAGTCGGGAATACCTAAAAATAGCACTCTCTCATCTTAAGAAAGATGGCTATATTATCAATAATTTAGGCGTATCGATCGAAGCCAAAAAACCCAAAATTTTGCCAATTGAAGATCGCCTAAGGACGAGCCTAGCTGAAATGCTTGGGCTGAAAAAAAACCGTATTGGAATCAATGCTACATCAGGAGAGGAGCTAACTGCGTTCGCTAGAGGCGAAGGGATTCAAGTTTTTGTAATTATTAGTCTGACCCGAAATGAAAAAAATTAGAGCAAAATCGCCTGCCAAGCTAAATCTGACATTGGAAGTAACAGAAAGACTTTCCAACGGCTTCCACAAACTCCGCACCATAGTGCTAAAAACAGAAAATCTATTCGATGAACTTGAATTCGTTTTTGATAAGAAAAAAACAGGGATCAAGATTACCTGTAATAATCCCGCCGTCCCAACAGATGAAAAAAATATCTGTTGGAAAATTACTGAACAATTTTTCCAAAAAACAGGAAAACGCATCGGGCTTGAGATACAAATTAAAAAAAATATTCCTCTGGCTTCCGGAATGGGCGGGGGCAGTTCGGATGGTGCGACAGTCCTCTTAGCGCTCAATCAATACTTTAAAAATTTATTACCCGAAAGAGAACTTATCGCACTGGCTGCAAAAGTGGGAAAAGACATTCCCTTGTTTTTTTCTAAAACGAGAGCAGTTAATATTACTGGCATGGGTGAAAAAATTAAACCACTAGAAAATTTTCCGGGACTTAATATCCTAGTTATCAATCCGGCGGGAGAAATTTCTACTCCTTTGGCCTATAGCGAATTAGATCGGTCTTTGATTTTTATGAATGACCCAAATAGAAAAAATATCTCTCAAAAATTTATCAAAAACAAATCAGACATTGAAAAAATGTGTTGTTATTTATATAATGATTTTTCTGTCATAGCAAAAAAGAAATATCCAGTCATAGAAACACTGGAAAAAACAATCATTTCCTTCGGAGCAATCGGGGCTTCTATTACAGGAAAGGGACCGACAGTTTTTGGAATTTTCCAAACAAAAAAAGCTGCACTGGAAACAAAAAAAATCCTCAAAAAATATTATCCAAAATTTTTCATCGAATTGGCTTAAATTTTTAAAAAACTATATGCAAAAGTACAAATCCCGTGTCGTTAAAGTCGGTCCATATAAACTAGGCGGAAATAATCCGGTGCGTGTGCAATCAATGTGTAACACTGACACGCGCGATGTCGCATCGACAGTTACTCAAATTTTAGCATTGGAAAAGGCTGGTTGCGAAATTGTGCGCGTGGCCATTTTGGATATGGAAGCCGCGCAGGCTATTGGAAAAATCAAAAAACAAATCCACATCCCACTGGTCGCTGACATTCACTTTGATCACAAGCTGGCGCTCGAAGTGATCGAGCAAGGGATTGATAAAGTACGCATCAACCCGGGAAATATTGGCTCAGATGAAAATGTCCGTGCAGTTGTGACGGCTTGCAAGAAGAAAAAAATTCCGATCAGGATCGGCATCAACGGAGGATCATTGGAAAAAGAAATTTTGAAAAAATACAAAGGCAACGTAACAGCCCAAGGTATGGTCGAATCCGCTATGCGCCATATTAAAATTTTAGAAAAACATAAATTCAAAGATATTTTAGTTTCGCTGAAAGCCTCAGATATTGAACGAACGGTCGAAGCTTATCGCCTTTTGGCCAAAAAAGTTGACTATCCTCTGCACATCGGCGTCACAGAAGCTGGCACGATTTTCCGTGGCACAGTCATGTCATCCATTGGTCTCGGCATCTTGCTCTATGACGGCATCGGGGCAACACTACGCGTTTCGCTCACGGCCGATCCAATCGAAGAAATTCCAGTTGCCTGGGAAATTTTAAAATCACTAAAATTGAGAAAGAAAGGTGTTACCGTGACGAGTTGCCCGACTTGCGGACGCACGCAAATCGCACTCATTGACCTTGCCCAAAAAGTGGAGGCGGCAGTAAAAAATATCGATAAAGACATTCACATCGCTGTCATGGGTTGCGTGGTAAACGGTCCCGGCGAAGCACGCGAAGCAGACATCGGCGTGGCTGGTGGCAAAGGCATGGGCGCAATCTTTGCCAAAGGCAAAGTGATCAAATCAGTTAAAGAAAAAGATATTTTGAAAACGCTTTTGGAGGAAATTGATAAATTGTAATTATTATATTTTCTAACCCACAAAAAGGCTCTCTTCAAATGGAGCTTTTTTTATCTGGCCTAAAAAACCTAAAGTTGACCGATATTTGACACCCGCCAAAATCCTTGCTACCTTGGAATACTACCTGAAAACAAAAGTAGCTAAAACCTAACTCTTTTTTTTCCTATGAGCCTCATTCCGCAAGAACAATTCCGCAATTTCATCACTGATGCCAAAGATGTGCTCATTTTCATTCCCGAAAACCCGGGTTTTGACGCCATCGGCAGTGCTTTTGCACTGGCGTTTTTTTTGGAAAACAGACGCGTCTCCGCCACAATCGTTTCCGGGAAAAGATTAGCGGAAAATAAATTTGAATTCCTCCCCTGCCCGAAAAATATCGTTTCTGAAATTTCCGGCGCGCGCGAATTCGTCCTTTCTTTCGACACCAGTCGCAACAAAATTTCCGGCTTGCGCCAAGAAGTTATCGGCGACAAATTTAATGTCTATCTCACACCGGAAAAAGGTTCGATTGATCCGCGTGATTTTTCTTTTATTTTAGCTAAGTTCAAATATGATTTAATTATTGTTTTGGATAGTCCTGATTTGGAATCCTTGGGACAAATCTACGTCAACAACTCTGATTTGTTTTTTGAAGTGCCGGTGATCAATATTGACCATCGCGGGAATAATGAAAATTTTGGTCAAATCAATCTGGTTGACATCACCGCTTCATCTTGCGCGGAAATCCTAAAACCGGTTTTGGAAAATATCGACGTGACCAGTTTTGACAAAAACATTGCCACTTGCCTCATGGTAGGCATTATTGGTGCCACCGGAAATTTCCAAAAGAAAAATACCACCCCAAAATCCCTTTCAGCGGCGGCAGATTTGATGGACCGTGGCGCCGATCAGCAGGGCATCATTCGCTGGCTCTATAAAACACAGCCACTATCTATCTTAAAATTATTAGGTCGCGTGATGAGTAAACTTAGTTGGGAAGAAAAAAGCAAGCTTGTTTGGGCAAATTTGAGCCTAGAAGATTTCGTGCAAAGCCGCACAACGCCGGAAAACTTGCCTGTTATTTTGGAAAAGCTGCAAGAGAATTATAGCGATGGTCAAACGTTCATGATTCTCTATAACGACACACCCGGCAGCACTCTCGCGGTTTTGAAAACTGCCAATAATGAACTTTTGCAAAAAATCGCATTGCTTTTTGGAGCAGTTTCCAGTAATGATACATTGGAAATCAAAATTAACAGCAGTGATTTGATTTTGGCGGCGAAGACTATTCAAGGGAAAATCGAGAGCCTATAATAATTATCATCCTTTTTACATAAACAGCTACACATTCGATAGCTGTTTTTTTGTTTTGGCTTTTTATGCTAGAATAGAGTCACAAAAATTAAAAGTTGCGCCCTAAATACAAAAAAATATGATCCAAATTACAAAGAAAACTGACGAGACAAAAAAAGAAACTGAGGCCATTTCCAGCAAATTAGTTTCCAAACTACAAAAGCAATCAGAAGAAGAACAAGTAGCTCAATTCGCGGCCAAGCTAGAGTTGCCCTATATCGATACCAATATCGTCCCTGTTTCCATTGATAGTTTGAAATTAGTCGAGGAAAGCGACGCGCGAAAATTTAGCCTCGCTGTCATTCAAAAAAAGGCTAAAGTAGCTACCGTCGTAGTCACCGATCCAACCAGAGAGGATGTGCAGGAGTTTTTGAAGAATTTTTCCGAAAAATTTGGTTTCAAGGTAAAGCTTTTTGTTATTTCCCCCTATAATCTTGAGCGGGTTTTGGAAAAATACAAAAAAATCGTCTTTACGGAAATCCTCGATCAACTAAGTCTCACAATTAAAGATGCGGAGCTTACTGATTTTAAATCAGCGCTTGAAAATTTACTCGTTCTCAAAGAAAGAATTAAAGAAATGCCGATCACGGAAGTGATGAATACGATTATGGCTGGAGCATACACGCTTGGCGCTTCTGATGTGCACATTGAACCCGGAGAAAATGATTTTCGTTTGCGCTATCGTATTGACGGAGTTCTCCAAGATGTCGCTTTTTTTCCACTCAATATTCACAAGCGCATTGCCACTAGAATCAAAATGATGTCTGGCATGAAGCTTAATCTTGCAGACATGGCCCAAGATGGAACCTTTGAAATAAACCTTGCCAACAAAACAATTGCTATCCGCGCTTCTTCCATTCCTGGCAATTATGGCGAATCGATTGTGATGCGGCTCCTTGATCCTGATTCCATTAATGTCAACATTGAAGAACTCGGTCTTCAGGGCCTAGCCTATGAAATTGTGCAAAAGCAAATTGAAGCGCCTAATGGCATGATTCTCACTACCGGACCAACCGGCTCGGGAAAAACCACAACACTCTATGCCATTATCAGCAAACTTAACACACCTGACAAAAAAATCATTACCATTGAAGACCCGATCGAATACCAACTTAAAGGCGTTTCCCAAACCCAAATCGAAAAAGCCCGCGGCTATACTTTTGCCACCGGCCTTCGCGCGATTGTTCGTCAGGACCCTGACATCATTTTGGTCGGTGAAATCCGCGACGACGAGACAGCTGACATCGCCGTCAATTCCGCTCTCACAGGGCACCTCGTGCTTTCCACTTTTCACACCAACAGCGCCATAGCTTCAATTCCACGCCTCATTGAAATGGGCGTCAAACCTTCCTTTATCGCTCCGGCCGTAAATGCTATTATCGGTCAGCGTTTGGTGCGAAAACTTTGCTCTTGTCGAGAAGAATACGTCCCCGCCAGAGAAACAGTCGAGTCAATTAAAAAAATCCTTTCCATTATCTCCCCCCGCGCTAAGGTGGAAATTCCCAAAAATATCGACAAGCTCTATCGTCCAAAAGGTTGTCTCAAATGTGGAGGCACTGGCTACAAGGGTCGCATGGGCATCTTTGAGGTGCTCACGATCAGCCCGGAAACAGAAAAAATGATTCTTGACCTCGCCGGTGAGACAGAAATCACCATGGCAGTGCTTGAAGAAGGCATGGTTACGATGCTTCAAGACGGAATTTTGAAAGCCGTGAGCGGCGTCACTTCCATTGATGAAGTGAAAAAAGTGACCGGGCAAGGAGAATTTTTGGAAGGTATCTATGAAAAGTTAATGGCTCAAACTCTCGGCAGCACGCTTCCGATTAAAAAAGAATTTTATGCTAAAACCTTGGGCAGCGTGGATGATTTTGCCAAAATGCAAACACTTCTCGCCGGGACGAAAATCGTTGACGCTATCAAAATTATTTTTTCCGCCGCGCAAATTTTAGGCGTAGGGGACATCCATATTGAACCGGAAAAAGAAGCAGTCAAAATCCGTTTTCGCATCGATGGAATCCTCCAAACTATTGCTTCACTTCCTCTCACAGAATACACAACCTTCCTCGGACAGATAAAAATGCTCAGTGGTGTCAAAACAGAAGCGCGCCAGGGCGTGATTGATAGTCGTTTTAGTATTACGTTTGACGACGAACTGACTGAACTCAAGGAAAAATCCGTTGATATTCGTGTTTCCATAATCTTGGGCGGCTTTGGCGAAACAGTCGTGATGCGCCTTTTGAGCAAATCATCTGTCGAACTCAATTTGGATAAGCTGGGAATTCGCAAACAAAATTTGGAGAAAATCAAACATGAAATTTCAAAACCCAACGGCGTCGTGCTCAACACCGGACCAACCGGCTCAGGAAAAACCACCACGCTTTATGCAATTTTAAACCTGATCAAAAAGCCGGAAATTAAAATCATCACAGTGGAAGATCCGATTGAATACCAAATGGAAGGCATTTTGCAAACTCCGGTCAGTGAAAAAGACGGCTATACTTTTTCCACCGCTCTGCGCGCCCTTCTGCGTCAAAATCCGGATATTATGATGATTGGTGAAATCCGTGACAATGAAACGGCGCAGATCGCCGTCCAAGCCGCGCTTACCGGGCATTTGGTACTCTCAACACTTCATACAAACAACGCTTCTGGCGCCGTCGCCAGAATGCTCAATATGGGAGTCAAGCCGGAGGACATCGTTTCCGGCGTGAACGCCTTTATCGCCCAACGCCTCGTGCGCACACTTTGCGAATGCAAAACTAAAGTTGCTCCGACTGAAGAAGAAAAACAAAAAATTGAAAAAGTCCTAAAAACTATCAGTCCAAAGGCCGGCGTAGAAATTCCGCAAATATCAGAAGTCTGCAAACCAAACGGCTGCAATAAATGTAACCACATTGGCTATAAAGGTCGCACAACCATCAGTGAAATATTTTTGCTTTCCCGTGAAATCCAAGAAGCCGTCATGCACAATGCTGTCACATCAGAACTCAATCAAAAAGCCACTTCCGAAGGAATGATCTCAATGGCCCAAGACGGTGTTCTAAAAGTTTTGGAAGGCGAAACAACACTTGAGGAGGTGGAGCGGGTTACTGAAATATAGTAATAATCTGCAGGCAAAAATCTCGAACTAGGAGCCCAAGAAAAGAAACAAAATCGAGGTATAGCGCAGATAATTTACTAAGAGCAAATTACCCACCCTACCCATATCTTGAAAGAAGTTTCCCATATTGATGACAAAAGATAGAAGCCACCAATTGCCTGCAATTTACTGCTTGCCAATGCCAATATATTAAAAAACATAAAAACACTGACTCCCAAATTTAGCACATCTTGGGAGTTTTGTCAAATAGGTGTATAATAGTGCTATATGATTACCAACTCTCACGAACAAACTGAAGATTTGAATCTGGACAACACCCTTCGTCCGCAAAGCTTTGCGGAATATGTCGGGCAGGAAAAAGTCAAAAAAAATCTCGATATTCTCATTCAAGCGGCCAAAAAACGCCAAGAGCAGATTGAGCATGTTTTGCTCTATGGCCCGGCGGGCCTCGGGAAAACAACGCTTGCCAACATTATCGCCAAAGAGTTGGGCGTGAGCATCAAAACCACGTCCGGCCCGGCGATTGAACGCGTGGGTGATTTTGGTTCCATCCTCACCAATTTGCAAGATGGCGATATTTTGTTTATCGATGAAATTCATCGCTTAAATAAATCTATTGAGGAAGTGCTTTACCCGGCAATGGAGGATTTTAAGCTTGATATTGTGATTGGCAAAGGCCCATCGGCACGCACCATCCAACTTGATTTGCCAAAATTTACTCTAATTGGCGCAACAACCAAGCTTGGCTCCCTTTCCAATCCACTGCGCAATCGCTTTGGCGCCATCCATCGCCTGGAATTCTATGAAAATGGTGAGATTGAAAGAATCCTTCGCCGTTCCGGAAAAATTCTCGAAGTTCCAATGCAAGATGATGGACTGGCAGAAATTGCCAAATGTGCCCGTTGCACTCCGCGCGTGGCCAATCGACTTTTGAAACGCGTGCGGGATTTTTCACAAATCAAAAACTATCCGACAATTGATAGCGCGCGAGCCAGAGAAGCGCTTGAGATGATTGATGTGGATGAGCTTGGGCTTGAACCGGCCGACAAGCATATTTTGCGTACGATCATTGAAAAATTTGGTGGCGGCCCCGTGGGACTTTCCACTGTTGCTGCAGCCACTAGCGAGGAAATCAAGACGATCGAAGATGTCTATGAGCCCTATCTCTTGCAAATCGGTTTTCTCACCCGTACTCCGCGTGGACGCGTTGCAACTGAATCAGCCTACAAGCACTTAGGCATCAAATTTCCCGAAAAAACTAATTAAGTTAATTATTTATCCGTTAAACTATGCTTACTGTCATTTATGCGATCTATGCGTTGATTTTTTTGATGAACATTCTTTTTGCTTTTTTCATCATCTACCATCTAGTTGCCTATTCAATCAATTCCCACTTCAGCCATATTATGGTTGTTTTTTTTGGCATAATCTCCGCCATCCTGATTCTTTCTAATTTTTTTCTGTTTTTAGCTGTCGACTGGAAAACAATTCTTGCGAGTGTTTTTTCTAATAATTCTAATCCTTTCTAAAAAAAAATGGAAAACTTCAATCAATTTCATTTCAAGGGCCAAAAACCGGGCGAAGAGATTTTGATGGTCATTCATCGTCATTGGTTTGATATTTTGACTCAATTTTTGATTATCCTCACTATGCTTTTGCTCCTTTTTAGCAGCCTCATCATCACACCCCTCATTTTTCCCGCGATGATAACCGGTGCCAACTCAATGCTGCTTTCTTTTTTGCAAAATCTTTTTCTGCTCATCACCTGGATGCTTTTTTTTGTTATCTGGATCGATTATTACTTTGATGTTTGGATTGTCACCAATGAACGCATCGTTGATATTGATCAAAAGGGGCTTTTTTCGCGCGAAGTCAGTGAGCTGGAACTGGAAAAAATTCAAGATGTGTCCGTTGAAGTGCTGGGTATGCTTCCTACTTTTCTCAACTATGGAAATCTCTATGTCCAAACGGCCGGCGAAAAGGAGCGTTTCATTTTTATGCACGTGCCAAATCCCTATGCTATCAAAGATTTGGTGATGAACTTGCAAAAAACTTATGAAAAAAAGGAAGCGCAGGATTTGGGCGAAGTCATTCGCAAAGAAATTCATGAGGAACTGCAATAGTTTTTAGTTTTTCGATATAAAATGAAGGGTGAAAAATGAAAATATAAAAACAAAAATAAGTTTGTTTATATTCTTGCTTTTTTTAGCGGTGGCGTTTTTTTGTTTTGAGAAAAAATGTCTAGCCGAAAATAATGCCTTAGCCATCACAGAAATCATGTACTCCCCAACTGAAAATGAAGCTGGAGAAAAAGTAGAATGGCTTGAATTATATGCCAATGCCGACAAAAATTTCATCTTGGGCTCAAACAAGCAACTAAAAAATTTTTATTTCTGCACAAAAAAAGGTTCCTCGGATAGCTCCTGTGCTGATAGTTCACATATTTTTGCAACATACGCTATCGATAGCAGTCTAGATATTAAAAAGGGTGATTTTATTATTGCAACAAAAAACCCGGATGCTTTCAAAAATATCCCCGACGTCAAGATAATCAAAACATCTTCATCTTTCAATTTACTCTCTGATGAAAATGCCTTTATTGCTTACAGCGAAGACAATAAAACCACTTGGAAAGAGCCGCTTAAATATGCTGAATTTTTTAGTAAAAAAGTTGCTGGATTTTCTTTAGAAAGAATTGATTTTAATAAAGATAATTCAAACAGCAATTGGCAGGAAAGTTTTTGCCTTGGCGGATCCCTTGGTAAAGGAAGTACTCAACAAAAAGACTGCCCAAAAATTGAACCACTGCCACCCATTAAGCCGACAAGTAGCACCTATACTGGGAAGATAAAAATCAACGAAATTTTGCCGGCACCAAAAACCAAAAATGAGGAGAAAGAGTTTGTTGAACTGAAAAATATCTCGGATGAGAAGATTGATCTTTTTGGAATGTGGATTGAGGATGAAAAAAATCACAAAGTTTATTTCCCCGACGAAAAAATAGATCCCGGCAAACTCTATTTTCTAGAAGGAAATTTCGAACTGAATAACACCACTCCCGACACAGCATTCCTCGTTGCCAAAAACGGCACCAAGGAAAAGCCAATTGATTCTGTACGCTATGAAAAACCCAAATATGACTACGCCTACGCCTGGAACGGCTCCGCTTGGCAATGGACAAGTAAAATTACCAAGGGAACAGAAAACGAATTTGATGAAATACTTTCAGGAAAAATCAAAAAAGACAAAACAATCTATGCCGGAATATATGCCAACTTTGAAGTAAGGGCTGATGCTAAGGCTGAGCATTTCACTTGGGATTTTGGCGACTCTCACAAGAGCTACCTCAAAAAAACTCGGCATAAATATGAAAAGGCCGGCACATATGATGCCACACTCAAAATCGCAGGGGAAGGTGAGGATAACTTACTCAGCTTTACCGTTGCAGTGGAAAAATATGGCAAAGCCAAGGTGCGCATCGTTTCACTCTCGCCCAATCCCAAAGGCCGTGACAGCGAAAACGAATGGATTGAAATTTTTAATAGCACCGAAAAGAAAATTAATCTCAAAAACTGGAGCGTTGCCACCGGCGCAAAAAATCTCTACAATCACCCGATCACTAAAAATTTTATTTTCAAAGCCGGGGAGCAAAAAAAATTAACGCGCGATTTTTGCGCTTTTTCGCTGGGAAACAAACAAGCCAAAATTGAGTTGCGCTATCCTAACGGAAAAGTGGCGGATAAAGTTAGATATGATCATGGAAATTCAATTTTAGAAGATGAACTGTATCAAAAAGAAGATAATATCTGGCAATGGACGGGAGGAACGCAAAAGACTCCAAAAGAAAATCAAACTGACACAGAGGCTGAAACACCAACTGAACCAGAAATCATCCTGGCAGATAGCGCACCAAAAAACGAGACCGATGAATCAAAAAAAGAGAATGTCGATTTTGATTTATCTGCTTTGGGGAAATATAGCGAGAATCCGACTTGGAGTGCCAAACAAAAAACACAAACGATTTTACTTTTCGCCAACTCAAATATCAATCCCAAAAAATTTCTCGCAAAAAATCAAGGACAAGTTTTGGGGATTTTAACTGTGAAATATCCACAAACTGCCATGCCTTCAAAAAATTCTCGACAAGCATTGTTTTCATTGAAATATTTTTGGAAAATTATTAATCAAAAAATTAATTCATTTTTGAATAAATCATAATCCACAGGGAACAAAGATAAAAATTATTTTTCCAAATAATTTTTTTCTTGAATTTCCCCCATCAAAGTGCTAAGCTTGCATTATACTAGATACTAAATACCATATACTATTATGTCAGGACACTCACACTGGGCAGGAATAAAGCAAAGAAAAGGCGTCAATGACGCTAAGCGCGGCAAAATTTTCACTAAATTTGGAAAACTAGTGACCATTGCCGCAAGAGACGGCGGCGGAAAAATTGAAAGTAATTTTCAATTGCGTATGGCGGTTGACCGCGCGCGCGAGATGAATATGCCCAAGGAAAACATTGAACGAGCAATCAAGCGTGGCACAGGCGAGATCAAGGGCGCGATGATTGAAGAAGTACTCTATGAAGCGGTTGGACCAGGAGAGTTGATGATCCTCATTTCTTGCACAACCGACAACAAAAACCGCACGGTTTCAGAAGTCAAAACCATTCTCACGAAAAATAATTCAAAGCTGGGAGAAAAAGGCAGCGCGATGTGGAATTTTGAACAAGTTGGCAGCATCAGTGTTGATTTAGAAAATAAAGACGCGGACGAACTGGAAATGTTCGCCATTGAAGCTGGAGCCAAAGACACGATCATCGAAGAAGGTTTGCTAAACATTATCACCGAAACAAAAGATTTTGCCCGTGTGCGTGAAAGCCTCTCAAAAGAAAATCTAAAAATTCTTGATTCGGGCCTGATTTATCTACCCAAAACAACCATCGCAACTGGCGAAAAAACCCGCGAAAGCTATGAAAATCTCATGGAACTGCTGGATGACCATGATGATGTGAGTGAAATTTATAGTAATCTATAATTATGAAAATCCTCGGCATTGACCCTGGCACTGCCACCACTGGCTGGGCAATTATTGAAGTTAAAGGCGACAAACTCCTGCCTTTGGCTTATGGCCACATCAGCACGGAAAAAACCCATTCTGATGATGAGCGTATTTTGGAGATTTCGGATGATTTAGCAAAAATAATTCAAAAACACAAACCGTCTGAAGCGGCAATTGAAAGCCTTTTTTTCTTCAAAAACCAAAAAACCGTCATCCAAGTGGCTCAATCTCGTGGCGCGATTCTCTTGACATTAGGCCAAAATAGTGTTAAGGTGTTTAGTTATACTCCGCTCCAAGTCAAGCAAGCCCTCACAGGCTATGGCCGGGCGGAAAAAAAACAAATGCAACAGATGATTAAGAGCGTTTTGCACCTAAGTTGCATCCCTAAGCCCGATGACACCGCTGACGCACTGGCTATTGCCGTGTGTCATGCCAATAGTCGTGCCATAATTAGCCTAAAATCAACTTCGCTCAACCTCCCCTGCTAAAGCTACGGCGGGTCAAGAGCTATGTCGTATCAAAGAAAAAATTATGAATGAAATTAATTTTAGCGTTAGTCCTATTTTGACATTTTTTCTCAATGAAGGAGTGCCGTTTGAAACAATCAAGCTAATCCTCATACTTCCAATTATTGCTACGCTCATCGCCTTCTTGCGCCAAGTAGTTGGAATCAAGGCTTTTGGCATCTACACTCCACTCTTAGTCACCTTTGCCTTTTTGGCAACTGACGGTTTGAAGTACGGTCTTTTGATTTTTGCAATGATTATTCTTATTGGCATGCTGATGCGTATTGCGCTCAAATCCTTCCGCCTGCTCTATCTTCCGCGTGTAGCCATCATGCTCACTGTCGTAGCGCTTTCTATTCTGGTGATTTTGGCAATTAGTGGCAGTCTCAAGAGAACAGGCCTTGCCTCTGTTTCCATCTTCCCTATTCTCATTATGATTACTCTCGTGGAAAAATTCATCGCAGTGCAAATTGAAAAAGGTGACCGCGCCGCGATACTTCTTGCCACAGAGACCTTGATTATTTCGATCTTAGGCTTTTACATCGCTAGTTGGGAAACACTCATCCATTTTATTGCTTTTTATCCTTGGATTATTCTTCTCACTATTCCTTTTAATATTCTTTTGGGCAAATGGACGGGACTTCGCCTGAGTGAATATTTGCGTTTTGGGGAGATTATAAAAAGAAGCTAAGTTATGTTTGAATTTACTAAAAAAAAATTTGCCTATTTGCCCTCTAGGCAGGCACGTGGAATTTTAGGGATGAACTCCAGAAATTTGGACTACATCCGTCCCTATAATCGTACTCGCGCCAAACGCCTTGCGGACAACAAGCTGCTTAGCAAGAGGATTCTTAAAAAAAATGATATTGCTGTTCCAGCGCTCATTTCTCAAATCAAAACCCTGGAAGATTTGGATAATTTTGATTGGCAAAAATTACCGGATAGTTTTGTTTTGAAACCTAATCGCGGTTTTGGCGGCGAAGGCATTATCGTTGTTTATGGCAGAAAAAAGCACCGAGACGATGCGTGGGTAAAAGCCGATGGATCAATTATCACAATTGATGATCTCAAGAATCACACCAGAAATATCTTAGACGGTTCATATTCTTTGTCCGGCATTCCCGACACGGCTTTTTTTGAGGAACGCTTGAAACTTTTGAAACTTTTCAAACCATACGCCTTTAAGGGCATCCCCGATATTCGTATCATCGTTTTTAATAAGATGCCGATTATGGCGATGCTTCGACTTCCCACCAGAGAATCAAATGGAAAGGCTAACCTCGCGCAAGGGGCAATTGGCGTGGGAATCGACCTCGCCTCCGGCGTTACCACAACGGCGGTTTTGGGCAAACAAAAAATCATCGAATATCTTCCCGGCACAAGACTCTTACTCTCCGGTATTAAAATTCCCTATTGGCTGGATATCTTAAATTTAGCTGTTCGCTCACAAGAAATTTCCGGTCTGGGGTTTCTTGGTGTAGACGTAGCAATCGATAAAGAGCGTGGGCCGGTCATCCTAGAGCTCAATGCTCGCCCGGGCTTGGCTATTCAAATCGCCAATCTCGACGGGCTGAAATGGCGACTCAAGAAAGCCGCTGGCATTAAAATTAAAACGGCAAAAAAGGGCATCCGCGTCGGCATGGATCTTTTCGGAGGAGAAATCGAAGAAGAATTGGAGGAAATTTCCGGAAAAAAAGTGATCGGCACCGTCGAAAAAGTGAAGCTGCTTGGCAAAGACGGAAAAGAAATTGAAGTGGAGGCGAGAATCGATACCGGTGCAGGAATCTCGGCAATAGATAAGAAGCTAGCTCAAGAACTGGGCTTTAGTGAAGCAGTTAAACTATGGGAAGACCTTCATCTTGACAAAGTCTTTGACGAAGAAGAAATCAAAACGCTTAGCCAAAATGAAACATGGAAAAAGCTGGAAAAACACCCGGATATTGTCGGGGTAGCTAAAACTTTTTCTTCTCATGGCGCTACTTATCGGATTGAAATCAAGCTTTCAATAATTTTAGATAATCAAGAGATTGCTTCCAAACTTTCCATTGCTAATCGTGAAGGATTAACTTATCCGGTTTTGGTTGGAAGGCGCGACTTAAGAAAATATTTAATTGATACAAGCAAATGAAAACGATTTTAACCCTATACAGTCAACCGTTTCCGCAAACAATGCTCAAAGTTTCAGAAGATTTTTATGCTTACGCAAATAAAAATGGACTAATAATTTGCCGGGGTTTTATCATAGACTTTGACCCTAAAAAGGGCGCCTTCAAAAAGGCGCTGTTCTTTGAGAATAAAAAATGGATTTGGGAAAAAAACATTAAACCGGATTTCATCCACGATCGTTCATTACATTACCAAAAAGAGCCAAATCTTTCTTTAAAAAAAATCATTGAAGCAACTTTTCCTTTTTTCAATCACATCGAACTAAGCGAGATAATGACTAATAAATGGAGTACCTATAAAAACTTTAAAAAATATTCTCCCAAATTAGTCAAAATTGAAAAAGAATCCGACCTAAAAAAACTCGCCCTACTTTCTTCAAACAGAATTATTCTCAAGCCCATTCACGGCTCTGGCGGAATGGGCATTAAAATAGTTGCAAAAAATAGTCCGACAGAAATGCCATATCCCTTTCTTGCCCAAGAATTAATTGAAACTAATGGCTACAAGAACTGGGCTTTGGGAGCTCACGACTTTCGAGTCATGGTAATTAATGAACGCCCCTTCCACTCATTCTTAAGAATCCCTCCTCAAGGTAAACTAATCGCCAATCTTGCTCAAGGAGGCAAAATAAAACTAATTAATCTAAAAGAGCTGCCAGACAGCATTCATACTATTTTAAAGTACGCTTCTAAAAAATTTGCTAGATTCGAAAAAAAAATGTATGCGATTGACTTCATCTTTGACAAAAATGAACGCCCATGGATAATTGAACTAAACTCTCGTCCAGGAATCGCACTGGAAAAAGAAGAATTGCCTGTTCGAATCGATTATTATAATAATTTGATAAATTTTTATCTAAGCTTATGAAAATCTGCGTAATATCTTCTCATTTTGGCTTGCATGCGCCGACGAGAATAATAGAGGAGGGCAAAAAACGAGGGCACGAAATGCACCTAACAACCTGGGAAGACTTACGCATTGACATTTCAAACGATCATTTTTATCTTGGAGATGAACAAAAATCCCTAAGCGAATTTGATGCTATCATTCCTCGTAGTGACCGCTATAACCTACGATTATCCCCGCAAAAAAGAGTAACGAAAAATATGAATACGCTCTTTAGATTGACACTCGAATATGCCAGAAAAAATAATATTTTCTTTCTAAATAGTGTTTATTTTTCTTCTTACCAGAGTCTAGATAAGATGGCGCAACAGTTTTTTTTCTTCCAAAACAATTTGCCCGGGATCAACACGTCTTACTTTTCTTCTCCTGAAAATTTTGAAAAGAAATTAAAAACTTTCCCCATTGTTGCCAAGGTCGCTGAAGGTAGTACTGGCACTAGCGTGTTCAAATTAAATAACCCGACTGAACTGGCATCCTTCATTGATGATCGCAATACTGATGGAAGTTTTTTCATTTTTCAAAAATTCCACAAAATAAAAAATGACTACCGCGTACTAGTTGTCGGAAAAAAAGTCTTAGGCATAATGAAGCGCTTGCCAAAAAATGGAGAATGGCGAACCAATTTTTCCCTGGGAGGAGATGTATTAGCAGAAAAAAATGATCCGGAAATGATAAAGCTATCCTTAGATATAGCAAAAAAAATGGGTTTTGATTATGTTGGCATTGATCTGCTTAAAGACGGCGGTCGTTTGCACATTATTGAGACCAACTCACTGCCCCAATTTAAGGGCTTCGAGAAAGCCTTCCCAAAAATTAACGTTGCCCAAGAATTAATTAAATTGGTTGAAAAAAACGCAACTAAAAAATAAACTGCCGATCAATATCTCCTTGATACTTCACCCAAAAAATGCTAAACTGCATACTAGCTTTAGTTTAGGCCTAATTA
The DNA here is from genome assembly GCA_043725085.1 of bacterium. Classification (GTDB taxonomy): domain Bacteria; phylum Patescibacteriota; class Minisyncoccia; order Moranbacterales; family UBA2206; genus UBA9630. The sequence continues at coordinate 35,243 of JAYSLY010000007.1, forward strand.
GTCTAATCTTATTTTATGCAAAATATTTTTTCTCCCAAACTGCCCAAAACTTTCGCTCCACACAAATCACACTGGTGGAGACGAAAATGGAATTGGAAATTTCTTTTTAAGCTTTTTGGCATTGGGGCTAGTATTGTTCTTCTTTTAATCATTGGCGTTTTTGCCTATTTTTTCAAAGACCTGCCGGATCCTGGCAAAATCAATAACCGCTTCATTCCTGAATCAACCAAGATCTATGACCGAACAGGCACGCATCTGCTCTATGACGTTCATGGCGAAGAAAAAAGAACCCAGATTGATTTTACCCAGATGCCCGATGTCTTGAAATATGCCACGATCAGCCTGGAAGACCAAGACTTCTACAGCCATCACGGCATCAAGCTTACCTCCATTATCCGCTCGGTGCTAAATGACATTATCCACCTCGGCAAAGCACAAGGAGGATCAACCATTACCCAGCAGTTTGTTAAAAACTCCCTTCTTTCTAATGAAAAAACCTTAATCAGAAAGGTCAAGGAAGTAATTCTTTCCCTCGAATTGGAGACAAAGTTTTCCAAAAATGAGATCCTGGCGATGTACCTCAATGAAATTCCCTATGGCTCCAACGCCTATGGAGTTGAAGCGGCGGCTCAGACATTTTTTGGAAAATCCGCCAAAGACCTCACCCTTGATGAAGCAGCCACCATCGCCGCTCTTCCTCAAGCCACAACATACTACTCCCCTTATGGCTCGCACACTGACGCTCTCATCGGAAGAAGGGATTACGCGCTAAAAACCATGGCAAAACTTGGATATATCACACAAGATCAAGCCACTGAAGCGATAAACACCCCGACTCTCGCCAAAATAAACCCCCAAAAAGACATAATCGCCGCGCCACATTTTGTGATGTATATCAAAGATTATCTGCAACAAAAATATGGCGACCAAGCCGTGGAACAGGGTGGTCTTAAGGTTTATACCACCCTCGATTGGGACAAACAGCAGCTAGCGGAAAAAGTTGTGAAAGATGGCGCAACAAAAAATACCACCACCTACAAAGCTGCCAATGCCGGACTTGTGGCAATGGACCCTAAAACCGGACAAGTTTTGGCGATGGTTGGTTCTAAGGACTATTTTGCCCCAAGCGAACCAGCTGGCTGCATTCCGGGGAAAAGCTGCGTTTTCGAGCCAAATGTTAATGTTGCTACCTCGCTCCTTCAGCCAGGTTCCTCTTTTAAGCCCTATGTCTATCTGACAGCTTTTGAAAAAGGCTTCACTCCGGAAACAAACATTTGGGATGTTGACACAAACTTTAGCACTGATGATGGCAAAACCTATGACCCTAAAAATTATGACGGAAAAAATTCCGGCCTCATGCAGATGAAAGATGCCCTCGCCAGATCGCTTAACGTTCCAGCCGTAAAAACGCTCTATTTAGCCGGGGTAAAAGAATCAATCAACACCGCAAAAAGCATGGGCATCACCACTCTCAATGATCCCAATCGTTACGGGCTATCGCTTGTGCTTGGCGGCGGCGAAGTAAAACTCCTTGATCATGTTAATGCCTTTTCTACCTTTGCCACTGACGGAATTCACCACCCAACAACAGCAATCTTGCGCATTGAAGATAGCAAAGGAACTGTTTTGGAAAAATACAACGATAACCCGGGAGAAAAAGTGATTGATGAAAAATATATCGCCATGATTGATTACATCATGTCCACCAATAGCCTGCGTGCACCGGTTTTTGGCGACAAAAACCCTCTGAGCTTTGATGACCGCTCTGTCGCTGCCAAAACTGGAACGACAAATGATTGGCGTGATGGTTGGACAATGGGCTATACTCCGTCACTCGCGGTCGGTGTTTGGGCAGGCAACAATGACCATTCTACTATGAAGCAAGGAGCGGATGGAATTTTCGTGGCTGCTCCAATTTGGCGCGCCTTTATGGATGAAGCCCTAAAAAACACCAACAAAGAATCTTTCCCTGAATACAAACAAGAAGACACAGGGAAAGACGTGCTTGACGGAAAATTAAGCATGAAACAAGAATTAAAGGTTTGTAAAATTCCCGGGGGGAATAAATACTGCTTAGCTAGCTCAGCTTGTCCAGACAAAGAAGTGGATAAGAAAAAGTTCTCTGATGTTCATAGTATTCTCTATTATGTGAATAAAGATGATCCCCGTGGTGACGCCCCATCGGACCCCAAAAGCGATCCGCAATTTTCCAATTGGGAGACTGGAGTCAAAAATTGGCTAAAAGACAACGGCTATTCCTCAGATGGCGCCCCTCAAGATGAATGCAAGGAAAAAGATTTTTCAAAATACAAACTTAGTATTGATAGTATTTCCCCAACTGATGGCACAACCATCACATCCTCTTCCTTTTCCATTTCAACCAAACTCTCCGCCCCTTATGGTGTCAAAAAAGTAACAATTAGTGTTAATGGTAACGAAATTGCCTCTGGTGGCAACGATTCATTGAGCACAACTTACACAATTCCAAGCGATAAATATAGCTCCAGCTTAGAAATCAAAGTTGACGCCACAGATAACAATGGCAATTCTGATTCAAAAAGCATCAACGTAAACACAAATATTTCTGCGACGCCGTAAGATTATTTCATTTTAATATTCTCCACCCCATCTTCCCCAAGCTCTTCGTTTATTTTCTGAATAATTCGCGCTTTATTTGTCCAAAGTTCGGCCGACCAAGCGCTGTTTTGAGCCCTGACAAATAAGATTCGCTTGGCAAAATAGTCTGGAGTAAATTTAGATTTACCAATTTGGCCAAATTCTTCTTCAATCACCTTTTTGAACACAAAAAAAACAGTCTTGTCATCAAGGATCTGTTTTTTTTGTAATTTCCTGCCACTTAAAATATCTCCAAGCGCCTTCATATTTTTAACCTCTAATTCTTTATTGGCATAATAATATAGGTAAAATCAGCCAAAACCTCTTTTGTGCCCTCAGAAAATTCGCGAATTGCCACTGGAGAGGAATCACTATTGGCCAGCAATGCTAATTTATTTGTCGTCACCACATTAATCCCGTCCACTAAATATTTCAAGTTAAAAACAATTTCTTGAGACTCACCTTGAACCTCAAAATTGATTTGTGTGGAGTTTTCACCCACCTCTGCACTCTTAGTGTCAACCAAGATATTTTTTCCTTCTGCGTCAATTTTTAAAACAACTTCGCTGGATTTATTATTCACAAAAACCCCGGCAATTTTTAGAGCATTTTGCAGGACTTTTCTATCCCCAATAATAGTTGTTTTATAACTCTCCGGCATAATGTGTTTATATTCCGGATATTTCCCATTAATAAGCCGTGAAACTATTTTTATTCCATCCAACTCAAAAAAAATCTGACCCTCTTCAATAAATACTTTCACCGTATTATCTTCTGAATTATTAGAAATAATGCGATTTAACTCAGAAAGTGTGCTGATTGGCACGATAATATTTTTAGTTTTTTCCCTAAACTCCAAATATTTTTCACTATTCACCTCATTTTCCCCTATTTTTAAAATATATTCAGAAAGTCTAAAACCATCTGTCGCCGCAAAAAATAACTCCTTTTCTCCAAAAACAATATTCATTCCGGTCAATTCTTGTCTTGCTTCATTATGCGCAACAGCAATAAGAATTTTAGAGAAAATATCTTTCAACTTACTAATTCCAATATTTAGGATAAATTCAGTGTTTTTTTGTGGAATTAAAGGAAAATCTTCCGCAGAAAAACCCTTAATCATCGCTTTTGTAGAGCCATTTTTTATCTTTAGGTTTTGATCTATTACCTCAATATCCATATTTTCCCCTTCAGTTAAATTAGCAGAGAAACTACTTAAAAGCCTCGCAGGAATCGTAATTCTCCCCTCCTCTTCCACTTTCGCGCCAATTTTCACTTCAATTCCAATTTCCAAGTTTGTGGCAGATATTTTCAAATAACCCTTATTCGCTTCTAAGAGGATGTTGTTTAAAATTGGCAATGTATTTTGCTTAGAAACAATTCTTTCTGAATTGATAATCGCTTTTTTAAAGTTATCCTGAGTGCAAATTAATTTCATAGTATTATTATTTTATTAATTAATTATAAAGAAACTTATTACTATTATTATAAATTAAACTTTTGTGGATAATTGAGATATAGAGCTAAGATGAGGGATAAATAGTGGAGATAATCTGTGGATAACCCTCATCTGAGTTGCTGGATAAACCATTAGTGTTATTGGGTTGGTGAGGAAAAGCTTTTGGCTTACTAAGATAATAAACAGGAAAAACTTATAATTAAGCAGGGTTTTTAGCCTCTTTACAACACCTTATCCACAACTTATACGCATTTAACCTAATCTATCTTATATAATTGTTCGCGAATCTGGCTAATTTCTTCTGATAATTTCTCATCGCTCATAAGACTTTTGGAAATTTTTTCAAAAGCATGGATGGCGGTGGTGTGATCGCGACCACCTAATTTCTCTCCTATTCCAGGGTAAGAAAATTGAAGCTCGCTGCGCATAAGGTACATAGCAACTTGTCGAGGCCGTACAACTTCTTTTTTGCGATTTTTTAGAACTAAATCCTCGAGGGTGATGTCATAGAATGAAGAAATAGCTTTTAATATTTGCTTGTACGTGATACCTTTCTTTTTTCCGCTGGAAATTAATTCAGAGAGTTGGTTTCTAGTAAAATCAAGCGTAATCTCCTTTTTAGTGAGTTGGGCTGAAACAATTAGTCGGTTAAGCGCACCTTCTAGTTCGCGAATATTGTTTTTGATGTTTGCGGCAATAAAATTAAGCGCTTCTTGGCTGATTTCCAGATTTTCATCGGCGACTTTCTTTTGGAGGATGGCAATTCTTGTTTCAAGATCGGGTTTAGAAACATCAGCAATCATCCCACCCTCAAAACGTGAGCGCAATCTTTCTTCAAGGATTTGGATTGCTTTTGGCGGGCGATCACTACTAAGCACGATTTGTTTATTGAGTTGATAGAGGTAGTTGAAAATATGGAAAAATTCTTCTTGGGTTTTTTCTTTGCCGGAAATAAACTGGATATCATCGATAATTAGGATGTCAATTTTTTGATAGTATTCCTTAAATTCATTGATTTTTTGTTCCTGGAGGGAGTTGATTAGCTCCGTGGTAAACCTTTCTGAGGTGATGTATTTTACCTTGTAATTAGGATCTTTGCGCAAGATTTCATTGCCAATAGATTGGATTAGGTGGGTTTTCCCAAGACCAACTCCACCATAAATGAAGAGGGGGTTGTAGATTTTACCTAAATTTTGAGAAACAGCCACGCAGGCCGCATGAGCAAGCTCATTATTTCCACCAACAATGAAATTTTCAAAAACGTATTTGGGGTTAAGATTATTTTCGAGGTTTACTGTGAAAGTTTTCCTTTCTTGGTTTTTTGGATTATTATAATTTTGCGGGGCAACAATTGCGTCTACCATCGGCTCTCTCCTCAACGGCCTAAGTGGTTCTTTTGGCGTGGCAATCACACAAGAAACTGTTTTTATATTCGAATCAATGTTTTTAAGTGCTTTTAGGATATAGGCGTTGTATTTGTTTTCCAGCCATTCTTTAGCAAAGCCATTGGGCACACTAATAATAATAACCCCGTCAATATTAGAAATAATCTCGGTATTTTTAAACCAAGTGATAAAATTCGCCTTAGAAATGAAAAGCTCTATTTCACTGAGGGCTGTTTGCCAAAGTTCTTCGCTCTGCATTTTTTTAATAATAAAAAAGGGTTAATAAGAGATTATTTTCTTAAAATAATCTAAAAACAATTTTTTGTTTTTGTATATTGAGAAAAGTATAGCACGGGAGAAGGCGGCGGAACATTGCAAAAAAGAGAGTAACTTGTTGATAAACTGTGAATATGCTTTAAAGCTAATACAAAAACCCTAAAAAAGCAAGTGCTGGGCGCGGTGTGTTTGGGCAAAAGTGAGCAATGAGGGACTTGTATTTCGGGTTTTTTTGAGAGGCTTATGCGCAAGTCTTACAAAAAGGCTTTTTAATTGACTTTTTCTTGAATAATTGATAAGCTTTCAATTGGTTAGTTATAAATAGTTTAACTTGCAAAATAAATGAGCGTAACATATAAACCCAAGAGTATTAAAAGAAAAAGAAGCCACGGATTTATTGAAAGAAACAGCACTGCTTCAGGCCGAAATGTGCTAAAAGCCAGAAGAAGAAAGGGTCGCGCTAAGTTGACAACTGTTTAAGTTTTAATCTTTCAAAACTGACAATGTTGCCAAAAAAGAACAGGATTAGAAAAAATGCTGATTTTGGGGTAATTTGTCGCTATGGCAAGACACTTTCTTGTGGTAAAATTAGTTTGAAGCTTAAAAAGAATGATTTGGGCCTAATAAGGCTTGGGATATCGGTGGGTGTGAAGTTTTCCCCTCGGGCAGTGGATCGGAATCGAATAAAGCGCCAAATCAGAGAGTTTTTTCGCCTAAACCTGGAAAGAATGGAAACGGGCTGGGATATTGTGGTGATTGTGCAAAAAGGTGCGAATGAAGCGGGAAATTTTCTAGTAGAATTAGAAAAGGGTCTCGCAAGAAGCGGTGTAATTAACAACTTATCCCCAACTGCAAAAAACAGCTAGGGCAAACAAAAATGGCATTTTTATTCAATGAATTTGTGTATCAGCCAATTTATAATTTGCTGATTTTTACCTACAACATTATTCCCTTGCATGATTTTGGTATAGCGATTATTCTGGTTACTGTGCTGATAAAACTGCTTCTCATTCCGCTTAGCCGCAAACAAATTGAATCACAAAAGAAAATGCAGGAATTGCAGCCAAAAATAAAGGCAATTCAGGATAAATATAAAAACGACAAAGAAAAACAGAGCCGAGCGCTCATGGAGTTTTATAAGGAAAATAAGGCCAATCCTTTCTCGGGATGTCTGCCAATGGTTTTCCAATTAATTTTTTTGATTGCAATCTATCGGGTACTCTTTAATATTTCCAAAAACGGTCTCATAGTGAGTGGTAGTGATTTATATTTATTCATGCATAATCCCGGCCAAATTAACCACCTTTTTTTGGGACTGATTGATCTTTCGAGTATCGTAGATTTTAAAAATTTTAGCGCGGGAAATATCGCGCATATCGTCCTTGTGGTGATGGCCGCCGGAGCGCAGTATGTTCAAACAAAGATGCTTATGGCGACGAAAAGCCGCAAAGATGGGGAAGCTAAGTCAAGCAAGGAAGGAAAAGAACAAGATTTTGCACAAATTATGTCAAAGCAAATGCTCTATCTTGCGCCCATTATGACACTATTTATTGGAATTAAGTTTCCTGCCGGACTCGCGCTCTATTGGTTGGTTTCGACTCTGTTTATGATTGCGCAGCAAGACTATCTGGAAAAGCTGAAAAACACTACTGTTGTTACAGTGCCTAAATTGTAAATTTTAAATAAAACCCGCGTGTTAGCGCTAGGCATAGAAAGTTAGTTAGCGGACAGATGGGTGAATTAAATCAGATGGAAAGAGAAATGTTGGAAAAAGAAATTACAACAATCGTCGAAGAGTTGCTTGTGAAAATGGGCTTTGCTGCCACAATTGAAATTAAAGATGGCCAGGAAGAGGGCAAGGATGCGATTATTTATAATATTAAAACCGAGGACTCTAATTTTTTAATCGGGCAATATGGAATGAATCTGCAATCATTGCAGCATATTGTACGGGTGATTATTCGAAAGCGCCTTCTTGAGCCGGTTAATTTTATCCTGGATGTCAACTCCTATCGTCAAGAAAAAAATGATTCAATTGTGCGTTTGGCGAAAAACTTAGCTCAAGAGGCGGTTATGGAAAAGAGAGACGTTGTGATGCGACCAATGACTGCCTATGAACGGAGAATCGTGCACATGGAACTTTCCAAAGACGATCGTATTAAAACAGAAAGTATTGGCGAGGGCGAAAATCGCCGAATTATGATAAAGCCATTAGAGCAATAATTTCAAATTTCAAATTTATTTCTTATGGTTATTGCCAGAAAAATAGCCTACAACGTGCTTGTTAGCAGTATTTCCAAGATACTTTCTACTGCGCTTGCACTTGCCGCAATTGGCTTTATCACCCGCTATTTAGGCAAGGGAGGTTTTGGTGATTATGCGACAGTTCTGGCTTTTCTTTCTTTTTTCTCTGCTGTTTCCGATTTTGGTCTTTATCAATTCTCAACGCGCGAGATTTCCCGTCCTGGGGCGGATGAAGAGGAAATCATGGCAAACGCCTTTTCAATGCGGATCATTTCCTCCCTGGCAATCTTTCTCCTTTCTTTCCTTATAATCATCTTTTTGCCCTATTCGCAGGAAGTGAAATATGGAATCATAATTATTGCCGCGTCCCTCATCTTTTCTTCCAGTTATCAGATCCTAAACGGGGTTTTTCAAAAAAACCTTGCGATGGACAAAGTGGCCATTTCAGAGCTTTTGGGGAAAGTCGTTCAATTGGCAATTGTGATTCTAGCGGTCAAGTTGAGGCTAAGTTTTGCTTGGATTATTACCTCGTTGCTTTTTAATATGCTAGTTAGTTTTTTTCTGGTTTATTTTTGGTCTAAGAAATATATCAAGGTGCGACTAGCCTTTAATTTCTCCTATTGGAAAAAGTTCCTTTTAGAATCCTATCCGATTGGAATTATGTCGATTGTGGTTTTTGTTTATTTCAAGGTTGATACAATCCTTTTGTCTATTATGAAAAGCAATGCTGATGTGGGGATTTATAATGTTGCCTATAAGGTGTTGGAAAACATTTCCTTTTTCCCTTCTATGATTGTGGGGCTAATCTTTCCGATTATTTCACAACATATTTTTAGCGATGAAAAACGGTTTTTTGATATTTCCAATAAAACTTTCAAGGTTTTTGTGCTTCTTGCGGTGCCGCTTGTTGTTGGCACACTTTTTCTTTCCAATGGCCTTATCTATCTGATTGGTGGCGCGGGATTTGGCGAATCAGCTCTTGTTCTTCGCATTCTTGTTTTTGCAATGGCGGCGATATTTTTCAGTAATCTTTTTAATGCCATCTTGATTGCAGGAAATTTGCAAAAAAAATTAATGTATGTGTTGTCGGCGGCGGCAATTTTTAATGTGCTGGCGAACTTGGCCCTAATCCCCCTCTTTTCCTATGTGGCAGCCGCGGCAACCTCATTTGTTACCGAGGCTTTTGTGGCAATCGCGGCGGGCTATCTCGTTTTCAAGCGATTAAACTATTTCCCGCGAGTGGAGAAGGTCACAAGGATTTTGCTTTCCGGAGTGGTGATGGCGGGATTTTTGTTTGTTTTTCGTGCGAGCAACTTCTATCTCTTAGGCTTTGGCAGCGTTTGTGTCTATATTTTGGCGCTGTGGGCATTTCAAGCAGTGGAAGCCGCTGAAATAACCACTATAATTAGCAAAAAAGGCGTGGAAGAATATGAAAAGCCAATTTCCGAAAGTTAATATTGTTGTTCTGAATTATAATGGTCGGGATTGTCTAAAAAAATGCCTAACCAGTCTTTTTTGTTTGGACTATCCTAACTTTGAGGTGGTTGTGGTGGATAATAATTCACAAGACGGCTCGCTTGAACTGGCAAAGCTTAATTTTTCTCGCGCCACTTTCATCAAAAATGAGCAAAACCTGGGATTTTCGGCGGGAAACAATGTGGGGATAAAATATTCCCTGGAAAAGATGGCGGATTTCGTGCTTCTCCTAAACAACGATACGGAGGTAGAAAAAGATTTTCTAAGCCAGCTCATTAGGAGCGCGCAAGCGAATGAGCGGGTGGGGATTTTGAGCCCGCTGGTTTTTGGGGGTAATGGGAAGCACGTTTGGTTTTCTGGCGGAAAAATTGATTGGTTGCGCATGAAAACCGAACATACGCAAAAACTGATCGAAAGTGATTTTGCGGAGAGTGATTTTATTTCTGGTTGCGCGATGCTAGTGCGCGCGGAAGTGTTTGCCAAGGCGGGTCTCTTGGATGAAGACTTTTTTCTATATTGGGAGGATGTGGATTTTAGTGTTAGGGCGAAAAAAGCCGGCTTCTCTCTTTTAGTTGTGGCTGGTTCTCACGTGCGCCACTTTGAAAAAAGTGAAAATATGCAGAAAAACAAGGTTTATTGGCTGGTGCTTTCCGGGCTGATTTTTTTTGATAAAAACGCTTCAGGAATGTGGCGCTGGTGGATTTTTGCCTTTGTGCTTTTGCGTAAGCTAAAAAATTGGAGAGATGTCCGAACAAGAGGGACTGAAATAGATTTGTCCGTAAAAAAAGCGTATGGTGATTTTAAAAAACTAAAATGCGAGAAATAAAGCTTTCGATAATTATTGTAAATTATGAAAGCCGAGATTATTTGGAAAAATGCTTGGCTTCTATTTTCGCGAAAATTGACCCTAGTGTACCGTTTGAGGTGATTGTAGTCAATAACAGTGCGAAAGAAACATTGAATGGGCTAGTGAGTCTTTTTGAAGGAATAAAGATTGTTCAAAACCCGCGCAACAGTGGTTTTGGCAGCGCGAATAACATGGGCGCAAAAGTGGCCAGTGGCGAGATTCTTTTTTTTCTCAACCCTGACACGGAAATTATTTCTCAAAACATCACTCAGGTGCTTAGGGAGTTTGAAAATAATCCAACCTTAGGAATTTTGGGTAGCAGGCTTATGGAGTCAAGCGAAAAGGTTCAAAAATGGAGCGCTGGAGAGCGAATTTCTCTTTGGAGCATTTTGAGAAATAATATGCGAAAAACCAAAGAGGAAAAATCTTGGCAAAGTCTGGCAAGGGCGGAGGTGTTTTGGGTGGCGGGAACGGCCTTGTTTATTCGTCGAGCACTATTTTCGCGACTGAAGGGCTTTGATGAAATTTTTTTTACTTATTTTGAAGATGTGGATCTTTGCAATCGCGCACACACGCTTAGCCAAAAAGTGGTCTATTTTCCCGAATTTTCTGTTTTGCATCATGGTGGGAGGAGTTTTCTGGAAAAAAAAGAACAAAAGAAAAGATATTATGCGTCCCAAGACTATTATTTTGAGAAACATTTTAATTGTTTTTGGGCAACAGCTTTAAAAATATTGCGATTTTTTAGTTTTTAATAAATGTTATTCAAGTTAATTTTAATTTTTTGTGCCTATCTGCCTTTTCAGATTGCACTTAACCCAGGTGCGGGAGTAGATTTGGCGAGCTCGCGGGTTTTTATCCTGCTTGCATTTTTTGCGTGGTTAGTGGGTAGTTTGAAAAGGAAAAAGCTAAGTATCCAAAATAGCAGAACGAATTTTTTTCTGGCGAGTTTTCTTTTTTTGAGTCTTTTCTCTGTGGTGGTTTCCAAAAACAGTGATTGGTCGATAAGAAAACTGTTATTTTTATTTTCTGTTTTTCCGCTATATTTCGTGATAGCGGATCTTGTTTCTACGAAAGAAAGAATGTTGAAATTGGTTAAGTATTTGGTTTGGGGCGGGTTTTTTGTGGCGGCTCTTGGCATAGTTCAATTTGCCTCTCAGTTTATTTTTGGTCTTGAGAGGACATATCAATTTTGGGCCAATTATGTTTCTCCGCTTTTCTTGGGCCAAAATGTGACCCAAGCCGTGCTTAAAAACCCCAGCTGGCTTGTTAATATTTCCGGATCAACATATCTTCGCTCTATTGCGACATTTCCTGACCCGCATATGCTATCGTTTTTTTTGGGTATGCTTTTGCCGTTTGCCTTGGGATTGTTCCTTGTCTCAAAAAAGAAAATCTACCTATTTGTGTCTTTTGTGATATTATTGGCGGATTTGCTGACTTTTTCACGTGGGGGATATTTAGGATTGTTTTCCGGTGGACTGGTCGCGCTAATATTACTTTTAGGTAAAATGAAAAAAAGGCATAAGCTGGGCGTGGTTGCCTTTGCTTTTGTTTTGACCGGACTTTTGTTGGTTCCTGGGCCAATCTCTCAGCGGTTTTTCTCTAGCTTTAATTGGAAAGAGGGCTCTAATCAAGGCCGAATTGAAACTTGGAAAAAAGCCAGTGAAGTTATTTTGAAGCATCCATTGCTCGGAGTCGGTATTGGCAACTACCCGCTTGAAATTAGCGCAACAGCAGATTATCGTGATCCAATTTATGCGCATAGTAATTATTTGGACATTGCGGCGGAAACTGGTATTCTCAGTCTTTTGGCTTGGTTAGGTTTTTTGGGCTCTCTGTTTTTCACGTTTATCAAAAGAAAGGATTTTATGTTTTTTTGTGCCGCGATAAGCATCGTTATCTTTTCTGCTCATTCCTTGGTGGAAACATCGATTTATTCTCCGGTAGTTTTGGCGCTATTTCTAATCATTGCCGGATTTGTTCGTTTGGCGAAAAACAGATGAAAAAAATATTTAGACTGGAAAACTTAATCTATCTGACTATTTTTGCACTGCCAGTGTATCTTTGGCGGTTTAGTTTTTTCAACATGCTGGATATTTTGCTGGGCGGGTGTATTATTGGCGGACTACTCATTTATCATAAAAAATTTTCCCCTAAGACATTTTTTGATAAATATAGGGCGATCATTTTTTCTGCCGGGCTTATTCTTGCGGGTTTGGTTATTTCGGTTCTTTGGAATAAGAATTATGCGGTAGGTTTCGGGATAGTTAAAAGCTGGTTTCTATTGCCAGTCCTTTTTTCTATGGTTGTTGGCGGTGTGATTGAAAAAGAGAGGCTTAGGAATATTTTTTTCGCCTACTATTTGAGCGCTTTTTTGGTGGCATTGATTTCTTTGGCCTATTATTTTTCAGGAATGGTGACTTTCGATTTGCGGCTTCAAGGTTTTTTCAATTCGCCAAACTATTTGGCAATGTATTTGGCGCCGGCAATTTTTATCGGCTGGTCTTTGTTTCAAGAGACTGCGTTAAAAAGAAAACCACTATTTGTTTTTTTGGCGCTAGTGATTTTTCTTGCGCTTTATCTGACCCGTTCTTATGCCACTTGGCTGGCTCTTTTTGGCGCGCTTGTTTTTGTTTTCGTGTTGGAAAAAAAGCTGAATTGGAAAAAAGCGCTCGCTACGTTGCTTTTTTTGTGCGCACTGTTTTTTTCGCAGATGGGGGAAAAGAAATTAACTGATCTTTTAAGTTTTAATGAACGCTCTTCCTTGGAATCTCGCATAATGATTTGGCGTTCAGCGGAAAAGATGCTGGAGAATAGCTGGCTTTTGGGAATTGGCGCTGGTAATTTTCAAACAAAATATTTGGAAAATCAGAAATATTTTTCGCCATATCTAGAGTGGGCTGTTGCGCATCCGCACAATCTCTATCTGACTTTTTGGCTTTATGGAGGAATTTTTGGTGCGGCTGGCTTTTTTGCGCTTATCTATTTTTGGTTTTTGGGCATTTTGCGCACACAAAAAAATTCCCAACTCAGATTCATCGGGCTGGGAATTATGGGCTATATCTTGCTTTGTGGACTAGTAGACACAACTTATTTCAAAAACGATTTGGCAGTCGTGTTTTGGCTCTTATTTGTACTTCTTTAAAAGATCCCGGGAGTGATTAGGCTTAGAGGGTTATGCGATAGAGTTTTCCGTCTATTCTGTTTGTGAAAAACAAAATACTTTCGTTAATGTCCAGAAAGGGATTTGCCGCGTCATATTTTTCGGTGATTTTATTTAAATCAATGATGCGATTTTTTTCTCCGGTGGTTGTGTTAATTTTCCAAAATGTATCGGTAGTGTGGAATTTTTCTTGGTCGTAGTCATTTGGCATGATGGCAGACGCGGGGACTTCTCCGGGCATTGCGCAATAAACAGTCACATTATCCTTGGCCCATGTGCATTTGGAGGTAAGTGAGGGAAAATCGAGATTCTTAAATTCACCGCCATTGGAATTGATCGTGGCAAGTTGGATTTTTGTGGAGCCTTTAGTGTCGGAATAGCTGACAAGAGCCATTGTTCCATCTTTATTCCAAAGATAGTCTGCTCCGAAAATGCCTTTTAGAAGGCTTTTTTCTTCCCCGCCAATTAGGGGAACTGATTTTAGGGTGGTTTCAAAGAAAGAATCGGGCTTGTTCCAAAAAGAAACTAAGCTACTTTTCGGGATTTGCGCAATCGAAACATTGCGAAAATCGATATCAGCCAATTTTGTCCAATTGGTTCCGTCCGGATCAGAGATGTTTAGGGTTCTTTTTTTGGTGGCAGCGTCGTAGTATTTGTAGAAAATACGGTTACTGCTATTTTGCCAGGCGATTTCGTCTACATTTTTCTTAAGCGGTGTGCTTTGTAGCGTGGTGTAGTCGTAGGAATAAAACTTTGTCGCTCCGGCACTCATAAATTTTGTGATTACTTTATTTTTGTCCGGTGACCACGAAACATCAGAAATCCCAATTAGCTCTTTGTCGGAAAAGGTTCTTTTGTTGTTGCCATCAAAATCAATCTGGTAGACTCGCCCGCTATTTTTGGAATAATATTTGATAGCATCACTGCCGCTGGCAAGTGTCGGGGAAAGCACGGCTTCATCGGAAATGGCGGTTATGGGGTCGGTGCTGACCTTTGGTGGAATCTGGGGAGCGACAATTGTCGGAGCTTTTATTTCCGGGGCCTGAGCGACTTCCGTTGGTTTTCTAAACGCTAAATTATAGACACCAAAAAACAGCAGTGCAACGCAAAAAAGCGCAAGAGAAATAAAAAAGATTTTTTTGTTGAGAGGCATGGATTAGATTAGTTTAATTTAATATCCTCGTTGACAATTATTGGTGCTGACATGCACATGATTTGCTTCACTTGACTCATCTTTGATGGATTTGTCTGATATGCCACATTCTTTGGCAGCAGTCGTTATGTTTCCGACAGTTAAGCCTGTTGTGGTGGAAATGTCGACTGCTTCTGATTTTCCTCCGGCCACACCTCCATAATGGCAAGAACCTTTTTCGTGAGCACATGGCGGTTTGGCGTAGCCGGTGCCGCTGCACTTATCTAGTCCAGCGCTATCTGAAATGGAATTGATGGTCATTTTTGATCCGAGCTTGTTTCTCAGACAAACAATGAGTGTTTGCAAAGAAGAAGACGCATCGCCCATTTGAGAATCAATGCCTGATTGAAATTTGAAATTTTCTTTGGAATAGCCGGATATTGGCGCTTCAGTGGAGGGAGTCAGGGAGCCAACGGATGAGCTGGTGGTTGAGCAAGAAAAGCTGGTCCAGCTTTTTCCTTCAATGCCAAAGGCACCTTTATCGCCTTCTTTTTTAGCGGAAAATACCCAAAAAACAGTGTTGATAATGAGCCAGGCACCAAGCATTAAGGAAAATCCAATCACAACACTTTGGATAAAACCTTTGGCTTTTGTGGCAAAAGTAGGGTCACCGGAGGAAACGACATACATGATGCCGGCGATGGATATGCCGGTTATGGAAATGGTTACAATTATTTTCATTCCCCAATTGATGAGACCTTGAATTCCGATGAGAAAATGACAAAGCGTGCATGGGTCGGTTGCGCCAAGGCCGCAAGGAACGAGTCCACTGGCGGCATTAGCTTGAGAAAAGGTAAGAAGGAAAAGAGAGAAGCTGAAAAATAGAAAGAGGATTTTTTTTAGCATAAAATTTTTTAATTATCTGGGAAAAGCTTTTCCGTTGGGGCAAAAGCTGAGACCAAATTCTTGCCCGGCTAAATTATCATTGGCGAAACTGGAAACACGCAGGGAAACATTTAGTGAGCAGGCTTGGTTTTGGGTTATGTTGAGTAATTGCAAGAAAGCCGCTTCCGCCTTTATTCTGGCTGATGTAATATCTGCGCCTTTAATGTCAATCAGAAAACTTCTATCTTTGGTGCCAAAATCAAAATAGACGATATCATAGTCGGAAGTGCTTTGCGCTAGTGTATCTTGCGGAGACAATTTTTTCGCTTCAGGTGTCGTTTTTATGTTGTTGATTGGAAGGCTGCCCTGGGTGGTTTGGACTGAAATAGTTGCTCCTTCCTTGGGAAAAAACACAGAATAAAGCCAATAAGAGGCAATAATAATTAGCACGATACCAACAATGACGTAGATATTTTTTTTCATAGCAGTAAGGTTATAATTTAATTTTTTTGTTTATAGCCCGCATTTATTGGCTGTGTTTACCCAAGGGCTTGTATTGGAACCATTAGAGCCACTACTTGGCAAGTTGCAAGCGGCTGTGATGTTCATTTGACCATTTTTCAGTTTATTAAGACATTCTGTGTATTTTGCCATGTCCTTAACTTCGCAATCGCGCTTTTTGCAATAGGATAATCCGCTAGAATTAGTGACTGTTTCCAGGCAGGTGCCTTGAGGTCCACTACCATTTACAGTGAAAATATCAGATCCTTTGCATCCGATAGATCCAGCGCTCGTGATCATATTTATTTGAAATAAGCCAATTGAAAATGCGTTTCCATCTTTGCATCTGTCAGTGCAATTGTCTGTGGTACTCGCGCATTTATTTGGGTTTCCATTCGATTCGACACTGCAAATTTTTGACATTTTTTCAGCATTTGATCCAAAGCAACCAGTTTGCAGATTAGTTATGGTGCAATCTCCCCCGGGTACTGGTGTGCAAGTTCCTGTACTGGTTCCGTTATTGCCAGTATTGCTACTACTATTACTACCAGTAGTGTCATAGTTATTACCGCCGATTTGCACTAGAGCGGGGTTGATTGTATAGAGAAGGATGTATGACGTGAGAGCGAGGATTACTCCGGCAATCGCATCAACGATGTAGCCCTTGGCAGTGCCCATTGTGCTGGTATTTCCGCCACTTGTGATATACATGAAAGCACCGATAGAGATCATAAGCATAGCGGCGATGCCAACGGTCCAGAGGCCAAACTGATAAAGTTGCAAAATATATGCGGTACTATCCCCGGTTTTAGGGAATCCGGGAATTGCTTCCATGGGGACATAGGGGAAGGCTTGTTGTGGTTGGTTTTGTGTTGTAGTTGCTGGCTTCTGGTATTGTTTGCATCCAGAGATAGTGGCACATGTCCCTGTTGTTTTTGAGCTATACCCAGATTGGCAACCAGTGGAAGAATTGCTATCAATGCAAACATCTCCAGTGCTAGGAACGCAACACCAGGGAGTGCTTGATTCTGCATAAGCATTTTTGACTAGAAAAAAATCAAAAAGTAAAACCGCAGCCAGGATTAAGGATAATTTTAGGTTATTTTTCATTTATATATCTCTGTTTTAAAATTCATCGAACGTTCTTTTTGGTAGCACGAAAAAAATGATTTTTATGGCGAGAATGATAGCGAGTCCGGAAAGGGCCATGCGGAAAAGAAAGGCGAAATAGCTGGGGATGCCGGAAGAAACAGTCGCAAGAACTTTTCCGGGTGAAGTTTCTTTTTGAGAAAGCGTTGTGTCATTGCTTACCATTTCAATTTCAATGTTATGCGTCAATTTCTTCTCATAGAATTCATTATAGGTGACATCCCAATATTTGTTAAGCATTTGGCGCATCGAGTTGGTGGGTGTGAAGGTGGTGGAGAGAGAGATGATATATTTTTCACCAACATTTTTTGGCGGAAGGGTTAATCTTCCAAAGTGCGCCGTGTCAATCATGTATCCATAGTTCCTGGCATTGTCGGCGTTGATAGTTGTGCCATCAATATTCCATTGATAGGGACAATTTGATGATTGACCGGCAGTGTCATTGAAATTTTCTGTTCCAACTGTTCCGGAAAAGACAGGTGTTAGCACTATATTATTTCCCGTTCGTGCCTGAAAACTTGTGTCGCTGTGATCAGGATAGGACGTGTTGTTGAAATCTTTATATTCCCCCAAAACTAAACCGAGACAAGTTGGCTTGCCCGAAGTGTCCTGGTTATCCTTTCCTTCCGGCACAATTTTTACGTCCGGCGATGAGATTTTGAAAACTTTGCTTAGATCGATTCTTTTTCCGGTTGTTTTGTTGAGTGCGGACAGGCTGATATTATATTGATCACCAATGTTTTTTAGGACAGGAAAATAGATGGTAGTTCCTGTTTTGCCACTAGCATCAAAACAGTCTTTGAAATGTTCGTCAGCGCAAGTCAATGGCGCTCCGTCAACTGTCCAAAGAAAATCAGTGTAGGTTGGGTTTGCTGCAGTTCCATTGTCAATTTTCATTCCAATCAGTTCATCTTTTGCTACTTCGCAGACTGCTGCTGGCACCGGGCTAGTTGTTATTGAGCCATCGGATTTTTTTTCCGGTATGTCTGCAAGGCATCTTTCATCACTGGTTCCGCTGGCGTTAATTTCTGCGGTAGGCGTTGCATCGGATTGATTGAGGTAGACAAGGCCTGCTGTATAAACCTTAATATATTCTCCGGAGGAAGAAATTGGCGTGGTGATGTCGGCGTGACCTTCTCTTTCCGCTCCTCCTCCGGCGAGAGTTTCTTTTACAGTCACTTTTACTTTGAGATATTTTTTCGGGCTTGGGAAATTTAAATTGAATTTAAGTGTATTAATCCCCAATCCGGAGGTTTGCGTGGATCCATCTAGGGCAGTTTTTGGAAGTGGATTTCCCCAGTCGTCCGGATTTGCTTCATCGCTGGCATAAACTTCCCATGTGTAGCTGAGGTAGGCGGCGTTGTTGGCGTTAGGAACTGAAGCGGTGAGGCTGAGCGTATCACCGTTTTTACTGGAAGAGGTATCGTTGATTGGATTTTCCGGTAAATATTTGAGTGAAACGTCAAGTTTTTCTTTCGCGCCTCCTCCCTCGGTGGGTGTTACGAGATTTTCATAAAGACAATCATTCAAGTTATTAATATCAAAATTAGTCATTTTGATTGACTTGTATTCATCGGCTCCTGAGCAGCCGGTAGTGCCACTTTCCAGTTCGCTCGGAGAGCAGGTGTGGCTTGTGATTGTTTCATTCAGTTGAGTCTCGCTCAGTAATTGTGGGTCTGTACCGACATAGGTCACGACAGTGTGGATGGTGGTAGTTGTTCTGATTGTGGCATTGTCATTAACTTGGTTTGTGTTAGGAGCAATATCCTCAACTGTTTTTGTGGAAATGGTTGTGGTGTAGTCTGTGGCGGCGGGAGGCGGAACGCTTGTGCTTCCGGAAATTGCTTTTGTGTTTGGGTAGGTCGTGGTGGTGTCTTCGGTTGTTTTTGGATAATCGGAATTACCTGTGCCTGCTTTGATATTATTTTTGTCGCCACATGTATTTTTAGTGAATGCCCACATAGTTTCATAGGATGAGTCAGATATTTGGGTTGGTTGAATTGAAACGCCTTCTACGGCAACGCCGACCTGATCTCCTGCCGAATAGGAAAAGGAAAAAACATTTTCACCTAAGCCAACAATATTGGCTTCATCGGGATGGCCTGTTCCGGCCGTGTCTTTATTTTTTGGATTAGTGTGCCAAAATTTTTCCTCGTTAGCGTCAAATTCATTATCACCGGTTGTATGTCCGGGAGCGTTGGGGAAAAGATGGTGGCACGCTATTTCATTGTCATCGCCACTTTTAACATCATGCACGAAGCAGTGTTCTTTTTTACCTCGTTGGTCATCTCCGCCAAAAGGGGCACTGTATCCATCATTGTCAGTGTCACTGGAGTAATCGGCGTTTTGCCAGTCGAAATCATTACTAGCCAGTATTCGCATAGCTTTCATTTTGTAGTCTTCGATATCAACCTCACCGTCTCCATTGAGATCACAGGCCTTAAAATCATCACTTTTTTTGTAGTCAGAAGTGTATTTGTCGTGGTCTAGTTTGTCATCAAAGCATCTGGCGCTTTTGATATACCACGTGAAATAGAGGTTTTCCGGCATATTCATGAAGTAGGATGGCGTGGTGGTGACAGTCACTTTTTCCCCCGGCACTGGGTCGACCGGATCAAAGGTGAGTGAAACAGTGGGGGGCGTGACTTTTTTTCTGGCAACATTGACTGATTTCATCGTGTTTTGTATCTCGTCTTTGTTGACACCAAAAGCGCCCATGACGGTGTCCATAAGCGCCATTGGATTACCCAAGGCAACGCCCAATAGATCGGCGTGAGCCGGCGCGGCGGTCAGTGAAAAAATATTGATGATAACCAAAAAAGTGATTATGGCTTTTTTAATTCTTGTTTTCATTTCGTAAGATAAATAATATACGCGTCTAGGAATATTATAACAAAAATACTCATAAAATACGAATAGAAAAATGATTTTGTTTTGTAGGCAAGAAATCCTGCGGTGACTGAGAGTAGGACAAGTGAGGCTGATTGCCAAGAAAGGGCTTTAGTAAAAAAAAGTAGCGTGAAAAATAGAATTGCTTGCACAGCAATTGCCCAATGTTTGAATTTTTTTTGCAAAACAGAAAGGAGAAAGCCTTGGAAGAAAAAACTGGAAGCAAAAACTGTGAAATTGACGATTAATAATTCATAGGCTAAAAATAGCCAAAAATTGTTTTTTATGTAATCTGATAATGTGTAGTTAGCCTTAAATTGGGTGTAATTTAGCATTAAATACAGTAAAAAAAGTGTAAAAAGTGCGGTGATTGCTCCCCAAGCCAGAGAAGTTATTGGATTTTTCAGATTGCAGCCAAAATCGGCGAGATCTTTTTTCAGAATAATTTTTACATAAGCAATCGGGAGAAGAATGAGAAAAAATAAGTTTTTTGTGATAGTTTGTACGGAGTTTTGGGTGGGAAAAACAGCGCTGGAGAAAAGACAAATGAGCGCCAGACCAAAACCGACCAGCAGTTCTTGGTTATCTTTCAAAAAATTTCGTGGTGTTTTTTGGCGGTACATATAAGTTAATGCTGCGCTAGTCTTGGTAGGCGTAGGCAGCTGTCATTCGGGCGGCTTCTCTTTGTTCTTCTGCGGCGGCTTCTCTTCTGTTTTTTAGGATTAAAATAAAAATAACAAATGTCGTGATTGTTTCCAGGGGAAGAAAGTCTATGATAGGCAGCATTTCAAGAACGGTGCCGGCAATGAGAACTTTCCATTTATCAGGAGTAAAAATACTTTTTATCATGGATCTTTTCTTGCTTTGGCGCAACCCGGCACCGCAAAGAAGCATAGCCGCCCAGGTAATAATTCCGGCCATAAAGGCTGTAACTACGCCAAGAAGCTGTAGGCCAGGAACGGCATTTGCGACAAAATCGACAATGTCTTTCAGGAGAGAGCTCATTATGGCAATGGCAAAAAAGAAATCTGTGAGCTGGATAAATTTTCTAAGATGTTCGGTGTCGGTAACTTCGGCTTCTCTGGCGATTTCATTGGCTAGTTTTCCTAGACTCTTTTTTTGCTTATTAACTTCAAGCTCTCTCTTTTTTTCTGCATCAGCCGCTCTTTGCGCCTCTAGGCGTTGTTGGTTTTCTTCTTCTTTTGACATATCGCATAATTTGAAATTTCAAATTTCAAATTTAAAATTATGGAGCTTATTCTTCCTCGCTAAATTCCTTCTTTGCCCTTTCGATGTCTAGCAGTTGCGACGGGTCGGTAGTGATGATTTGATCTTCAGAATAGGACGCAACGACTTTGATGGCGACGTGATTTGTGCCGGCAAAAAAGATGCCCTCTCCCACGTTGCTTTCGAGGAGCAAGAATTTTTCTTGATCAGTGAGATAGAATGTGTCAGAAATCACATCAATTCCGGCCGGCGATTGCTTGAGCAGGAGCTGCAAAGACGAGTTGGTCACAATCGCTTTGCCATAGCGAGAAGAAAGAAAGTCGTTCACATCTTGTGTGATGGTGGTGAGTCCGGTGAAATATTTTCGGCAGCGCTTGGCGATACCAAAAAGGAAAGAAGCGGCGTCTTCATATTTCATCATTACCCAAGCTTCATCAACCAAAACTAGGCGCTTTTTCATGTTGGTGCGCATTTCATTCCAGATAAATTGCAAGATGGTGTACATAGCAACCGGACGCAATTCCTCTTCCATATCGCGGATATTAAACACCACCAGCTGATTATCAACTTTAATGTTAGTGGCGTGATTGAGAAATCCGGCGAAAATTCCTTCGGTGTATTTTTCCAGGCGAACAGCCAAAACCTCTCCGCCGTCCAGGCTGCGCAAGACTTGATAGAGGTCGGACATTGTTGGGAAAGAATCTTTGCTTAAAGCATTTAAATCCGCTTCCGCAGTGATGTCTCTAATTGAATAAGTTTCGTGGATTGCTCGATCCAAAACAGAATCTTCTTCCGGAGTGATTGATCCGAGCATGATGTGGAGTAGTCCCAGGAGATTGGCAATGTTATTGCGCAAAATATCTTCCGGGTCATCATCTTCTCCGACATGCGGCAGGTCAAAAGGATTGAGATGGTTGGTCGAATTGAGGGAAATCTTGATGAAAGTTCCTTCAACAGTGTCGCAGAGGTGACGGTATTCATTTTCCGGGTCGATAATGATGACATCAGTGCCTACCATCATCGAACGCAAAACTTCCAACTTGACGGTATAACTTTTTCCCGCTCCAGACTTGGCAAAAACTACCATGTTAGCATTTTCCATTCCAAAACGGTCGAAAATAATCAAGCTGTTATTGTGGCGGTTAATGCCATAGAGGATTCCTGTATTAGATGAAAGAGTGGAAGAGACAAAAGGAAAGGTGGTGGAAAGCGGTGAGCTATTCATGTTTGTTCCCACGTCTAACTCGTCGTTGGCAAGGGGTAACGATGAGTTGAAGCCTTGTTCTGATTTGAAAACAGCCGGTTTGACATAGACTAATTGGGCTTCCAAAATAGCCTCAATGCTTTTTATGTTTTTCGTAACCGCTTCTTCGCTATCGCCATAGGCGGTGATGTAGAGGGAAAAACGAAAAAATTTTTCTGTGCCTTGTTGCAGCTTATCTCTGAGTTCATCAATATCTTGTTGAGCGGTTTCCAGAGCGGGGTCTCTGATGAGGCCTTTGGTTTGTTCGATTTGAATCTGTGATTCAACTTGAGTGGCGCTTTTTTTCAAAGTTTTCAAAATATCATAGGTATCGACCGGATGAATAAACATGGAGATGTCAATCGGCATATCGATATTTATAATGGGAGAAAACCAATTACTGTGCAAATAGCGCGGATAGGCGATGATGAAGATGGTTTGCGCAATCGTTTCTCCGATGCGAATCGATTTCGGCATAATTCTGATTGCGGCGGGAGCGATGATGTCGTTGAGCTTGGCCAGCCCTTCTTGATAATATTTTTCCGATTCCAAAACCTCGTCTTGCGGTTTTGCGACTTTTTTTGCGGGAGCGGTTAGGCCCTCATCTTTTTTAGCGAATAAATTTAGCATGTAATTGTGAATTTGAAATTTGAAGTTTTAAATTTAAAATGAAATCGAAATTACTAAATTTTAAATTGAAAATTTTCATTTGAGTTCCATCTTCTCCGTATCGATATAGCCTTTAGTGTCGAAGATGGTCGGATTGTAGGCATTAAACAGCAGTTCAATCAGCTCGGGGGTTTTCAGGGGAATGATTTTGACGCCAATGCCGGAAAGTCCGGCGGTGAGGTGATCGACTCTTTGATAAAGTTGGCTTTTGTATGTTTCAAATGTTTCTCTTTTTTCCAGGATGCTTCTTTTGGGATTCAGCATGTTGGAAAGATTGCTCAGAAAACTTCTGTCTTGATTTTCCATGGGAGAAAATGGCACGACTATGTAGAAAGTTTTGTCCATAATGTCAGACATGGAGACCAATTGGGTGATAAAATTTTTATATTCTGAAATTTGCAAACGCATCAGTTCAGTTTTTTGTTGTTTTTCTTTGGTAGTTAGAAAATCAATATAGGTGTCGATGTTCAATTTCCGTGAGCTAATAAGAACTTGCATCGGAAAGTCAACTGAGTTGAGGAAATTTTGATATTGGCTGATGATAGCTTCTTGTTCATCGGTGGCCTTGAGTTCAAAATTGATCGCGGAAACAGCTAAAACTGCCCTCATCGAGCCGTTTTTAAGCACAATCACATCTTCTTTGACTTCTGCCACATCAAGATATTGCTGGGTCGGCGAAGCGGCGGATTGTTTGGCGAGCTTTTGAGAATATAGTTTTTCCATTGATTTTTATTTTTTCCTTATGTCTAATAATTGCGAAATATCAGCGACTTTTTGAGCGTCAAATTTCTTTTTTGTAACGACTGAAGCCGCATTTTCTTTTTTGTCGATGGTGGTTTTTTGAATTTTTTCCGTGACGCGGCGCCAGATATACATTTTTGGACGAGTAGCAAAAAGGACTGAGGAAAGAATGAATTTAATCAGCGGTTGGTTGTAGGGGCGATAAAAGGCCAATGCTCCAAAAATGACGGCGATGATAATGGCGGAAAGAATGAAAGCGGATTGGTCGAGTGTTCCATAGCAAATCAAAAGCACAACTCCTCCGGCGGCTAACCAGCCAAGTTGTCTGGCGGTCAGCGGACCGACGATTTTGTCTTCAATATCGATAAATTGGGGGACGTTGAAAATCATGAATTTGAAATTTAAAATTAGAAATTTGAAATGAAATTTTAATTTCTAAATTTAAAACTGTGTCTATTGGGTTTCTTTGTTTTCTTTCAGTGTCAGGGCTATTTTTGAAAATATCAATGTTAGTTCTTGTGCTTCTTTCCAGAGTTTTCTGCCTTCTTCTTTGTGTTCAGGATTGGATTTTGCAAGGAGTTCTAGCCAATATTTTGTTTCTTTGCACTCCTTTTTGCAGATATAGATCTTATTGTGGAAATCCTTTTTTGAGCTTGCTCCGTTAGCTTCGCAGTAATTCGCGCCTATGCTGGTCGCAGAACGAACCAGTTGGCTCATCAGTGGAGTGTTTGTGATGTCTCTGCTTAATTTTTTAATAAAAACAATTACCTCTTCACTAAACTTCAGAGTTCTGGACTCTAAATCATACTTTTCCGAATTTTTTGTCATTTAATAATTTAAATTTTGATATTGATTTAAAATTTCAAATTTAAAATTGGTCATTGTTCTTTAAGTCTACCACATTTTTTGGCATTGGTCTTGGGGTGGAATAATTAATTCTGGCAATTGGCGTGGGAGCGGGATAATTTTTTTGAAGCGGCTTTGGAATTTCCGGTGATTTTTCCGTGGAGAATGTTTGGGGTGATGAAAATTTAATATTCTCTGCCGTGTTTCCATTTCTCAAGGCTTCTTTTTGGGGCAAATCTCTTCTCCAGGCGGCAATTCTTTCCTCGTCAGTTTGAAATCTTTGCTGGCCTCCCGAAATGGTTTGTCTTGTTGGGTAGTTTCCTTGGCCTCTTTGGATTTCTGCCGGCTCGAAATTATTGCGAGTGGCACCTGGATTCATTGTTGGTCTTTGCGGAATTTCTCTTTTTTCCGGTGCGGCAAAAACAACTTGCTTGGTGTTACCGTTGATTGAGATTGGTGTTTTTTCTTCAAATGATTTGAGAATGGCAGTTAGTTTTTCGCGGTCTTGACTGGAAAGCGGTCGGCCATTTTCACTTTTGAAAAGATAGTTTCCGCGTACAATCGGATCATGATTGCTGATGCCAACGGTGAAAGTGTAGTCAGAAAGCCAGTTTTTGATTGACGGACGCACCGGTTCGGGGAAAACCTTGAGTTTGATGTGATTTGAAGTGATGAGCTGCTCGCCTAGTTCAGGATATTTTTCTAAGGCAAGTTCGATTGGCATATTTTCCAATTGAGATTGCTGTTTTCTTATTATTTCATCTTCTGCTCTTTTTTCTTTTATTTTCTCTCTTTCTTCTTCTAAAATCCATGGCTCTAGCTCTAAAACTTTTTTCCAGGCCTCGCTTTCGGAAATCAGTGGGTTGGATTTCTTGTTGGACCATTCTTCCAGTAAGCTTAGTGAATCTTTGAAAAAATCAGGAAAACGGGCAAAAATTCGTTGGTTTATTTCATAGGCAATGCCAAAAATAACCTGTTCTGGTTGTTTTAGATCCTTGGCGATTATCGCAGGGTAATCCTTTAGTTTTAATTCGCCGATAAAAATGAGTGCGATTGGGTAGGATAATGTTTTTATTACTTCTTCGCTTAATCCATAGATAAAACAGGTCTTTTCAATTTCATATCGTGGCGCATCAGATATAATAAATTCTCTCAGTGTATTTGGTAATTTATTTCTTTTTTCTAAATAGCTCATAACAAAGGGTGCTTTTAATTGTGAATATGCATTAGATCATGGTCTCTGCCTGCTAGGCGAGAAATATTTTGTGCTGTTGGACTATTTTGTTGCGTGTTTTGCATTTGATGATTTAACTCTCTTTGTGCGGCTTCATCATCCATGTTTAAGACAATATTTTTGTATCTGTTCGTTCTTATGTTATTGGCAATATCATCAGCGTAGTTTGTTATTGTGTTTGTGCTCATTCTTTTTGCCGTATCCTTGTCTAAGCGACTTATTATTTGTGTTCTCGAATCTTGGTCACCAGTTATTGATCCGTGGAATCCGCCAATTTGGGCAAAATGGGCCATTTGGACATTTCTATTTATTCTAAGTTGTTCAGGAGAGAGATTTGGATCAGCTGCATTAAGATTGGCAAAATTTCCAGCAATAGCTGCTAGAGAGGCGTCAATATTGTTTCCATGTGCAACGCTTTTGCCTCTAAGATCTTCAAGATCTTTGTTTGAAATAGCTTGTTCTTGAAAGGCCATTTGCATAAAATTTGTGTTTCCTAGTGTGTTGGCACTGAGTTTTTTTGCGTCGAATTGGTTACTCCTCATATGACTTTGCATCATTTCTTGCCAGCGCGCAGGGTCTGTTATGTGAGAAAAAGCCGCAACTGGATCGTAGGTCTTGACTTTATTGACTAATTGCATAAACACCTGGCTAGTTTCTCCAAAAGCAGCTCTAACGTTATTTAAATCATTTTGTGTGGTCGCTCCAAGCTCAGCTAAGCGCTGAATGGCAGCTGCTCTTTCGTATTGCGTTCCATTTGCTGCGATTCTTCTTAAATCAGCCTCAGAAGTATTATCAATATTAAGTCTTTCTTTTGTCTCCTTGATTCTTTTTAGTTGAGTCTGGTCAATGACATTTGGCACTGCGAATGGACCACTTCCGGCAATACGAGCTTCTCTTTCAGCTTGTCTGTCTGATCCAAGCAGTCCACTTTTTTTCCAATTAGTCCATTTTTGCTGGATTCCTCCTGGTACGCCAGTTTTTTTAGCGGCCCACCAAGCAGTCCTATGCGGTGCATTTCCAACCCACTTCATCATCTTTGTTCCCTGCCCCACTACCATACTGGCTCCGGCGATGCCGGAGCTTTGGGCTCTTTCGATGCCGATCCAAAGGATAACCAGCGGGAGAACAAAAAAAGAAATGGATGAAACTGAGCTGCTCAAGGTGCCTCCATCGGCGGATAGTTTCAGGCCACCGGCGGAATCGGCTACGGCTATCATCATGCGATTAGCCAAAACCAGCATAAAAATCATAATCGGTCCGGCAAAACAATATTTCATAAATTCTTTCCACCAGCCACTGGCGGCGTTTGCCAGGTCTGTGCCGGGTAGAGTTGAGCCCAAAAAAGCAATCGGAGAGAAGATGATGAAAATAGTCAGGGCGATTGTTCTAATCACCAAAAGAACGGCAATTGTGAGCATGGTGATGGCAAACATGAAGGTGAAGATAACAGCGGCGAGGAGAAAATAGGAGTCTGCTGTTTTCCCTTCGGCTCCATTGATTATGCCAAGTATGCCACTTTTTTCAACAATATTCCAAAATGAGCCATCTCCGCCAAGTTGATTGAGAAAGCCATACATGAAAATGTTGGACATGTCGATGATGAAACGGGCAATGGGGTAACTGAAATTGACCAAAAGAGCCATAATAATCAGATTGATCAAGACCTTTTTATAGTTATAGTTCGTGCTGGCTTGAAAAATTGTGGCAAAAGCGGAAAACAGCAAAATCATGATAAGAGTTGTGTTGAAAAAATCACGCACAAAACGCCACATCGTGTAGACGGTCGGGTTGTCCATGACAGCGGTCATGTGTGATGGCACGATAATCCATTTGAAAAGGTTATCGGCTGAGTAAAGTAGCGCACCGTCAAGTTTTAGAATAAGTCGAAGTATGTCGTCCATTATTTTTTATACAATGCTCCCGGGCCGTAGGCATTAACCTTTTTATTGACTTGTTGAACCGCTTTGTCGGTAACCTTGTTTACCTCGCGGTTCACCGCATTTTCCACTCCGGAAACAGTTTTACTTATTGCGCCGGAAATTGCCTTAGAAACAGTAGCGGCGACTAGCTCTCCAATACTTGTTGCGCTAGACATTGCCAAATTAGGCAAGTTATCAACATTCGCTTGCATTTGTTCAAAAAGGATGCCCGGTTTTTCCACTATCCCATTGACCTTTTCACTAATAAAGCCCGAATTGGAAGTAGCTTCTGTGGTGGCAACAGTTTGTTCTTGCTTTAGATTATCTTGGTATATTTGGTCAACTTTCTCTTTAACAGCGGTTGGCTCTCCGTTGTCTATGTAGTCCGCGTAATTATTTATCATGGCAACAGTCGGACTGGTTAGTCCTTCGGGGAGTGTGAACAGTTCGCCTGGATCACCAGCGTAGGCTTGCCATTCCGGCGGATCGATGACTTTGATTTGGAGCATGTCACTGAGTCTTTGTTGGTAGCTTGATTCATCGGCATAAAGATCGGTTGCGTCTCCCAAAACCGCTTCTTTGCCAAAACCTTCTCCGGCAACCGTGCTGGCGCCCAAAACTGAATTGGAGGCTTTTTTGTAGCTCGCACTGCCACGCCCGGACATTGCTCGACTGATGTAGTCATTGGCATAGCGTTGAGCATTTCTGGTTGGGTTGTCAATCAGATAGTCTTGCCAGTTAGTGATGAATCTGGCGCCATTTGAGGTTGTGCCGGAAATAAACCTGTCCATTTGTTTGGAAAGCATTTTGATGGCCGCTTGTTTCAAGGAACCCATAATCATGCCTTTAATTTGAGCGGAAATTTCTTCCATGCCTTGCTTCATTACTGCCGCCATCGGCTCTAGCCAGGCGTTTGCCGGTTTTGTGAAAATTGGAAAGCAGGAAAAAGATAGTGCAAAAAGTAGGACAAAAAAAATTTTTTTGCAAAAAGAAAATTTTTGTTTTTTTGGATTTTCTGGCATGGGTTTCATGTTTTTTGTAGAGGCGAGGCATTGCCTCGACTAGAAAATAATGAACAAGGTGTAAACCAACGATACCTAGACGAGGCACTGCCTCGTCTCTACGGATTTGTTGTCGTGTCAGTTGTTGCGCTTGTTGTGGTAGTAGCGGCATTTAGCAAAGAGTTCAATTCATCTGAACTTTTTGGCGCGTCAATGCCGAAACCCTCCAGTTTTTTCTGGACCGTTGCATCGTAGGTTAGGCCATATTCGGAAATTTTACTTTCAGCTTCAATGGAAAAATCAGAAAGAGCGGTGATAAATCCTTGTATTTTTGAAAGATTGGCGATTGAGCCCATCGGATCTTCTGGGTTAGATTGCAAAAGATTGCCCAAGTTTTCGGAATACATGGAAAAACGCAGAGCTTTAATGTGGATGGAAACCAGATCCTGGGGCACTTCAACCGCACGCAACTGCTCGACCACTTTCTTTTGACCGGTCATCAGGTCTTGCAAACCGGAAGCGCTCTGTGTTGTTATGGCGGTGGTGATTGTGCTTGTGAGCGTGGAAAACAGCTTGGTCGCGTCGGGGATTTTTGTGATTGGTTGGGGAGAATTGCTGGTGAGGATGTAGGCCATGGCGGAGAGATAGTCGAGGCAATCTTCTTTTTTCTTAGCCTTAGCTTTGTCGGCACTGAGATTTCCGTAATTTTGTTTTTTTATCTTGATATCTTTTTCATTAACCTCAGGAAGATCATTGTCAGAAATGGTGCTCGGGGTCATTGTCTGATCAACTAATGTTTGCACGTCATCAAGAGAGACTTGCTTGTTGTCCGTAGTTGATTTTACGGCGAGGTCATTTATTTTTTGAGCAATATCGGTGGTGAGATTTTTTTGTGAAGCGTCGCCGAGCACTGCGCTATTTGGATCGCTTGTCGTTCTTGTTCCGGTAAATCCCGGCAACTTGTCTCCCGGCGCTTTTTTCAAGGGGTCATAGCCACTCCTCACTTCGGCTCCATCGGAATAGCCATCGCCGTCTGTGTCAGGATTGTGCGGATCCGTACCATAAATTTTTTCTTCTTCATCGGAAAGGCCGTCTTGGTCGCTGTCCAAAAAAATGCTCTTAGTTCCAGCGGAAGTATTTTCGGCGCGCACATAAAAAGCGAAACTCAAAACAAGTAAGCTCGCGAGAACGAAAAAAGAGAGGCTAATATTTTTTATTTTCATACAATAAAATTATACCATAATAACTATCAATCTGTGAAGGACTTGCGACTTTATTTTTTTTGTTTGGTTTGGTATGCTTAGGCTATGAAGAAAATGACAAAATTTATGGATGTTCTTTTGGAAAAAAAGATTTCCCCGCTTTTTTGGTGCTTGAATTTTTTGGG
>JAYSLY010000008.1:0-8065 GCA_043725085.1 bacterium
TGAAGTGTACCCTTTAAAGTAGACACAAATAGAAAACTTAAACGCGAGTTAAAAGATGATTTCTGTATCCGACAGGAGTCATCTTTTTTAAATTCCATTGTGGCCGTTCGTCGTTGTAGTATTCCATATATTCCTTGATACGTAAATGCAACTCCTCAAATGTTTTACAATCCTTGTAATCCACATCGTCTTTCAAATGTCCAAAGAATGATTCAATCGGCGCATTATCAATGCAGTTACCCTTGCGGGACATCGACTGGAGCAGATTCAAATCTTTGAGCTTCTTGATGTATTGGGGGTTGGTGTAGTGAAAGCCTTGATCGGAATGAATCATCGCGTCCTTGAATAATGCAAAATTACTCTGCATGTTTTTGACCGTGTCCAGAACGAGCTCCATCCCTAAATGCGGGGTCATATTCCAACCAACAACCTCTCGACTGGCAATGTCTTTAATAACGGATAGGTAAGCAAATCTATGATTAAACGGCAGATACGTGATATCAGTGCTCAGTACCTTGAAAGGAATATTTTGTTGAAATTTCCTGTCCAACTTGTTTTCACAAGTGCGATGTTCTAATGATTTTTTCATAATTGATTTATACGGATTAACCCTTCTGATTTTAGTGAAGAGTTGATATTTTTTCATGAGCCTAATAATTTTTTTGTGGTTCATGATAATACTCTTTTCTAGGAGTTTCATTTGCACCGTTCGAAAGCCCCACTTTCGCTTTCCTTTATCAAAAACTTCTTTAACAATTAGATAATCAGCTCGATCCCATTCCTCTTCACCCGCGCGTCTGCGCCACTTGTAGTACCCGCTCCGCGATACCTTGGCAATTTCACAGAGCATTCCCACATCCCAATTTAATTGTTTAATTAGTTTGTATTTTTGATTTGGCCTGAGTTTTACTCCCTGCGCTTGGCCCGGAGTTTGGCTAAAAAATCGTTTTCAACTTTGAGATAGGCCACCTCGGCTTCCAAGCGCTTGATTTTGTCGGCATCAGTCGCGTCTTTCATTTTTGGTCGGCCACCGCCACGCCCTCTGGCTTCTATGGTTAACCCAGCCGCCCCCTTTGTTTTATGAATTTTGTTCCAGCGTTTCAATGTATCCTTGGGCATATCATGGCCAATCAATTCCAAGCTGAATCCGGCAACTTCAAATATCTCTCTCGAGGTCGATCCTGTTGCGTACTGGCTAATCGCCTTAACTTTAAAAGCTTTACTGTATGTAATCGATCGTTCACTACATTTAGCCACATTTTCATTGCTTAGTAACTCTTTGATTTGCTCCTGGGTAAAAATTCTTTTACTCATATGTTTTTTGTTAATTATACCTAAAACTTAGACACAAAAAAAGCAGACACTTTCGTGTCTACTTTTTGGGGTACAGATCAGTAGTGTGGCTTTTGGTTTCAGCTAGAGCGCAGCTTTATTTGATTCTATCATCGGTCTTGTCGGGGCGGGATTTTCCACTTTGCGGTTATAGTTATCTTCATAGCGAATGATATCATCTTCCTCTAAATAGTTGCCGACTTGCACCTCGACTATTTCCAAAAGTGTTTTGCCTGGATTTTCTAAGCGATGGACATTGCCAATCGGAATAAAAACGCTCTCGTTCTCATTTAAAATCTTTACGCTTTCTCCGTTGGTGACTTTCGCTGTTCCACGCAGGACGATCCAATGTTCCGCGCGATGCCGGTGTGACTGTAGACTCAAGATTCCGCCGGGATAGACTGTTAGTATTTTGAATTGATAATTTTTAGGAACGGACATTATGTCATATCTTCCCCACGGACGCTCGTTAATTTTTTCTTCGCTGGTATCAGGCATATTTTTGAAATTATTTTTTTATTCAATCACCGGCAGTCCGCCCAAATCTTCTTTCAAGATTTCTCGATAAAGCGGATTTTTTTTCAAGGCTGGTTTGCCATCGTGTTCGACGACGTAGTAGGCGAAGCCACGCATTTTTTTGACCAGTTCGTAATCGGCGTGTCCGGGAAAACTGGTGGGATTTTTTTCATCAAAATTAACCGGGCTGGTGTCAGCGGTGACAAAATAGGTTTTGCCGGTGTTGGCTAAAAGATGGCCATAACTTGGCGGCATATAGATTTCTTGCCCCGGTTTTGTGATGATTGCTTGAAAGTCTTCGACTGAGTCGGCAATCATCTCGCCATTTTCATCGGTCGATAGCTTTTGCAAAAGTGCGATGCCTTCGCCAAAAAGAATATTATAGGTTTCGTCCAGTTGTCCGATGTGATAGTGCCCGTAGGTCTTGATATATTCTCCTGAAATTGTGCCCGGTTCCCAAACGGTGATGTTTTTTTGCTCAATTCCACCGCGGATCATGTAGTAGTGGATGGCAGGACCGATGCCGTTAGGATCCATTAGGACGTCTTGCATTTTTGCGTGTTCGCGCGTAGCGTAGTGCTTAGGAACAAATTCAAAGTTGTTTTCCATTTGTTTATTTTTAATAGTTATTTCCAAACCCTCTTCGTATTGATATACCATTTATCAATATTAGAAAAGCGTTCAGACGGAGAAGAGATGCTTTGGGCTGTGATGCCTTGGACGCTTTTGTTTACCGGGTAGATGTATTCCGGAGAGCAAAGGAAAATAGCCGGAACTTCGGGTACTAATTTTTGCTGGAATTGCGCGTAGAGATCGGCCCGTTTGTTTTGATCAAATTCAACGCGAGCATCTTCGATTAATTTGTCTGTTGTGTTGTCGCCAAAAAGCGCGAGGTTTAGCCCGGGATCTTTCTTTTGCGCTGAGTGCCAGAAAGAATATGGATCAGGGTCGGCGCCCATGACTTGTCCAAAAAGCAAAGCTTCATATTCCCTTGGACGGATATAGTTTTGTTGGATGTCAGAAACAGAGAGACTGCTGATGTTGACTTTCGCGCCAATTTTAGCCCACTGGGTTTTCAAAACTTCTGCACTTTTGAAAAATTCATCCCAATCAGTCGTGACAATATTTATTTCCAAAGTCTTATCATTTTTTTTGCGAACATTGTCGCTTGACATTTTCCAGCCGGCGTCATCAAGAATTTGCTTGGCTTTTTCCGGATCATAACTTACTTTTCCCAAATCTGGAGAATATCCTAGCATGCCTGGCAGAATTGGCGAATAGACGGGAGTGCCTTTTCCGCTTAGCACGATTTTGATCAAATCTTCTCGGTCAGTCGCCAAGTTCAGAGCCTCTCTTATCTTGTCATCAGTCAGGGGAAAGCTTTTTGTTTGATTAAAAAAAACCGCGGAATAGCGAGGGATAGAAAAAGAATGCTCGAGAGAGCTTTTTTGATTTTTGATCTCGGCAATTTTTTGCGAAGAGATATTGCTCATGCCCATAATTTCTTTGCGGTTGTAGGCGTCGAGCGCGGAAGCCTCGTCGGTATAGAAGTTAAAAGTCACCTTGGAAAGATAGGGCTTGCCTTCAAAATAGTTTGGATTAGCGACGAGTTTGTAGGAAAGAATGTTGCCCTTAGAATCTTTTTGAAAAGCGTTGTACTTGAAGGGGCCGGTACCAATCGGTTCAAGGTTTAGCTGTGCCAAAGGAAAATTATCCGGTTTTATGGAATCCCAAATATGTTGGGGCAAAATTCCAAATGTCGCATTATTAAGAAAACCGGCATAGGGGCTGGTAATAAAAGTGACAGTGGAATCATCGACGAGATTAGCGCTCACGCCTTGCCAATTTGAACGCAAGGGACTTTTGTAAGCGGGGTCGGTGATCAGGTTAAAAGTAAAAATAACATCCCGCGCGGAAAAGCTCGCGCCATCGTGCCAAGTGACATTTTTTTTCAAATGGAAAGTGTAAGTGGTTTTGTCATCACTAATCTCATAGCTTTCCGCAAGATCCGGAATGAGCTTGCCTTTTCCGTCATATTTCAAAAGGCCGTTGTAAATGATTTTGGAAATATCAGCATCAACGTCATTAGAGGCGCTAAGTAGAGGATTGATATGTTGCGGTTGTCCCACGCTGCCTTCAATGTATTCGCTGCCATAACTAGGAATCGCATTAGTGTGGGAATAGTAAGAAGAAATTCCCCAATAACCTAAAGAAGAAATGAAAAGTAAAACCAAAAAAGAAAGGAGAATTTTTTCTTTGAAATTGCTGACCCGATAGAGCTTGACAAAGCCTTGTAGTGAGAACCGCTTATAATTTTCGGTTAGATTACTAATATATTTAATTTAACTTGTTAGACAAAATCAAATTAATAATAGCGAGGATCACAAAAGTCGTGGAGAGAAAAATGGAGAAATAGACCAAAAATCTTTCAAAACCGCGCCGTGTGTAGTAGCCTTCAAATCCGCCGCCGAATGTTCCCGAGAGTCCCGCGCCTCTGTTTTGCAAAAGAATGGAAACGATAAGCGCGATAGCAACGACAATTTCCGCAATGTTAATTATTTTTAGCATTTTTTTGAATTTCAAAAGTTAAAAATTCTGACCAATAACTCACTTGAGATTAGCATGCTGGCGTTCTTTCGTCAAGTGCAAAAAGGCCATTTCTGGCTGTTTTTTGGCTTGAAATAGCCAAAATTGTCCTGGTCAAAAATGGTCATCTTTTGTTTTTTTGGGTGATATGGTTTAATTGAAGGGTAGCGCATAACTAAACTAAAAAAACAGTATGAAAATAGTTATCTCAGCCGGAGGAGTTGGCACGAGAATGTGGCCATTATCGCGAGAAAATTCGCCAAAGCAGTTTGATAAAATTTTTAATGGAAAATCCACGTTGCAATTAGCCTATGCTCGAGTAGCTCCCGCTTTTGGAGCGAAAAATATTTTTATCCAAACCATGCCGGCCTATCAGAAAATGATTCGTAAGCAACTTCCCGAATTGCCAAAAGCGAATATTTTCCTCGAACCGGCTAGGAGGGATAATGGTCCGGCAGTTTGCTTTGCCGTCAATCAGCTGGTAAAAATGGGACACAGCGGTCCGATGGCAATCGTTTGGGCGGATCATTTGATGGACAGAGTTGGCGAGTTTACTAAGGCCCTGAAAGCGGGCGAAAAATTGATTGAGCAAGAAGCGAATCGCTTTGTTTTTATCGCTGAGCGTCCTCGTTTTGCCAATAATAATTTGGGCTGGATGAAAGTGGGCGAGCAAAAAGGTGAAATCGGCAAGCGTGATTATTTTGGTTTTGAAGGTTGGAAGTATAAGCCGGAAAAAGCTCTTTGTGATCGGATGTTTAAGTCGGGAGAATATTATTGGAACCCGGGCTATTTCATCACCTCAGTGGAATTTTTGCATAATTGCTACAAAAAACTGGCACCGGAAATTTTCAAATGCGTGACGAAAGGAAAATATGAAACTTGTGAAAAGTTGTCTTTTGACAATGCCATTATTGAAAAAGTTGACCTTTCGAGCGCGGTGATTCTCAAAACCAACATGGGCTGGAGCGATCCGGGTACGCTCTATGCATTGAAAGAAGCCTTGGAAAAAAGCAGTGATTCCAATGTGACGAAGGGCAATGTAGTTGATTTTGAAACAAAAGATAGTCTTGTCTATAATTTCGAACCCGGCAAAGTCGTGACGACTGTCGGTCTCAAAGGTATGGTAGTCGTGAACACCAAAGACGCCATCGTTGTTGTGCATAAAGATGACGTGGTCAGAATTTCTAGTTTGGTAAAAGAGATGAAGGTGAGGAAATTAGAAAAATACCTCTAGAAATTAAAATGCAAATCTCAAATGCCCGAAAACATCTTCAAAATTTCATCCAAATTCAAACCCGAAGGCGATCAACCACAGGCGATAGAAAAACTTTCGGAGGGTATTGAAGCTGGCAAAAAATCCCAGACGCTTTTGGGTGTGACGGGTTCGGGAAAAACTTTCACGATTGCCAACGTGATTGAAAAAGTGCAAAAGCCGACATTGGTGATTGCGCCAAACAAAACGTTGGCGGCGCAGTTGGCGCAAGAGTTTCGCACTTTCTTTCCCAAAAGTGCAGTGGAATATTTCGTTTCCTACTATGACTATTTCCAGCCGGAAGCCTACATCGCTTCAACTGACACCTACATCGAAAAAGAATCGCAGATCAACGAAGAAATTGATCGTTTGCGCCACGCCGCCACGGCGGCGCTCATGAGCCGCAAAGATGTGATCATTTGCGCCTCCGTGTCTTGCATCTATGGCTTGGGCAGCCCGGACTATTATCGTGATACGATGCTGGAGCTAAAAGTGCAGACAGAAGCTAAGCTTCGGGATTCCTCCCGAAGCTTAGCTTCTGCTGGAATGGGACGCAATGAAATCGTGCGGCGATTAATCGACATGCAATATCTGCGCAGCGATATTTTGGCGCGCGGAAAATTTCGCTTGACCGGAGAGACATTGGAAATTATGCCGCCGGCGCGGGAAATTGTGACACGAATTGAAATGTCGGGCGGTGTGGTCAAAAAAATTTTTGAATATGATTTTGTGAGCGGAGAAAAACTGGCTGATCTTGAAAAAACCTTAGTCTATCCGGCCAAACATTTTGTTGTGCCCGAGGCGATCATGGAAGCGTCTCTTTCAAAAATCGAAAAAGAGTTGGAGTCGCAGAGAGATTTTTTTCGCGCGCAGGGAAAAATTTTGGAAGCGGAAAGAATCTGGCGTCGCACCAAGCAAGATATCGAGATGATGCGTGAAGTCGGCTATTGCAACGGGATTGAAAATTATTCGCTCTACCTGACCGGACGCGAAAGTGGCGAAGCGCCCTACACGCTGATTGACTATTTTCCTAAAGATTTTCTCACCGTGATTGACGAATCGCATGTGACCATTTCGCAACTAAATGGAATGTATAATGGCGATAGAGCGAGAAAAGTTAATTTGATTGACAATGGCTTTCGCCTGCCCAGTGCTTTTGACAATCGGCCGCTCAAATTTCAAGAATTTGAACAAAAAACCAATCAAACGATTTTTGTTTCAGCCACGCCAGGGAAATATGAATTGGAAAGATCAAAAGAAAATCCCTTCTCCATTAGAGAGAAGGTGGCCGAAGGCCGGATGAGAGAGGAAACTTCTGATAATAGACCAGCGTTATTGGCAAATCCCTCTTTATTAACAAAACCCTTTCCCTCACCTGTCTCGAGTACGAGACACCCGCCTGCAACGATTGCATTTCGGGCAGGTCCTCTCCCTGAGGGCGAGGAGGCGTATGGTGGTGGAATAATCGAACAAGTCATCCGCCCAACCGGCCTCATTGATCCGGAAATTATTATTCGCCCCGCTAAGGGACAAGTGAAAGATGTGGCGCGCGAGATTGAAAAAACCGTTGCTGGGAAAAATCGCGTGCTTGTGACCACGCTCACTAAAAAGATGGCCGAAGACCTTTCTGATTTCTTGAAAGAAAGCGGGGTGAAGGCAGAATATTTGCACTCCGGCGTGGACACATTGGATCGCGTGCGTATTTTGGAAAAACTGCGGCGCGGCGAATTTGATGTGCTTGTCGGCGTGAATCTTTTGCGTGAAGGTTTGGATCTTCCCGAAGTGGCACTTGTTGCCATTTTGGATGCCGACAAAGAAGGCTTTTTGCGCTCTGAAACATCACTCATTCAGACAATCGGGCGCGCCGCCAGAAACGTCAATGGAAAAGTTGTTTTCTATGCCGATCAGATGACCGGTTCAATGAAACGGGCGATTTCTGAAACAAATCGGCGGCGAGATTTGCAGTTGGCGTATAACAAAAAACATAAAATCACGCCAAGAACGATCAAGAAAAAAATTATCTCAATTGTTGACCATGAAATCAATCCGAGATTGACACAGGATTTTTCGCAAATCGAAACGCTGGAGGATATCGCGGGATACGTGAAATTGCGCGAACGGGAAATGAAAGACGCCGCCAGAAATTTGGAATTTGAGCGTGCGGCCATCATTCGCGATGAGATTTCCGAGTTGCGGAAAATGCAAGTGAAATAATTTAGTTTGCGTTAGATATGTATTTGTGGTAAAATAAGGTAGTTAGGATTTTTTTTAAAATAAAAAAATAGACCTGTTGCTTAATAAAACTTTCTAAAATTAGAACCTCCCTGGAGATTCTTGAATTATCACTTCGCAGTGAGATGGTAATTCCAGAGTCCGCAG
>JAYSLY010000009.1:0-7427 GCA_043725085.1 bacterium
GTTATTCTTTGCATAAGCCACTTTGCTACCCTTAAAAGTTAACTGGTAAGCATACCATGGGTTTTGGGTAAAGTGGTGCAATGGGTTTTGAATCCGCCCACATCCATCTCGACAGCCCTTTTTTCCTATGCTAATATATCTAAGTAAGGTCTAGAATTTCCGCGTTTTCTACAAAATTAGCTATTAATTTTTAGCCAAAAAAACTATGAACATCCAATATTATGGTCACTCCTGCTTTAAGATATCCCTAAAGCCAGCCGGGCGAGGACAAAATGAGGTGGTTTTCTTCATTGATCCTTTTGATAAGTCCGTTGGCCTTCGCCCACCCCAAGGACAAGCCGATTTTGTTTTAGTTTCCCATGACCACCATGATCATAATAATATTGAAGCCCTAAAAGGTGACCCTCGAGTTATCGACTTACCGGGAGAATATTCAGTTAAAGGTGTCAATATAATCGGCATTCCCTCTTTTCATGATGATGCTCAAGGTGCAAAGCATGGCTCAAATACAATCTTTATTATCGACGGAGAAGAAATTAAGCTTTGCCATCTTGGCGACCTTGGAACCGATCTTTCGGAAAAACAGCTGGAAAAAATTGGCACAATAAATGTTCTTTTTGTTCCAATTGGCGGAAAATACACTATTGACCACAAAAAAGCCATTGAAACAATCAAAAAAATCGAGCCAAATATCATAATCCCCATGCATTTCAAGCTGAAAGGAACAACGGTTGATATTGAGGATGAAAGCAAATTTTGCCTCGAAATGGGCTATTGCATCAAAGAAAGACCATCAAAACTAAACCTGAAAAGCAAAGATTTGGAAGGAAAAAATATGGAAATTGTGGTAATGGGTATTGAATAGGCCAAAATACAATGAACATCCAAAGAAAATTGGAAGAAATCCGACGAAAACCGGAACATATTCGATTGCGCTACACCTACGGAGCTGTGGCAATTTCAATGTTTTTCATCATACTGCTTTGGATATTTTCCCTAACAGACACAATCAGAAAAGCTGATACAACAAAACAACAAAATGTTTTCGAAAATATCGATACGCAAAAAAAATCCCTAAAAGACGCCACAACTGATATCAAGAAATCTCTCGATGATTTGAATAATAGTGTCCCGAAAACCTCCCCTGCGCCCACACAGACTAGTCCTCAAGATGACCAAATATTACAA
Organism: bacterium; assembly: GCA_043725085.1. GTDB lineage: Bacteria > Patescibacteriota > Minisyncoccia > Moranbacterales > UBA2206 > UBA9630. The sequence goes on from JAYSLY010000009.1 coordinate 1,189, forward strand.
AAAGATCCAAAAACAAGCACCTCTGATACGCCTCCAGTAAACAGCAGTAATACCCTGCCTGATAGAAACATGCCCCTGCCTAATAATATCAATAATAAAACCCCATTACCCAAGCAATAACCAATCCGCTAATCAGCGGAAAAAACTAATATGGAAATGAAAATTGAACTGGAAAATATCCAAGAGAGAGAAATAACCGAAGAAATCCAACAATCCTACCTGGATTATGCCATGAGCGTCATCGTCTCACGCGCCCTGCCTGATGTCAGAGACGGTATGAAGCCGGTGCACAGGCGCATTCTCTACTCAATGTGGAACACGGGACTTCGCGCTAATGCAAAATTTAGAAAATCCGCCACTGTGGTTGGAGAGGTCTTAGGAAAATATCACCCACATGGAGACGTGGCAGTCTATGATTCGATGGTCAGAATGGCCCAAGATTTTTCCCTGCGCTATCCCCTGGTCAAAGGCCAGGGAAATTTTGGTTCAATGGATGGGGACAGTGCAGCGGCTTATCGCTACACCGAGGCCAAACTTTCTTCGATTGCCGAAGAAATGCTCACAGACATTGAAAAAAACACGGTTGATTTTGTGCCTAATTTCGACGGCCAACACAAAGAACCCTCCGTCCTTCCCGCTAATCTGCCCCAACTACTGCTCAATGGCTCAATGGGAATCGCCGTTGGTATGGCAACAAACATCCCGCCACACAATATTACCGAACTGATTGAAGGCGTTGATCACTTAATTGACAATCCGGATGCGACAGTGGAAGATCTTTGTGAATTCGTGAAAGGCCCGGATTTTCCCACTGGCGGCATAATCTACAACAAAAAAGACATCGTCGAAGCCTATAAAACCGGCCGCGGAAAAATCCTCACTCGCGCCAAAGCGGAAATTAATGAAACAAAAGCTGGCGCTTTTCAAATTATTGTGACGGAAATGACCTACGCCACCAACAAATCCACCATGATCGAAAGAATGGCTGATCTTGTCAAAGAAGGAAAAATTGTTGGCATTCGCGATATCCGCGACGAGTCCGACAAAGACGGCGTGAGACTCGTTATTGAACTCAAAAAAGACGCCTATCCGCAAAAAGTGCTCAACAAACTCTATGATCTAACTGACCTCCAAAAGAATTTCAATGTCAATATGCTAGCGCTGGTCAATGGCATTGAACCAACGGTGCTTAATTTGAAATCAATTTTTGAATATTACATTATCCACCGAAAAGAAGTCATCACTCGCCGCACCAGATTTGACCTCGAAAAAGCCAGGGATCGCGCTCATATTCTCGAAGGGCTCAAGAAAGCCCTTGATCACATTGACGCCGTCATTGAAACCATCAGAAAATCCAAAACCAAAGAAGAAGCCCATGTGAATTTGATGAAAAAATTCAAATTCTCCGACCGACAAACTACCGCTATTTTGGAAATGCGCCTGCAAACTCTCGCCGGCCTTGAAAGAAAGAAAATTGAAGACGAACTAGCGGAAAAACTGCGCCTGATCGCTGAACTCGAAGCTATCCTCAAAAGCGAAAAGAAAATTCTTGGACTAGTGAAAAGTGAGCTTGATCGTGTCAAAGAAAAATACGGCGACGAACGCAAGACCCGCATCATCAAATCCGGCGTTTCAGAATTTAAACAAGAAGATTTGGTTCCTAATGAAGAAGCGATCATCACGATTTCCAAAGAAGGCTACATCAAACGGATGAACCCAACGGTCTATAAGGTCCAAAAGCGCGGCGGGAAAGGCGTGATCGGCGCCACAACAAAGGAAGGCGATGAAATCGAAAAACTACTGGGCGTCATGGCTCACGACAACTTATTATTCTTTACTAACAGCGGAAAAGTTTTCCAAACCAAGGCCTATGAAATCCCGGAATCATCCAGAATTTCCAAAGGGCAATCCATTGTTAATTTCCTGCAACTTTCCGGTGAAGAAAAAGTCACCGCTATCATTGCCTTTAATAAAGATGATAACTATAAATATCTCTTTATGGCGACAGAAATGGGTACAGTCAAAAAAACTACTCTGGAAGAATTTGAAAACGTTCGTCGCTCCGGACTCATCGCTATCAAACTCGACAAGGGCGATGCTCTTCGCTGGGTTAGCGCCACAACAGGCACGGACGAAGTAGTTGTTTCCACATCCCTTGGCCAAGCTATTCATTTCAAGGAAAGCGATGTTCGTTCAATGGGACGATCCGCTACCGGAGTGCGTGGCATCAAGCTGAAAAAAGATGATCTTGTTGTGGGAATGGATGTGCTTTTCAAAGGCCAAAAGGGTAATCAACTCCTGGTCATCACAGAAAATGGTTATGGAAAACGATCGGAAATAAAATATTACAAAATTCAAAAACGTGGCGGCTCAGGAATCAAAACCGCTTCCGTTACTTCCAAGACCGGAAAATTAGTCGGTGCCAACATAATCAACGTTGATAATCTCGATGCAGACCTGATCCTCACTTCCGAAAAAGGCCAAATCATTCGCATTCCGCTCAAAAGCATCCCTGCTCTCGGTCGTGCCACCCAAGGAGTGAGAGTTATGCGACCGCAAACTGGAGATAAGGTGTCAGCTACAACAGTATTATAGACTTATCCACAACTTAAACACCAAAAAAGACACCGCGAGGTGTCTTTTTAATAGCAAAAAGAAAAATGCTATTTATTTTTAAAATCCGCTTTAATCATAGATACAATCTCTGAAAATCTAGATATTTCAAAGTGTCCCTTGATGTGCTTATAGATAATAATATTTGAGTTCCTTAGTTTAGTAGCATATTTTTTAGCATGAGAAACTGGAACAACGCCATCATTTTTAGAAAATAGTAAGTAGAGATTTTTGGAATTTTTTTCTAGCAGCGATAAATCTGATCTTAGTTTAAAGCCTCCGACTAAATCGTCACCAGGCAAAGTGTTATCAAATGGAGCGCAAACAAGATAAGTTGATAATATTTTTCTTGGAAACTTATTTTCTGACAAATACTTGGCTAAAAATATGCCACCTAATGATTCACCTATCAGGATAATATTATTCTCTAACTTAGGAAAAAATCTTTCAAAGTGTATTTTCCAGTCAAAATATTTGGCGTTATCTCCTAAAGGCATTCTTGGCCTAATAATCTGGAATTTTTTACTAAGTGTTTTATCTAGAAAATCGTAACTCCATCTCGCTTTTTTATTTAATTTTATTTCTCTTGTTTTTAAGAAATGCAAATAATCCTTTCTATTTTTAAAAGTCATCCCGCCATGGATATAAAATATCTGAGTCTTCTGCTTAGGCATACCCTTTTCTAATTTTTTATATTGATTACTTATTGCACCAAAATTATACCAAAAAAACTCAGCAGCAGCTAGCAAATCTTATTAGCAGTATTAGTTGAGTTGCCCTACTTCTCATTTTTTCCAAATTGCTCCACACTTGCTGGCAAAGCAGGTGGAACGTTCAAGCTAAACACATTCCACAAAAACAAGATAAACAAAACCAACCCGACAATCCCCCATTCCGACCAAATCAAAACAAAAACATTGTGCACCGGCTGAAATTGCCAGGCCTCCCAATTTGGACGAATATGCTCAGTAGCTAAAATAGATTGCCCGGTTCCCACCCCAACAAGCGGATTTTGGGAAATAATTCGCCAAGAAGCTGACAAATAGGCATTTCTTTCTGCCAAAGATTTTAGAAAAAACGAACCAACATCCAGCCTGACCAAGAGTGATATAATAACACTAATAAAAACTACGCCAACAATTTTTTTAAAATGTTCCACGTGGAACATTTTAGATGCCTTATTCCACACAAATGTTCCACGTGGAACATTTGTATAAACAAGTGCGACAGCCAAAGCCAAAATGGCTGACTTGGAAAAAGAAAGAAATATTCCAATAATTTGAATTGCGAGAATAAGCCTAATAAAGCTCAACCAAATCATTCCACGCTTGCCACATGATCCAAAATTGTTCCACGTGGAACATTTCTGAATATTTTGTCCCTTAAAATGTTCCACGTGGAACATTTTTTTATATAACAGCGTTACCATAATCGAAAAAAACAGAAATCCCCCCAGAATGTTTGGATGAGGAAAAAGGCCATAAGAGCGGATCAGAACATGATGATTAGCGATAATTTTTGCCACTCCCAGAATATTTTGTCCAACCAGGCTTTCTTTGAGCCAAAACAGCCCAAGTGAGCGCTGAAGAATAAATTGAGCAATCCCAATCAAGGATTGCACAACTCCAAGAAAGATAATAACCCGGAAAAACATAACTGCCTCACAAATTGTTCCACGTGGAACATTTTTTTCAATATTACTCTCAATATTGTTCCACGTGGAACAATTTACATAAGACTGAATAAGACAAGGAACAAATCTAATAGCAACATACACAAATAATACATATAGCTCAATAAACCTAGTAGACCGATAAAAGCTAACCAGTATGTTTTCTGACCAAAATAAGCTCACGAATGACCACGAGATCAGAACGAGAGGAATTACAAAAATATTTTGCTTAAAATTGTTCCACGTGGAACAATTTATTGAAGCATCTACTAAGCTGACTCCAGCTAAAAATCCACAAGCTAACCAAAGCAAGACTTGTCCCTGCCAAATGTCCCACAAATAGTGGTCAAATAGCGAAATTATTATCAATCCAAATAGTATTGCTCGAAAATATGGAATTATTTTCAATAAAACACCATCAGATTGTTCCACGTGGAACATTTTAGTTAAAAATGCCTTGAAATAAGCAAATTTGTCTATGGATAAGTTCTGAATAGACAAATTATCCACACTTTCTGCGTGATCTATCTTGTGGACAAACTCCGAGGGAGCGCTACTGCTTGTTGACAAATCTAGTGTTTTATTGTATAGTATGGATATAGTCCAAACTAGGATTGCAAGACACAAGAATATGTCAGAGGCATAAACATATGCACCGGCGTATTCATTGAAAGTTCCTTTAATTGGGAAGTATAATATTACTTTTCTCACTCCGAGCGCAAAAGTCAATAGAAACAAATAGAAAAACCAAACATCAATTGGCTGTTTTTTGATTTTCTTCCAGATTTCTTGCGTTCTTCCAGCTAATTTTTCCATAGTAGTGGTTCGGATAATTACTCATAGTGTAGTGTTTTTTGCCTATTACTGCAAATACAGAATTAGAATTTGCACATTGTATCGCTCTGTAGTACGATTGATTTATGGAATCTAAATATATAAATTTTAAGCTAGCAGCAATAAGCTTGAGAAAGTCGGGGCATACCTATGGAGAAATAAAAAAAGCTCTAGATGCTGATATTCCTAAGAGTACTCTGTTTTGTTGGCTACATAAAATCAACTTAACAGATACCGCGACCAGTAGATTGAAATCGGCCGCGGAAAATAATATAAAAAAGGCTCACCTATTGGCCCTAAAAAGCAACAAAGAGAAAAGAACCACGCACTTGGCAAAAATAGCGACGAGTATTGAGCATCTTAAAAAAATTAAAAGAGATAGAAATGTTGCAAAAATTATCTTAGCAGTGCTATATTTAGGCGAGGGTGGCAAGAGCGGAAGAAGCTCTCTCATGTTGGGCAATTCAGATCCTGCCATAATTAAGCTATTTTTAGCACTCTTGCGACAAAATTATCCTATTGATGAAACCAAGTTCCGCTGTACCGTCCAGTGCCGTGCTGACCAAGACATTCCTAAACTGGAAAAATTTTGGTCAGAAATTACAGACATTTCTCCGAGTAATTTCTATAAAGCTAGAGTTGATGCAAGAACCATAGGGAAAAAATCAAAAAAACCTGCCTACAAAGGCGTGTGTAGAATAGACTATTTTTCAGCTGATACTTTTAATGAAATAAAAATGATCATGGAAATTGTTTGTGATTTGGGGATATAGCTCAGCTGGTAGAGCGTTTGCGTGGCACGCAAAAGGTCTGGAGTTCGAGACTCCATATCTCCACAGTTTAAAAAAGTAGCCGCGGACGATTAGCTCAGTTGGTTAGAGCGCACGATTCACATTCGTGAGGTCACTGGTTCGAGTCCAGTATCGTCCACAAAATAGGCCTTGTTAGCCTTCATAGCTCAATGGATAGAGCAAATCCGTCCTAAGGATGAGATGTAGGTTCGATTCCTACTGAGGGCACAAACCCAGTATATTCCAATCTTAAGAAGTGACTAAACTCATAACCGGACTTTTTGGTTATTTTGTTAAATCTTTACTAATTTTTTCAAATAATTTATCTT
>JAYSLY010000010.1:0-11298 GCA_043725085.1 bacterium
TTATGAATAGGACTTGCCTTCTTGCAAAATGGGCCTTCGGGCCTATTTTGTATTGGAATGGGAACTCCGTTTAGTCACTTCTTGTATTGGAGTAGACTACCTCTTGCCAAAACAAAAAAGATAGGTTATACTCAATTTACGTTAATTATTAAGAAAAATGAATAGGGGAATGCTTTAATTCCTGACTCTCGAGCCAACACTCGACACTTTCTTAATAATTTCCACGGCTGTTTGGAAATTTTTTAATTTTATATAAAGGTTTAGACATTTTTTAATTTTTATCCCGTAGCCTTGATGTCAGCTATGAAAATAAATCACATGAACGATATTCTCTCTAAGTTAGCAACTGAGGTGGACAAATTGAGCGACGAAAAAGCCGCCACGCCTTCTCCAGTCAAAAAAACGGACAGTAAAACCGCACCGGAAGAAAAAACTCCTTCCTTTATGGAACAACTACTCATAGATAATCCGATTGAGTTTCCGCTAGTCGGGGACACGGTTATTGGAACAGTTTTGGAAGTTTCTTCCAGTGAAATTTATCTTGACCTCGGACCATTTGGAACCGGATTAGTTTTAGGCAAAGAAATTAAAGACGGTATGGGTTCTGGCAAGCTTAAATTGGGCGATAAGGTTTCGGCTACCGTAACCGATTTGGAAAATGAAGAAGGCTACATTGAACTTTCTATTCGCGAAGCATCATATGAGAAAGCTTGGGAAGATATTGAAAAGAAAAGGGATGCAGGAGACAAGGTTAAAACTAAAGTTATTAGCGCAAATAAGGGAGGCTTGCTTATTGAAATCAATGGTATTGCCGGATTTTTGCCAGTCTCGCAACTTTCCAGTAAAAATTATCCTCGCGTGGAAGATGGTGACAAAAACAAGATTCTTAACCTGCTCAAAAAATTGGTTGGAAAAGAATTGGAAGTTTGCGTTTTAGACATTGACCGTGAAGCAGAGAAGCTGATTGCCAGCGAAAAGGCGGCGCAAAGCGACCGCGACAAAGAAACTATTTCTAATTTTAGAGTAGGCGATGTGATCTCCGGAGAAATCAGCGGTGTAGTTGACTTTGGTGCTTTCGTTAAATTTTCTCCTCTTGGTGAAAATGGCGAAATAAATGACAGAGAAAAGGTGGAAGGCTTGGTTCATATTTCAGAGCTGGCATGGCAACTAATTGAAAATCCGCGCACGATTGTGAAAGTGGGTGACAAAGTGGAAGCAAAAATTATTGGGATTGATAATGATAAAATTTCTCTTTCTATTCGCGCCTTGCAAGCTGACCCATGGAGCGAAGCTACTAATAAATATAAAGTAGGGGACATTGCAGTTGGAAAAGTGCATAAGATTAATCACTTTGGTGCTTTTGTATATCTTGATAATGACATCCATGGTCTGGCACATATCAGTGAAATGCTTGATACGCATCCTGGAAAAAACATCAACGACTTAATCAAAACCGGTGACGATTACAACTGGAAAATTCTTTCCATCGAACCAAGAGAACACCGCATGGGATTGACTTTGGTTGATGCATCAGAAAAAGAAAAAAAACCTAAGAAAGAAAAAGTTGAAAAAGCCCAAGAGAAAACAGAAGAAGCAAAAGAAGCAGCAGAAAAACCAGCGGAGAAAAAAGTGAAGAAGGTTAAAAAGGAAAAGAAGGAGAAAGAATAAATTTAGTTTAATTTATCTTTTACTATGTCTAATATTTTCATTATCTCTGGCCCTTCCGGCGCTGGAGAAGATAGCGTTATCGATGGACTAAAAAAAATTCTGCCAATAGAAAAAACCATCACCTCCACAACTAGAAAAATTCGCACAGGCGAAGTGCATGGGGTAAACTACTACTACATTTCCCGTGAAGAATTTGAGAAAAAAATCGAAAACAACGAATTAGCGGAATGGGCAAAAGAGTATAATGATAATTTTTATGGCGTAACCAAGACAGAATTGGACCGCGTGGGAAAGTCGGGGAAAGTCGGGCTTTGGAAAATTGAGTATAAAGGCGTAATTACAGCCAAGGCTAAATTTCCCGAAATCAAATCAATTTATATTGCTCCGCCTTCCTTGGAAATTCTGCGCCAAAGAATTCAAAGACGTGACCCGCTTGTTTCCCAAGAATATCTTGACGAAAGAATGGCCTATACTAAAGAATGGATGCAACATGAAGATATCTACGACCATAAAGTAGTTAACGAAGAAGGAAAACTTGAAGAAACAATTCAAAAAGTAGCCGAAATCATCAAGACTGAGCGCGAAAAATCACAGGTTTAAAATCCAAATGCCTAACTTAACCAAAAAAATCCAAAACCATATTTTTGAAAATTCTCTTTTCGAGAGAAATGCCAAAATTGTTTTGGGAGTTTCCGGCGGTCCCGACTCAACATGCCTCCTGGATGTGTTTTGCAAGTTGCAAAAAAAATATGATCTGGAACTTTCCATTGCCCATGTTAATTACCATTTGCGCAAAAAAGACAGTGAGAAAGATGAACATTTTGTGGGAAAATTAGCAGAGAAATATAAACTGTCTTTAGATATTCTCGATGCCCAGGTTGGAGAGAAAGACAAGTCAGAAGAAAAATTACGTGATATTCGCTATACTTTTTTTGAAAAGGTGCGTAAAGAAAATAAATTTGATCTGGTTGCTGTTGCGCATAATGCCGATGATCAAGCCGAAACAGTTCTCATGCGTCTCATTCGCGGAACGGGCCTCAATGGTCTTTCCGCCATGCGCGCCAAAAACGGAAAAATTATTCGACCACTGCTCGACACGACTCGCAAAGAAATTATTAGCCACCTCAAAGAAAATAAATTAACCTACCGAATTGATCAGACAAACAAAGAATCGATTTATCTGCGAAACAAGATTAGAAATAAACTGATTCCGCACTTGGAAAAAAATTTCAATCCAAACGTGAAACTTGTGCTTGCTAAAAGCGCGAAAACTTTTGGGGAAGATTATTCCGTAATTGAAAATCTCGCAGAAAAAGCCTGGAAAGAAAATAAAAAAATAAGCGTAAAAAAAATTCTCACGCTGCCAGTGGCAATTCAAAAAAGAATTATCCAAAAGGCATTGGCACAAAAAAGAACAGCAACTACCACTGAAAATTTCAACCAAATTGAAGAAATCCTAAAAGCCCTGAAAAGCACAAAGAACAAAAACCAGGTTGTTAATTTCTCTGGATTGAAAATGACTCGATATGGTGATAAGATTACATTGGACTAATTTAATTTTTATATAAACAATTCTATGAAAAATCTCTTGCGAAATATTAGCTATATCCTTTTTTTCTTTGTTTTTATTTCAGGTATTCTAATTTTACTCAATAACCCAGAAAAAAAACCGGAAGAAATTTCACTTTCCACGCTTGTCGCGCAGATCAATGATCAAAAAATTAAAGAAGTTGATGTCGCCAGTGATGAATTGACTATCACTATGACAGACGGAAAAATCGAAAAAGCTCTCAAGGAAAAAGAGGCTGGAATCACGGAAACTTTTAAAAACTATGGCGTAGACCCGGAAAAATTAAAGGAAGTAAATGTCTTGGTTAAAGGGGAAAGCTCATCTAGTCTTTGGCTTGGAGCGATTTTACCTTTCCTTTTGCCGTTTTTGCTCATTGCAGGATTCATTTGGTTCATGCTGCGTCAAGCGCAAAGAGGTAACAATCAAGCACTCTCCTTTGGCACTTCCCGCGCGCGAGTTTCTGACCCGAAAGATAAAAAGAATCGCGTAGTTTTTAGCGATGTCGCCGGAGCGAAAGAAGCCAAAGAAGAACTCTATGAAATCGTGGAATTCCTCAAAACTCCCAAGAAGTTTTTGAGTCTTGGCGCAAAGATTCCCAAGGGCGTTCTCCTTCTAGGCTCCCCGGGAACAGGCAAGACTTTGATTGCTAAAGCCGTCGCCGGAGAAGCAAATGTGCCATTTTTCAATATTTCCGGTTCAGAGTTCGTGGAAATGTTTGTCGGCGTTGGCGCTTCTCGTGTTCGTGATCTGTTCAAACAAGCCAAGAAAAATGCACCGGCAATTGTGTTTATTGATGAAATTGATGCGGTTGGCCGCCATCGTGGAGCCGGACTTGGCGGGGGACATGATGAAAGAGAACAAACCCTAAACCAAATTCTGGTGGAAATGGACGGTTTTGACACCAACACGAATGTGATTGTCATCGCAGCGACCAATCGACCGGACGTGCTTGATCCGGCACTGCTTCGCCCGGGACGTTTTGATCGTCGCGTTGTGATGGATTTGCCTGATATTGAAGAACGCACTGCCATTCTCAAAATTCACTCAAAAAACAAACCTTTGGTCAAGGAAATTGATTTGCGCATAATTGCGCAAAGGACGCCGGGATTTTCCGGAGCTGATTTGTCAAATCTACTCAACGAAGCTGCAATTCTTTCAGCAAGACGTGGCAAAAAAACAATCGGCATGACAGAGCTAACCGAATCAATTGAAAAAGTAATCATGGGACCCGAGAGAAAAAGTCGCCGCATCGACGAGGAGGAAAAGAAAATTATTGCCTATCATGAAGCAGGGCATGCGCTTATTGCAGCAACATTGAAACACGCTGATCCGGTGCAAAAGATTTCAATCATATCTCGTGGCAATGCCGGTGGATACACACTCAACGCTCCCACAAAAGACAAAACGCTTCACTCACGCAATTATTTCATCGATGAGCTTTCAGTTTTTTTGGGTGGCTACCTAAGTGAGAAATTAACTTTTGGCGATATTACAACCGGGGCATCTAATGACCTTGAAAGAGCAACCGCAATTGCCAGAAACTTGGTTACCCGCTATGGAATGAGCGATCTCGGGCCACGCACTTTCGGCCACAAGGAAGAGATGGTATTTTTAGGCAAAGAAATGCATGAAGAAAAAAATTATTCCGAGGAAACTGCCAGAGAAATTGATAACCAGGTCACAAAATTTATTGCTGATGCCTACAAAGTTGCCGAAAAAATTCTTTCTGACAAAAAAGAACTGCTAGACAAAATCTCTAACATCCTTTTAGAAAAAGAAACGATTGAACAAATTGAATTCAATGAAATCATGGGAATCGCCCCGGTAAAAAAAGTTGAGGATGCGGTGATTGCAGAGCCAGTTGAAACTGAAGCTACACAAGAAAAAACTGAGACGGTTGAAGTAAGAACAAATTAGAAATCGTTATCACAAAGGATCCGTTATTTTTTGAGACAAGCCTAACTTTAAGCATATCTAAATTTATGCGTGACATTGATTACCTAAAAATTTTCCGCGATGCGTGGAAAATCACTTGGAAAAACCGCTTTTTGTGGTGGTTCGGTTTGTTTCTCCTTATGCCTGGAATTTCAAATATTCACTATTCTCCGCAAAGCGACAACAGTTCACAAAAAGGCTGGCCGGCTGCTTTTGAAAAAATCCATCTGCAAGAATTCCTCGCAAAGCATGCCGCCCTTATTGCATTTTTATTGGGCGCTCTATTTATTCTATTTTTGGTTTTTCTTGTGCTGAGTCTTATTAGCAGGGGAGCGCTAATTAAATCAACGCAGCGAATATTAAAAAACGAATCGACTAATTTCAAAATCGGCTTCAAGGATGGCAAGGGATATTTTGGAAAAATATTAGCGATTCTATTTTTTTCCGGATTAGCTGTGGCAATTTTTATTATCATACTTGCCGTTCCTGTCGTAATCCTGTTTGTTGCAAAATCCTATATTATTGGAAGCGTTCTGGCTTTTCTTGCACTTCTCATCCTAGTCCCGCTTCTCATCCTTTGCAAATACATCCAAATATACGCTTCTTTCTATGTAGTTCTGGCAAATCTTACGCCTTGGCTGGCAGTAGAAAATGCATACGCGCTTTTCAAAAAAAATATTCTTTCCAGCATTGTCATGTCGCTACTCTTCATTCCTCTTGGCATTATTTCATTTTTGATTCTTATCGCGCTCTTTCTGATATCTTTGATTATTTTTGGCCTGATCGGTTTAGTTTTATTCTTTGCTTTGAAAGATATTGGCGCTATCATTGCGATTGCTCTGGGACTGCTTGTTTTTATTCCCGCAGCCATTCTTTTCTACTCAATTTTCAGCGCCTTTTCCCAAGTCGCCTGGGTTCTATTTTTTCATGTCATTGCTACACCGAAAGAAAAGGAAATGGTTGAAAAAGAGACGGAACCTGCCCGCAATGCTACGCCCGCTCGCAACGTTATAGCGACATCGGGCGAGCATAGCGTTGCAGGCGAGGAAGAAACAGCTCCGGCACTACCAAGCACTGAAGCAATGAAAACAATCGAGGCAGAAATTGAAGAATAATTTTGACGGGAATGGTTTTTTGCGGTAGGCTTTAAGGGTTATATAACTAGCTTTTTCTCCCTTCGGGCAGGCCTTCTCCCAAAGGGCGAAGGAGCTATAAATAATACGGGCATATAGCTCAGTTGGTTAGAGCGCTACATTGACATTGTAGAGGTCTCCCGTTCGAGTCGGGATATGCCCACAAAAATTCGGGACTGTAGCTCAGTGGTTAGAGCGGACGACTCATAATCGTTTGGTCGCTGGTTCAAGTCCAGCCAGTCCCACAAAAAAATAGCCACAGTGGCTATTTTTTATTTCCCCTTCCTCCTTGAATGAAAAGCCTGATGGACTTCTTTGAGTTGCTTGTTAGTAACGTGCGTATAAACCTGTGTGGTTGTGATTGAAGAATGACCAAGCATGGCTTGCACTGAGCGAATGTCGGCGCCGTTAATGAGCAGATCTGTGGCAAAAGAATGCCTAAGTGTGTGCGGATGGACATCTTTCACAATTCCCGCCTTAGTAGCGTAGTATTTGACGATTCTTTGGACAGATCTGGGTGTTAACCTCAGGTTATCCCCGCCCGCATCGCTACGCGAAGCGTTGCGGGCGGGCCCACCTGCTTTTTTAGAAATTTTACTCTCAAACTTTTTTAATCCTTGCACATCTCTCACAAAAAGCGCCGGATCAGTGTCCAGCCTTTTTTCCATATAACGTTTTATCGCTTGCGCGGCAGAATCAGAGATAAACACCACTCGCACCTTGTCGCCCTTGCCACGCACACTGAGTTCCTGCCTTTTGAGATCGATTTTCTCCCGATTGATGTCAGTGAGTTCCGAAACTCGCAGACCGGCAGAGAACAAGAGCTCCAAAATTGCCCGATCGCGAAGACTCTTTAGGTCTTGCCCGTTCGCCTCAGACAAGATTCGCTCGACTTCCTCCATTTCCAAAAAATCCACCTCTCTTGTGGCAGTTTTTCCCATCTCAATTTTCTCAGCTTGAAGCGTCTTTATGTCTCTTTTAGCCAGAAATTTAAGAAAGCCACGAATTGCAATCACATAATAGCCTTGGGTAATTTTTTTCAGCTTCTGACCATTTTCATCCTCAAAACGATTCAGATAAATACGAAAATTTCGCACCACCTCAGCCGTAATTTGCTCCGGTTTTGTGATTTTCGCCCAATCCAAAAAGCGCTTCAAGTAGTGGTCATAGTTTTCAATCGTTTTTTGAGAGCGACCCTTCTCAATCTCTAAATATTCTAAAAATTGAATCTCTAATTCTTTGATTTGCATGACTCAATTCTACACCAAAAACCCAATTGACAAAAACCCCTGCCTGGGCTATACTGTCTATCAGTTAAAAATTAGGGTTTTAGGACTAAGGTTTGCCCCGATATTTCCCTAGAAACAGGCAAAACTCTTGCTAAAGCCAGATGAAAGGTTAATTGTATTAGTAAACTAATTCAAACAACTTCTCGAAACATCTTTTGCCAAAAAAACCTAAAGACCCTTATCACTAAAGCTTTTTTGGCCCAAAAAAGCATAGTGACTTTCATAAAAAAACGCCGAACGGTGAAGCTTTTGCACATCTTTAGAAACTATTCTTCTTTTGTTGTAGTCGCATCAAGTGCGCTCCTCGTTTCTGCCACCAACCTCTCCGCGGGACAAAATTCCAGTGGTTTTTTGTTTGGATACCTTGGTACTGGTGGCAGCGATAATTATTCCAGTCCCCTGGAAAACAAGATGTTTCTGACATCCAACAAAAAAACATCTCTGGCACTCGCGCCACTCCTTGAGGCAACAGCCGTTCCCGATCCAACGCTAAAATCAGCCGATGGTAAGTCTGATCCGGTGCTTATGCAAGGAAATGCACTGGTTTGCGAAAACAGCCCCGTCCTCAAAGACCCGGAAGAAGATGGCGGAGTTATTATCTATGAAGTTAAAAATGGAGACACTATCGGCTCAATTGCTGCGGCCAATAATGTAAGCATCAACACTCTTCTTTGGGCTAATGCGATTGATGATGTTAACTCAATTATGCCGGGAGACAAAATATTTATTTTGCCAGTATCCGGAGTTACATATACCGTCAAAAATGGCGATGACATAAATAGTATAGCCAAGCAATTCAAAGCAGATAAGGATAAAATAATCGCTTTCAATTCCCTACATCTTGATGGTGAGTTGAAAGTAGGCGACACTATTACAATTCCCGATGGGAAAAAAGATATCCCCGCGCCTAAGCCAACGGCGACAAGTGGGGCAACCGGCCTTGGAATCACACCACGTCCCTACGAAACTTTTGAATCGGCCGGCAAAACTCTTGACGGATCCGGGGGTGGCGGTCACAGCTTTCCTTACGGCTACTGTACTTGGTACGTAGCACAAAAAAGAAATATCCCGTGGGGAGGCAACGCCGGAACTTGGCTTTATCACGCAAAAGCAGCCGGTTATGCAACCGGAAGAACTCCAACAGTTGGATCTGTTATGGTTTCTTCAGAATCCTGGTGGGGCCACGTGGCGCTCGTAACTAGCGTCAGCGCAGATACTTTCACTGTTTCTGAAATGAATTATACCGGTTGGGCGAAAAAATCTACTCGCGTAGTTACAAAAAACAGTCGCGTGATTAAGGGGTTTATTAGATAAATCTCAATATAAATATAAAAACGTCCCGGATTATTTTGGGACGTTTTTTGATTCATTATTATTCTATCTTTTTGATCGGCGCAAGTGAACTGGAAAGTTTTTTGAGACCATAGGCCTTAAAAGCAACCGTAATGACATCACCCTGCGAAGAAATTACCAAGCCTTCGCCAAATTTTTCATGACTGATTCGTTCGCCTCCTTTGTAACAGACTTTCGCCTCAGTCAGAGTGATTTTTTTGCGATTCGACATATACGTTTCGGCGCAAGCATTTACCATTGACACTTCGGCATTTTCAACAAGTTCCGCCGGGATATCATCTAAGAATCTTGAGGGAGCGTTAATCTGGGTTGAGCCAAAAATTGTACGCATTTTCGTAAACAGCAAATAGACTTTTTGCTTGGCCCGCGTAATTCCCACATACATCAGACGCCTTTCTTCTTCCATTTCAGTTTCACTTAGCATACTGCGCGAATGAGGCAAAATACCTTCTTCCAGGCCAACAATAAAGACATATTGAAATTCCAAGCCTTTAGCTGAGTGTAGCGTCATAAGATGCACGGCTTCACTCGACTGATCAATACTATCCGTATCAGCTACTAGCGCCACTTCTTCCAAAAACAGCCGAAGACCTTCGCCACCTCCAAAAGCATCATATTTTTTGGCCACCGTCAAAAGTTCTCGCACATTCTCTTGTCGCATCTGCCCCTCGTCTGTCCCATCAAGCAGCTGCTTTTCATATCCGCTTTCAAAAAATACTTTTTGAATGAAATCGGCAAGAGTCAGTTTATTTTTCACTCCATTCATTCGTTCAATAAACTCACAAAATCTGAGGATACTTTCTTTTTTGCTATCAACGATTTTCAGACCATTAGCCTTTGTTTGGGTAACGAATAGTTCCTTGGCGCAATTGATTGGATCGATTCCATTTTCTTTGGCAATTTTCAACCATTTTTCCAACGTCTTATCCCCAATCCCGCGCTTTGGTTCATTAAGCACGCGCTCTAATGAAATTTCGTCATTATAATTTTCAATGAGTCTCAGGTAGGCGATAATATCTTTAATTTCCTTTCTTTGATAGAATTTTAGTCCTCCAATGATGCGATAGGGAATCGAATCACCGAGCAGCGCCTCTTCAATGATACGCGATTGCGCATTAGTCCTGTAAAGCACAACTACATTATTCAATTTAACACCACTACCGCGCAAAGAATTTATTTCCAAAACAACAAATTGCGCTTCATCACTCTCATCCCGAGCTTCATACGACGCCAAGAGATGTCCGCTTTTATTCTCCGTCCAAATGTTTTTGTCTTTGCGATTGATGTTTTTGGAAATAACACTATAGGCTGCGTCCAGAATTTGCTGAGTTGAACGATAATTCTGCTCCAGCTTTACCACTTTGGCGCTTGGATAGTCTTTTTCAAAATCCAAAATATTTTGAATGTTAGCCCCTCTCCAAGAATAAATCCCTTGCCAGTCGTCTCCGACAACACAAATATTTTTATGCTTATCGGCTAGCATTTTAATGAGCACATATTGAGCATGATTAGTATCTTGATATTCGTCGACCATAATATAGCGGAAGATGTTTTGATATTTTTCCAGCACTTCGGGATAGGTGCGAAAAATCTGCACCAAAAGCATCAGGATATCGTCAAAGTCCAAAGCGTTATTTTTCTTCAACCTTTCTTGATAGGCAAGATAGACTCTTGACACCACCTCCTCCCAGTAACCTCCAACTGCCGCCTGAAACATTTTTGCATCAATCAGTTCATTCTTCGCCTTCGAAATTGCCCCAAGAATACTTTGCGGGCGAAATTGCGTCGGATCGACACCCAGCTCCTTCATTGTTTTTTTGATCAAAGCCTGCTGGTCTTGTGTGTCAAAGATATTAAAACTGCTCTTGTAGCCAAGTTTACCAATTTCCGAACGTAAAATTCGCGCGCAAATGGAATGAAAAGTGCCAACCAAAGGCAAATGACCCTTGAAGCCCTGTTCTGAGAGCAAGTGCGCGATTCGTTCTTGCATTTCCTTGGCGGCTTTATTGGTGAAAGTCACAGCCAAGATTTGTCCCGGTCGCACGCCTTTTTCGCAAATCAAATAGGCCGTGCGAAAAGTCAAGGCCCGAGTTTTGCCTGATCCAGCCCCAGCAATCACTAAAACCGGCCCTTCGGTCGTTTCCACCGCCTCACATTGAGCAAGATTAAGTTTTTCCAAAAGATTAGGCATAAAGAATCTTGATTACTTTAGTATTGTAGCATACTACAAAAAGACCGGTCACATTCACGCAACCCAGTATATTCCAATCTTAAGAAGTGACTAAACTCATAACCGGACTTTTTGGTTATTTTGTTAAATCTTTACTAATTTTTTCAAATAATTTATCTT
>JAYSLY010000011.1:0-45874 GCA_043725085.1 bacterium
TTTTTTTAGATTACTGTGCCAGTATTTTACGACAAATCACGGTTTTTTCAAAATGTGGGTCTCTTAGGTACTGGTTTAGTTTAGTACGGACTGGTCAAACATCGCTAATTGACATTCCATAAACAATTCTTGATATTTTCGCCCACCATGCCGCAGCAAAACACATTGGACATGGTTCGCAAGTTGTAAATAAAGTACAATTTTCCAAATGTCGATTATTCATTTTTTTCGCAGCTTCTCTGATTGCGTTTATTTCTGCATGAGCAGTTGGGTCTTTATCCACTTTATTGGTATTTCTACAAATACTAATAATTTCATTGTTAGAAACAACAGCAGCTATATAACAAGTAGGGTATTCGCTTTTAAGGCTTTCCTCTGCATGATACAACAAGGCTTTCATTATTTTATCATTGAACAAATTGGATTCTTGAATATTCATTCTTCTCTCTCCTTTATTTTAATTGTCAACGAACACACTCTAATATAAATGCATACAGCTCAATCACAAGCCAGTATAACGCTGCCCAAAACAAAAGTCAAATCGATATTTGTGCATTCACTTTAGACAAAAAAACGAGCTTATAGCCCGTTTCTGTAAAAATATAAATAATATAAAACTCTAGCGTTTGGCCCACTTTAGGTCGTTCCACTCCTTCAAACCCCTCGGTTTGAATAATTCCGCCAACTGAAACCTCATGGTTTCCGACCCTTCCCTGCCACACTGTGCAAAAAGATTTACTATCTTTTCGCCCACTGCGGACTCTTTCTTGCTTTCTTGAGTCCCGGCTTCTTTCTTTCAACTACTCTCGCGTCGCGAGTCAAAAAGCCTTCCGCTTTCAAAGCCTTGCGAAGAGTTTCGTCAAATTTAATCAATGCTCTGGAAATTCCCAGGCGGATTGCTTCAGCTTGTGCGTTAATTCCTCCCCCGGCTACTTTTACAGTAACATTAAACTTCTCCGAGAGCCCAACTGAAGTCAAGGCGGATTTCACTGTGTCAGCAAAACGTTGGACGGAAAAATAGAGTTCCAATTTTTTAGCATTGACCAGTGTGTCAGTCGGGGTGTCAGTTGGATAGATGCGAACTTGCGCGATAGCAGTTTTTCTTTTTCCGACTGCGTAGAAATATTTGCCTGCTTCGGCTTTTGCTTCCGGCGCCGCTTTTTCAATTTTAACTTTTTTCTTGTCAATCATGGTTTAAAAATAGGTATTAGTTAGTTGTGCCGTCAATTGTGTGCGTGTGAGTTGCGTTAGTGTAGATGAGAAGTCGTTTCATCATCTTGTCACGCAATTTGTTTTTGCAAAGCATGCCATAGACCGCGTCTTTGATTACTTTTCTGGAATCCTTTTTGATCTGATCTTTCAGTTTGGTTGCGGTGATTCCTCCCGGGTAACCGGAAAAACGGTAGTAGATTTTTTTGTCTCCTTTGCCATAGGCAATTTTAACATTGTCAGAGTTAATCACAACCACAATGTCTCCACCATCAATATGCGGGGTAAAATCAACCTTATTTTTTCCCCGTAGAATTCTGGCAATTTCTGTCGACATTCTTCCTGGCGTTTTATCTGTTGCATCAAAAAGATGATATTTTCTGGTAATCATAGATTTAAACGAATTCGATAATGGCAATTCTCGCTGAATCGCTTTTTCTTGGCGCTAATTTAATTATTCTAGTGTAACCACTGCTTCTTTTCTCAAATTTATCCAAAAATTCTCCCGTTAATTTTTTCATTGCCATCGCCGGGATGTATTTTTTCAAATCACGAATGACCGCCAGTTTTTGTACAGGGTCTTTGCCTTTTTTGGCTTTATTGATCAGACGATCGATTTTGCCTTTTAATTCCTTGGCCTTCGCCTCAGTCGTTTCAATCTTTTCACGCATAATCAAACTGCCCAGCATCGTGCGAAACAATGCTTTTCGTTGATTCATTTCTCTCCCTAATTCCCTTCCCTTATTTTGATGTCGCATAAGTTTAGCTTAAAAACGGAAATATTAGTCTTCTTTCTTGAGATTGATTCCGAAATCTCCAATTGCTTTTTTAATTTCTTTAATCCCCTTAGCTCCCATACCATCCAATTCGCCAACCTGAGTTTCAGTTAGCTTCACAATATCAGCCACAGTGGCGATGTTGGCTTTTTCCAAAACATTTAATGTTCTTGTAGAGAGGTTTTTTAGTGCAGCCACTTCGGTTTTAGTTACATCTTCAGCGACAACTTCGGCCACTTCAGCTTCAACTGCAACCTCAGTAACTTCTTCCTGTTCCACCACCTCTTCCACTTCTTTGATTGTTGTCAGTACTGAGAATTGGTCGCTAAGAATTTTTACCGCTTGAGCAAAGGCGTCTTTTGGTGAAATGCTTCCATCGGTTGCCACTTCCAAAATAATTTTTTCAAAATCAGTTCTTTTTCCTACGCGCATATTTTCGATTGTGTAGTTCACGCGACGAATTGGGGTGTAGATGGCATCAAGCGCAATCATGCCCACTTCCTTTTTTTCTCTCAGCTGCTGATCGACCGGGACATAGCCAATGCCATTTTCCACTTCCATGTCCATGTCAAATTCACCCTTGGCATTGGTGATTGTGGCAATCGGCGCATCCTTGGTGATTACTTCTACATCAGTTGGGCATTTAATCATTCCGGCTGTGATTGTTTTTTCACCTTTAACACTCAAAGTCACGGTTACCGGTTCGTCCTTGTAAGATTTCAAACGCACTTGTTTTAAGTTAAGCACGATTTGAATCACATCTTCTAAAACATTAGGAATGGTTGAGAATTCATGCTTCACGCCTTTAATCTTCACAGAAGTAATCGCAGAACCTGGAAGAGATGAAAGTAGCACGCGCCTAAGAGCATTACCCACGGTTGTTCCATAACCAGGATAACAACCGTCAATTTCAAATTTACCGGTCTTTTCGTCGAGAGGAACGTATTTAGGTTTTTGAGGAAGTGTTATTGCTTGCATTTGTTTATAAGTTTAATAATTAGAGGAGATTTAACGTTAGTTTCTTGGACTTAACGCTCTCCCAAATTTTAATTATCGAGAATAATATTCAACCACAACCTGGGCATCGACGTTTGTGCCGATTTCCTCACGAGTTGGGAGGCTGACAATTTTTCCTTCCGCTTTGCCTGAATCAAATGAAATCCAACTTGGAAAATCTTGTTTATTCTTAAGCGCCTGATCAATATTTTTGAAATAATTTTTTTGCTCTTTGCCAGTCTTGATGCCAATCGTTTGTCCCGGTTTCACGGCGTAGGAAGGAATGTTAACTTTGCGACCGTTTACAGCAATAAGGCCATGAGCAACGAGTTGTCTGGCTTGAGCGCGTGAAGCACCAAAGCCCATGCGATAAACCACATTGTCGAGTCTTGTTTCCAAGCGGATAAGCAGCAAATCTCCGGTCACACCCTTTTTGCCTTTAACATCGCTAAAGTGCTTTCTGAATTGTTTTTCTAAAACACCATAGATGCGTTTGATCTTTTGTTTAGCAGCCAACTGGACACCATATTCACTGCGATTTCCACGAGACATTTTCTTGCCGTGTACTCCTGGGATATAGGCGCGTTTAACCATTCCACATTTTGGACCATTGCAACGGTCACCTTTGAGGAATAATTTTTCCATCGCTCTGCGACATTTTCGACATTGTGCTTCGGTATCTCTAGCCATAATTCTTTCTAAATAAATAATTTATACTTCTTCGCCACGCCACATCCGCCGGCTGGCGGAGAAGGTTGGCCTATTCAATATTATTATACTCGTCGGGGTTTCTTGGCGCGACAACCATTGTGCGGGATTGGAGTTGTGTCTTTAATCAAAATGATTTCAAAACCATTATTGGCAAGAGCTCGAATTGAGGCTTCTCGTCCGGAACCTACTCCACGTACAAATACTTCCAGTTCTTTCACGCCATATTTTCGCACTTTTTCTGTCACATTGGCCACAACTTGCGTAGCGGCATAGGGAGTAGCTTTTTTTGCACCCTTGAAGCCCAAAAGTCCCGATGAGCACCATCCAAGAACTCCGCCTTCGCTATCAGAAATATTAACAATCGTGTTGTTGTAGGAGCATTTTACTGTTGCTCGGCCTTTTTGCACTTGTCTTTTGGCTTTCTTGACCTTTTTTTGCTCCAGCTTTACTTCTTCACCGGAAAGAGTGGAAAGAATCGTCGCATCAGAAATTTTTGCCTTTGGAGCAGCTGCATCCTCGGTCTTCTTTTGTTGGGTATCGTTCGTCATAATGGTTATGTTCGCTTTAATTATTGCCAGTATTCTAAATAAAAACTATATTCTTTATATTTATTCGTACATTCCTCCGCCTGCGACGCTATCGGGTAGCATTGCGGGCAGGTAATTCGTAGATTTCTAAGTCTTTTCAGTCTTAACTCTACCAGAGCCCATTGTGCGGCGAACATTGCCACGCACAGTCCGGTTGTTAGTCTTGGTTCTTTGACCGCGAACAGGCAAACCTCTTTGATGACGCACTCCGCGGTAACATCCCACTTCTTTGAGACGCTTCACATTGTCACGCACCTCCAACTTCAAATCACCTTCAATCTTGATTTTTTTCTCAACATAACTTCGAATACTGTTTTGCTCTTCTTCGGTCAAATCTTTCGTTCTTTTGTTTTTGTCGATTTTAAGCTCGGCTAAAACTTCTGAAGAGGTGTTTTTGCCAACTCCATAGATATAGGTGAGTGAGATCTCGATTCTTTTGTTGTCAGGAATATTTACTCCGGCGATTCTTAACATATTGATGATCTTTTCTAGTAATTAAAAAGATTATAAATTAACCTTGGCGTTGTTTATGCTTTGGATTGGAACAAATCACGAAAAGCACGCCTTTTCTTTTGACGGTCTTGCACTTATCGCAAATTTTTCTCACTGATGCTTTAACTTTCATAGTTTGTATTATTAATCCTAAAATAAACTCTCGCTTTATTTAAGTCGTTGGACGACACGACCTTTGGTCAGGTCGTAGGGGCTCATTTCAACCAACACGCGATCTCCCGGGATAAGGCGAATATAATTCACGCGCATCTTGCCGGAAATATAGGCCAGAATTTCATGACCATTAGGCAATTTAACCTTGAAAGTCGCACTGGGCAAGAGCTCAACAACTACACCTTCTAATTTAACTACTTCTTTGTCTTGTGCCATAAAATAATTTTGACTCAGATAAAGCAGAAATAAAAAAAATAGACGGAATTTCTTAAAGCGTCAAAACCAAAAGCTTATTTAGCTTTTAGTGATTACCCTTCAAGAGAACGAGATGGTCCAAGTTCATGAATTCCGAATTTTCCCTCTATTTGGACTAAGTCTGTCCGATTGGATAGACTCTTTATTTAGTTTTTTTAATGTCTTTAACTATATTAGCGAGTTTTCCATTTATTGTCAATAGGCGCAACAATGGTTCAAAAAAGCAATATTAATGCGCCTGTATGGCGCGTACTCCCTTAGCTCAGGTTGGCAAAAAGTTCTCGCTGTATCTTCAGTTTCTCATCGTATTCCTTCAGTTTGGTCTGATTTACTAAAATTATCTCTTTTGGCGCGCTTTTGACAAAGTTTTTATTCTTAAGAAGTGTCTCGGTTTTAGTAATCAAACCTTCTAAATTGGTAATTTCTTTTTCTAGTCTATTTTTTTCTTTTTTCACATCAATCAAATCTGAAATTGCCAAAACTAGCTTGAGCTTTTTTTCCGCGACAATAAAGCCATTTGGATTGGATTTTGCGCCAATCTGGATTTTTATGCGGGCCAGTTTTTCCAAAATTTCTTTGTTTTCAATCTTTTTCGTCTGCGCTTCGATAAATTTTGCCGGATCAATGTGATAACTTGAGCGCAAATTTCTAATTTTACTAACCACTTGTTGCAGTTGACTAAATTTATTTTGGGCTTTTTTGTCAATCAATTTCTTATCAGCCACCGGCCATTTTTCCACCATCAATACTTTCTCTTGGCCCGCCGTAGCTTTAGCGGATGAGGTTTGGCTGTTCATTAAATCTTGATAAATCTTTTCTGTCACAAATGGCGCGAATGGATGATAGAGTTTCAAAAGCTTGTCAAAAACATAGCCTAGCACTTTGGAGTTTTTTTCTACCTTATGAATTTCCACATACCAATCAGCTAAATCATCCCAGGTAAATTTTTGTAATTTCTCGCCGGCCATGGAAAATTTATACCCATTCAAATCTGTCGTAACTTCACTAATAATCAGATTTAAGCGACTCAAAATCCATCTATCCGTATTTGATTTAATATCTTTCTTTTCTAGTTTATCTAGCAATTTGAATTTTGGATCTGTTTGCACCGCATAGCGATAGATGTTCCAAAGTTTGGTCACAAAATTGCGGAAACTCTCAATCTTTTCTTGGGAAATCCGCATATCATTTCCCGGTGTAGAACCAATGAGCAGTGACAGTCGGACTGCATCAGTACCAAAAAGATCGATCATATCGACTGGATTAATTCCATTGCCTTTCGATTTTGACATTTTCTTCCCATTTTTGTCCAAAACGAGACCGTGCAAATAGACATTTTTAAAAGGAATTTCACCCACCGCAAAAAGTGACATCATGATCATGCGCGAAACCCACAAAGTGATAATTTCATATCCGGTGTTCAAAATTTGGGTTGGATGAAACTTTTTCAAATCCCCTGTTTTTTTGTCGTTTTTGAAATTATCTGGCCAGCCTAGTGTGGAAAATGTCCACATTCCCGAAGAAAACCAAGTATCCAGCGTGTCAAGATCTTGCGTCCAACCCTTTCCCTGGGGCGCTTTTTCACCGACATAGATTTTTTCATCTTTATACCAAACAGGAATCTCGTGTCCAAACCAAATCTGGCGCGAGATGCACCAATCATGCAAATTTTCCATCCAATCGGTATAGCGCTTGGTGAAACGAAAGGGAATAAAACTGATTTGTTTTTTTCTGGCAACTTCGATGGATTTTTCTTTGAGTGATTTATTTCCCAGCTTTTTTATTTTCTTATCCACTGACACAAACCATTGCTTGGAAAGAATCGGTTCGATTTTTGCTCCGCAACGATAACAAGTGGCAATATTGTGCTCATAATTGTCGTCAATGTGATCAATCAGTCCCAATTCAGTCATATCCTTGACGATTTCGATTCGCGCTTCATCCGTTGTTATGCCGGCATATTTTCCACAATTCTCCATCATTTTGCCATCTTCATCAATAATCTGTTTCATTGGGATATTATGTCTCTGGGCGATTTCATTGTCCGTAAAATCATGCGCCGGGGTAACTTTAATCGCTCCACTGCCAAATTCTGAATCAACTGCTCTGTCGGCGACAATAATAATTTCAAACTCTCCCAAAACTCCGGGAATCATAAATTTCTTCCCAACCATATCCGCATATCTTTTATCCCCCGGATAAACTGCCACCGCCGTATCCCCTAGTTTTGTTTCCGGTCGTGAAGTAGCCAAAATAAATGGCCCATATTTTATCCAATATAGTTTTCCAATTTCTTTTTTGTATTCCACTTCGTCATCCGCTAATGTTGAATGACAGCGCGGACACCAATTCACAATTCGCTTGCCTTGATAGATCAGTCCGGCGTCATACATATCAACAAACATTTTTTTGACGGCTTTTTTTCTTTTCTCATCCAGCGTGAACGCTTCGCGCGACCAATCCAAAGACGATCCCATTTTTCGGGTTTGATTGAGAATAGTGGCTTGCGTCACGCGTAAAAATTTCCAGACTTCTTTTAGAAATTTTTCTTTTCCTAAATTATGCCGCGTCAAACCTTTTTCTTTGAGTAGCTTCTTCTCAACCACATTTTGCGTGGCAATTGCCGCATGATCAGTTCCGGGCACCCAGAGTGTGCGATAGCCTTTCATCCGATGAAAACGAATAAGCAAGTCCTCGATTGCCAGCATTGATGAATGGCCGAGATGCAGTTTATCAGTGATATTTGGCGGTGGCAAAATAACAGTGTACGTCTTGGCGTTTTTGGGCAATTTCAACTTATCCGGATTGAAAAATCCGCTCTTTTCCCAAAGCGCATAAATATTGTCTTCATATTTTTTCGGTTCGTAGGTTTTTGGAATTTCTGGCATATTATTTTCTCACTTCCACTTTCAAATCTTTTTCTAGACTTGAAATTATTTTCTCCATTATCTTGTCAATCTCAGTGCTTTCCAATGTGCGATCGTTTGCGCCAAATTCAATATGCAGCGCCAGACTTGTTGCATTTTCTTTTTGAAAAATGTCAAATAATTCAACTTTCAAAACCAATACCCCGCCAATTTTTTTAATCAAGCTGGAAATTTCTGAGTATTTTACATTTTGTGGCACGAGCATCGAGATATCACGCAAGACAGATGGAAAGCGATTGATCGGCTGATATTCTAAAATACTTTCCGAAACACTGCAAAGCTGTTTCAAATCCAATTCGGCAATAGCCACTCGCTTGGCAATCTTGTATTTTGCCAAAACTTGCGAACTCACCTCTCCTAGAAAGCCCAGTGTGTTTTTTCCAGCCATAATTTTTGCCACTCTGCCTGGTTGCACAAATGTTCCCGTTTTTTCCACTTCAATAAATTCAAGATTTTTAATCCCTAATGCCTCAAACAAATCCTCCGCCGTGCCTTTCAGAGCAAAAAATGTTTGGGAGTTTTTGTCATTTGCGAGCACTTTTGCCAAAATCAATCCACGCTCTTCAGATACTTTTTCGTTTTTCAAAAGATAGCTTCTGCCAATTTCAAAAATTCCAAATTCACTAAAATTTTTCAGATTTTCTTTGACATTTCCCAAAACATTGGGCGCGAGAGTGGTTCGAACAAACTCTTGATCTGGGTTCATCGGATTGGCCAATTGTAAATGGTTTTTGGCATCAAGACCGGTTTTTTCCAAATCAGATAAGCCGTAGAAAGAATAATTATATACCTCGTCAAATCCTAATCCTGTGAGAACATCTTGCATTTTTCTTTCAAAAAAGGCTTGGCGGTTGATTTTGGCAGGCAAAACTGCTTCAATCATTGGGCGTTCAATAATCTTTTCATACCCGCGAATGCGACCAATATCCTCGATCAAATCTTCTTGGGTTTTGAGATCAATTCTTTGTGTAGGAATTTCACATTCAAGTAATTTTCCTTTTTTAGTTTTGATACCAAGTAAATTCAGAATTTTTACGGCTTCTTTTTCTGGCACAGCTTCGCCTAAAAGCTGATCAACATAATTCAAATCCAGTTTAATTTTCCAAGACTTCGTTGGTTTTGGATAGACATCAACTACGCCCTCTAGGACTCCGTTTGCTGTGTGTTCCAAAATTTCTACGATGCGCACCATGGCTTTTTCGGTCAAATTCGGATCAAGTTCTTTTTCAAACCGATCGGACGAATCAGTGCGCAGGTTCATTGCCGTTCTCGTTTTTCTAATGTTCACCGCGTTAAAGCTGGCCGCTTCGATGATAATTGTTTTAGTATCTGGCGAAATCCCGCTATCTTTTCCACCCATAATCCCTGCCAGCGCCAGTGGAGTTTTGCCGTTTGTGATTAATAAATTGCTCTCGTTTAATTTAATTTTACTGTCATCTAATAAAACCAACTCTTCCTCCTTTGTCGCTCTGCGTACCACAATGTGAGCCTGTCCAGAGCTAAGCTCTTTAATATTTTTGAAATCAAAAGCGTGTAGCGGTTGTCCGATTTCAAGCATCACATAGTTTGTCGCGTCAACAACATTATTGATCGGTCGCAGACCACAAGACTTCAGTCTATCTTGCAACCATTTCGGCGAATCTTTAATTTCGATGTTTTTCAAAACAGCACCGATATACCTTTGGCATAAATCTTTGTCAGTGATTTCCACCCGCAAAGACGAGGCATGCCTCGTCTCTACACGAGGCAATTTTAATTCAGAAAAAGCATAATCAAATTCTCGCCTTTCTAAAACAGCGATTTCTCGTGCCACGCCGACGTGACTCAAAATATCATGCGCGCGGTCCGGCAAAACCTTGATTTCAACTATGCTATCGTTGTTTTTCTCCAGATATTCTATTGCCGGTTCACCGATTCTGGCTGATTTTTCCAGAATTATAATTCCACTGTGGTCGTCACCAAGCCCCAGCTCATCTGCCGCGCAAAGCATGCCAAAAGATTTTTCTCCGCGGATTTCCGCTTCTTTTATTTCAAAATTTCCGGGTAGCACAGTGCCAATGATTGCTACCGGCACTTTTTGTCCAATAGCAATATTTGGCGCGCCACAAACAATCTGTAATTTTTCTCCCCCAATATCAACCCGAGCAATTTGCAATTTATCGGCATTTGGATGTTTTGTGATTTCCAAAATTTTTCCCACAACAACACCTTCCAATTTTTTGCCAGATTTTTCCAAACCTTCAATTTCAAAAGAATGCATCGTCAAAAGCTCCGCCGCTTTTTCCGGCGAAAGTTTCGTGCCTGATAATTCTTTTAGCCATGAATAAGAATATTTCATAATTTAAAATTGCCTAATAAACCTCAAATCCCCCGAATGAAAATGCCTAATATCATCAATTTTGTATTTCATCATCGCGAGTCTTTCCAAGCCAAAACCCCAGGCAAAGCCGGTGTAGGCATTGCGTTTATAGCCGACCGCTTCAAAAACATTTTGGTTGACCATGCCAGCGCCACCCAGTTCCAGCCATTTGTTATGCTTGCAAGCCTTACAGCCTGTGCCACCGCAAACTGTGCAAGAAATATCGAATTCAAAGCTCGGTTCCGTGAAGGGAAAATAACTTGGTCGCAAACGCACTTTAATTTCCTGCCCAAAAAATTGTGAGAAAAAATCTTCTGCTATTTGTTTTAAATGTCCGACATTGATATTTTCTCCCACGATTAACGCCTCAAACTGATAAAAGGTATGCGCATGCGTAGCATCCGCCTCGTCGTGACGAAAACATTTTCCCGGCACAATAATCCTCAACGGTGGTTTGTGCTTTTCCATGTATTTCGCCTGAACTGCCGAGGTCTGCGTCCGCATTGCTAAATTTTCTTTGCCCTTTTTATCTTTCAACCAGAAAGTGTCCTGCATTTCACGGGCAGGATGATCAGCTGGCATATTGAGCGCATCGAAGTTGTAGAATTCTGTTTCAATTTCCGGGCCGTCGGCAATTTCAAATCCCATGCCGGTAAAAATATCTTCAATGTCACGGCGCACAAGCGAAATCGGATTGAGGTGTCCCACACCCTTTTTTCGTCCCGGCAGCGTCACATCAATCTTCTCTTTTTCCGTATCATTTCCTGCAGTGGCTAAATCTTTTTTCTTTCCATTGAGAATTGCTAAAATTTCCGTTTTGGTTCTATTAGCCAAATCCCCAATTTGCTTTCTTTCTGCTGGCTCAAGATTTTTTAGGTTTTTGAGAAACCCGACAAATTCGCTTTTGCGTCCCAGATATTTTTTTTCCAAATCAAACAGCGCATCAGAATTTTTGACCCGCTCAATTTCTTCCAAAACTTGCTTTTTCACCTCTTCTATTTTCGTTTTTAACATACTATTATTCTAGCTTTAAAGCCCAAAAAAGTCAAAAAATAAGGGCACCGACTTGAAAGTCGGTGCCCAGCCCCGATAATATCGGGGCAAAGTCATTTTGAATCATAAATCTTCCCTCCAGTGCGGATACCCTTGGTGCGATACGTAGATGAGACCCAATCCTTTGCAAAGAAAACACTTTTCTTTTTTCTTCGGCTCTCCTTTGCATGCCGGGCAAGGAATAGTGGTTTTTTCCGGAATATCATAATCCTCGATATCATTGGCATAACACATGAGATCACCTCCTTTTTATGGATGGATACAAAACAACAATACACACGCTGCTAATAGAAAAATTGTCCCTGTGATCGGTCCGACGAGATTAGCCAGAATAAAAAAAATAACAATGCTTGTTATGCAAATAAAATTTCTTTTCTCTGCGCGATAATATCGCCACAGAAGTTCCCAAAAACTTTTCAGATAGACGTCCATCATACTAAAACCTCCCTTGCTTTAATTTGAATTAAAGAACAACGCCATTTCCCGAAATAAGAAATGGCAAAAATATCCAAAAACTAACCTATATTCCCATTTTTTCTTTGGCCATTCTATATTGCTCTTCGGAAATCTGCCCGCTTTTTCGCATCATTTCCATTGCCGAGAGCAACTTATCTTTGTTTTCCGGCCGCATTACTTCCTGCATCATTTTGGCCTTTTCTTGCGGACTCATTCGCTCCATTTTTTTCATCGCCAAACGCCCCAGCATGTTCATCTTAGGAGAATCATCCGCATCTTTTTTCTGGTCATTTTTTTTCACATCATCATTAGACTGAGAAATATCAGATTTTTGAGTAGTTTTTTTGAATGGGTTCCACATAGGACATGTAGCATGAAACATGCAGCATGCAACAAATATAAATTTTTGTTACATGTTATATGTTACATGCTTTATGACTTCTTAATTTGTAAATTGTAGCTTGTAACTAGTAGTGCTGAGGCGACGAAAATCGATGAATAGGTTCCGAAAGTCACACCGACCAAAAGCGCTAGAGAAAAATATTTAATTGACTCTCCGCCAAAAATATAGATGGCGAGAAGCGTTATGATCACAGTGAGTGATGTGTTGATTGAGCGCACAAGCGTTTCATTGAGACTGCGATTGACAATTTCCGGAAATTGATCCTTTGAAGAACTGCGTTGCAAATTTTCGCGTGTGCGGTCATAGACCACAATTGTGTCATGCACAGAAAAACCTAAAATTGTGAGCAGTGCTGCCACAAAAGGCACGCCGACTTCTACGCCCCAAAAATGACCCAAAACTGAGAAAACTCCCACGGTAATGAGCACATCATGAACAAGCGCAATGACTGCTCCCGCACCATACTTCCAAGAGGCCACCGGACGTGAAACACGCCGGAAAGCCCAAGCGACATAGGCCATAATTCCCACTATCGCCCAAAATATCGCCATTAGCGACTTTGTTTTGAGCTCACTGGAAACTGACGCATTGGCATAATCAGTGCGCAGATTTTGCGAGTCGGGATATTTTTCGGTTAAGGTTTTCAAAACCGCTTGATTGGTTTTGTCATCCCCGCCTGCATCGCTAGGTGAAGCATTGCGGGCAGGTTCAGAAGCATAGCGAATCAAAACTGAACTGTTTCCTGTTGATTGAAGGGTGAGACTTTTGAGGTTTAGATTTCTAAGCGTATCCTCTATTTCCGCGTTCACAGGAACGTTCTTAAACTTAACTTCCATCAGCGTGCCACCGGTAAAATCAATGCCATATTTTAATCCCCATGTAAAAAGCGCGATTACACTAAGCACAGTCAATGTTCCGGAAAAAATATAGGCGTATTTAGTTTTGGAAATAATATTAAACATCTTGAAAATTTTAAATTATAAATTTGAATTGAATTTTAAATGTTTTAATTTTTTAAATTTAGCAATTTAGCCTTGATTTAAAATTTCAAACTTCAAATTTAAAATTCTTTCTTTACCCCTATGAGCCACATCCTATCTTCAATCCAGGGTCCCAAAACAAAACGCAAAATCGTTCTTGTGATAACAACAGCAGTAAACATTGAAGCGAGCACTCCGATAATCAGTGTCACGGCAAAACCTTTCACGAATCCCGTGCCCATCTCAACCAAAATAAGAGCAGTGATGACGGAAGAAGCGTTTCCGTCACGAATTGAAGTCCAAGCTCGTTTGAAACCCTCTTCAATCGCACTCAAAATATTACGGCCCCTTCTCACTTCTTCTTTTGTCCTTTCGAAAATCAAAATATTCGCATCCACGGCCATTCCAATCGAAAGCACAAATCCGGCAATACCGGGAAGAGTCAGTGTGATTTGCCAGGGTGTGTAGCCGGATAATTTGAAAATTGTAATCATTAATGCAGAATAGATAAGCAGTGAGAACGAAGCGATTAGTCCTAAAAAGCGGTAATAGAGAAGCATAAAAATAATCACAAGCAAGAGTCCAATTAAACCGGCTTTCAAACTTTGCTCCAGGGAAATTTGTCCCAAGGTCGCTTCGACTGATTGTTGGCCAACCAAACTGATTGGCACAGGAAGCGCTCCTTCATTCAGTCTTTTGACTAAAGTTTTTGCTTGCTCTACGGTGTAATTTCCCGTCACCACCGCTTCACCGTTTAAGATTTCACTCTGCACAGTTGGCGCAGTAATAATTTCTCCGTCCAAATAAATTGCGATGCGTTTTCCAATATCTTTTTTGGTAATATCAGCGAAAAGTTTTGTGCCTTCATCATCAAACTTCAAAGATACTTCCGGTTCGGAAAGTCCTTGACTTTTGAATTGCACGCTGGCGCTTTTCAAGTTTTTTCCCGTAAGCCCGGTTGCAACCCAAGTAGTTTGCGGCTGCGGCTGGGTCGTTTTCATGATTAGGATGTGAGCACTTTTGAATTCTTGATTATCTTCTTCGCCCCTGATTTCAATTTTTTTGATAATATGCCAGCCAAATTGACTTTCCACCACTTTTGAATAAACCTCTCCATTCTTGAGATTTGGATCAAACACGGCCGCTTCATATTCCGGCACGAAAGAACCTTTTTTTTGAAAATCATATACTCCGCCATTGTCCTTCGATCCCGGGTCTTGACTATTATCCTTAGCTAGTTGCGCGAAATCTTGACCCGCCAAGGCTTTTTTCAAGATGTCTTCGGCCTTCGCTTTGGCATCCGCGTT
Source organism: bacterium (assembly GCA_043725085.1). Taxonomy (GTDB): domain Bacteria; phylum Patescibacteriota; class Minisyncoccia; order Moranbacterales; family UBA2206; genus UBA9630. Next base: position 14,686 of record JAYSLY010000011.1, read on the forward strand.
CAGTTTGTCCAATTGGTCTTGTGGAATTTGATTTGGAGTTGTCGTGCCTTCTTCCTTAAATTCCAAAAATGGCGTCTCACTGATCATCTGCTTAGCCTGATTAATGTCCTTCACGCCGGCCAATTCCACAACCAGCCTTTGCTCTCCGCCGGATTTTGTCGTGTAGACAACCGGTTCAGCCACACCAAAGGCATTGACACGACGCTCAATCACATCTTGCACCGCTTGCATCGCGTCACCAACTTGCCCGTTTGCCACTTGAGATGTGTCAGCCTTATATTCCAAATGGATTCCGCCTTGCAAGTCCAAACCGAGATTGATTTTAGGCTTATCTAGTACACTAAAAAGCCGCGGAATTCTTGCGGTTATGCTGGGATAGGCAATCAGTCCGGCGAAAATCGCCAGAAGAATAACTAAAATAAATTTCAATCTGAGTTTTTGTCTGATGTTCATAGATTCTATTTTACCTGAAATTTGACGTTTGGCAAATGCTTGGCTAAAAATCGCCCCGCTTTCTCAAATACCTTTTTGGAATTTTTGTTCGTCACACGCTCGAGAGCCTCGGGATATGCAAGCCAGACAAAATCCTTGTGTTCGTGAGAAAGTGTGATTTCTGCTTGATTTGTTTTTGCGAGATGATAAATAACTTTTTTAAAAACTCTTGTTCCGCGCTTGGCTACTTTTCTTTTTTGGGCCTCTTCTCTCTTGGCTTGATAATAATACATCTCGCTTGCAAAAAAACCGGGAAAAATTTCGAGATCAACTATTCCCGTCTCTTCCTTCGCTTCTCTTTTAAGCGTTTCCATGCTAGCCTCACCTTTTTCTGTGTGACCTTTAATAAAACCCCAATGCCCGCCGGGATATTGCAAAAGCAAAAAACGCGGAACTTTTCCGTCTAACCTAAAAACAACCGCACCGACTGATTTTTCAAAAGCAAATATTGGCATTAAATTAAATTCTGTTCACGCAAAGTTTGGAGGGCACTGCGCGTAATTCGTTTTTTCCCCTTCTGATATATCATATCACACAAAATCAATCCCTCCTCAAGTGAAACCCATTTGAACTTATCAAATTCCGATTTGGAAATATCAAGCGTAGCGCTTTTTGTCTTGGCATAGATGAAAAAATATTTTTTCCCTTTCATAAAAATATCTTCTCCCGCATCATTTTTCAAATCACGTGAATTTTGACTATGCGCAGGAAAACTAACCGTGTCTTTGGCAAAGAGCATAATATCCTTGTCGCAAGTTTTGACAAATTCACTGCCAAGCTCCTCACCCATTTCCCGAAAAAATGCTGCTTCCGCAGTCTCTCTGTTGTCAATTCCGCCTTGGGGCAATTGCCATAGATTATGGGCTTTTTTAAACAAAAATAACACTTTTTTATCTGACAAAAAACAACCCACGATTTGTGGTCGAGAACCTTCATTCCTGATTTGATCGATTTCGGATAATGTGGGTAATTTCATAGCTGCGTGGATTATCTTGGCGCGCTTACTGTCGCCTTGCGTTCAAATTTTCCCCAACCGACAATTCCCCCGCGAAGAGCAGTAAGTGTCGATTTGATGGCAACATAATACATCAATTGGCGATAATAGAAACGCTGCAGCGGCAACCAAATTATGAGCGTCCAATTTTCACGGTGTTCCAAAATGAAAGGGATCGCAGCAGTCAAAAGATCAATTGCTAAAAAGAAAAGGTAATAGAACAAAATTCGCTTGAAAGCATAGAAGGCGGAAAAATCCAATGGATGATAGTGATTTTGCCAGGCCGCCCAAGAAATGGAGAGTAGCATCATAAGATCCATAAAAGGTGAAATGAGCGGGAAAAAAATTTGAAAGATAACCACATTGGGAATGGAAAAAAATCCCAAAGCGCCATATTTTTTGCGCAAGAAAGTATCCTTATGCTTCCAAACTGTTTGTAGCGTTCCATACATCCAACGAAAGCGTTGTTTGATGAAATTGCCGGTACTATCCGGCGCCTCGGTATAGGCCAGAGCTTCGTCATCATAGGCCACAAGATGCCCGCGCCTGATGATGCCAAAAGTCAAATCAGCGTCTTCTGCGAGTGTGCTTTTGGAAAAACCACCCGCCTCAATAATCGCTTTTCTTCTCCAAGCGCCAACTGCTCCCGGTACAACTGTGATGCAGTTCATAATCTCAAACGCTCTTCGATCTAAATTTTGACTAGTAATATATTCCAATGCTTGCCAGCGAGTGAGCAAATTGATGCGGTTCCCCACCTTGGCATTGCCCGCGACCGCCCAAACCCGTCTGTCCACGAAACGTCTGACAAGTTTTCCAATAGTGTTGGGCAAAAAAACAGTATCGGCGTCCAGTGTCACAATAATTTCCGCATCAGTTTTTTCAATGCCAAAATTGAGCGCTTCTGATTTTCCGCCGTTTTCCTTGGAAAAACCACTCACTCGCGAATCATTTTGAAAAGCGTTTTTCACCACTTCAAAGGTATGGTCTTTTGATCCATCATCAACCACGATAATCTCAAAATTAGGATAGGTTGATTGAAGAATCGCTTCGACTGTTTTTACGATCACTTTTTCTTCGTTGAATGCAGGAATAATCACACTGACAGTCGGAAAAAAACTATTTTCATAGTCGCGATATTTCCCATGTCTGGTATGCGCCCATTGGATAATTGCCAGTGTTCCGATGAAAATGAAGCGCATCACTCCTAGGATAATTCCCGCAAAAAACATGAAATGCATAAACTTGCTAAACCAGTCCATCACGCGAACAGTAAGGCCATTAGCTCGTGCCAAAGTTTGCTCTTGCAGTGACACCACCGGCATCAGACGATCTCTTGATGTGCCCACCAGATTTGAAATAGAAACAAGCTCAAAACCGCGACTTTTCAAACCTTCAATAATTTTGGGAAGAGCGGCTAATGTTTGGTCCCTGTTTCCTCCTCCGTCATGCAAAAGAACAACATTACCCTGTCCCGATTCTGCCCCGCTAATAACCGAGTTCACAATTTGATCGGTGCCCGGCGAGCTCCAGTCATTGGGATCAATGTGCATCGCTACTGTGTAGTAGCCTTCTTGATTAGTGACCAAAAGCGCTCGCACCTGATCCGGCGTTTCCGGTTCAATATCTTCCGCATACGGCGGACGAAAAAGCAATGTTTTCCGGCCCAAAATTCCTTCAATCACTCTTTGCGTCAAATCCAATTCAAACCGCACCTGTTTGTCGGATATTTTAGTTATATCCGGATGAGTATAGGTGTGAGATCCGATCTCACTTCCCTCTTGAAATTCACGTGTAATCAAATCGGAATTAAGATTAGCATTGGCGCCAATGACAAAAAAAGTTGCCGGAATGTTATATTTTTTCAAAATGTCCAAAATCGCCGGGGTGTATTTTTTGTCCGGACCGTCATCAAAAGTCAGAGCGATTTTTTTCGGATCTGCTCCTCCCCAGCGGGTGATAACATAGGAAGACGGCAAAGTGGTGATTTTTTCCGTGCTGATAAGACCGGAGGCATCATCAAAGCTCAATTCCCTTTTTCCGGCATGCGGCGTACCGGTCACTTTCAACACTTCACCTTGATTTTTATAGATCACGTCATAACCATAATCAAAGTCTGTGAGCAACTGTGCGGAAGCTTGATTTAGATTATTCCGATTAGCAATCACTTTCCATAAAGAAGGATCTTCCGAACCTAAGCGCCAAAGCGCATAGCCAAGCGGACCGCCGACTTTTTCTCCGGAAATCATTTCATCAAAAGTCGTCACTCCGTCCAAAAACCAAACGTGGTGCGTTTTTCCATTCTCATCGACATAATCAAAAGTAGGATTGAGCGACTGCGGATCAAGCGCGACAGTGGCATTGGCTTTTTGCGCAATATTCATTGCGTCTTGAAACGTCAGCGTACTTCCTGAGAGTTGCGCATCAATCCAATCATAGCCATAGCCTCCCAGCGCCACGACATATTTGTTAGCAGGGAGTTCACTAAAACGCTTCTCAAGACTTGAGCGGAACCAATTTTGCGAAGCCACCGGTCCGGCCTGATCACTATAGACACTGTTTTCATCATAGGCCATTAAAATTAAAAAGTCGCTATATTTCCCCAATTCGCTCGCTTTGAAATCTCCGTCAGAAAGGGGAATATTTTGGGAAACTTCCAAATTTAACGGTTGGAATTTACCATAGAGTTCTTGCATATACAAAATTAAATTGGCCTGAGAAGCGGCAGGCAGATTTTCAAAATCAATACTAATGCCGGAAAAATTATTTTTCTGGACATAATCTGAAATGTTATTGATATTTTGCGTGCGAGCATTTGAATCTGAAAGCATGGCCACGAGAGATTTTGCATCCCAATCTTGCAATGAAGAGCTGTAGTTGTTGATGAGTGGAACAATCCGCAAGTCTGCCTTTGTTCTTTTGATAAATTCCAGCGTCTTATCCTGTTGAGCTTGATCGTCAATTAAAATTGCTCCGGATTGATCGCTCAAATGCAACCATTCCGGAACCAATTCATCCAGGCTGTTAATATTTTGCTTAAGCGAGACCAAACTGTTATCATCCCAATTCACATAGAACCCTAACATTTTAGGATTTGTTGTTGGTGAACTTGTGATTGCTCTCATATTTGAAATCTGCGTAAGCGGAGCTGTTTTTGTATCAGGACTTTTGGGGATATTTGGAGCTTCCCGATAGGTGACATCGTTTGTTTTCAGATCAACTTGAGGCAGAGTCGAACCAACAATAATGCTGGCTGTGGTCACACCAAAAATGGCAAACAAAAAAACCGCCACTGCGATAATGGTTCTTTTGGAATATCGCCAACGACGTTGACTTTTACTATAGAAAATGGGGATATTTTGTTTTTTCATAGGGATTTTCAATCTCTATCGCATTCTTATGGTATCACATATATCCAAAAATGAAAGTAATAAATCCTGCTAAAAAACGGACACGAATTGCCCGTTTTTTAGTTTTTTTACTTTCAGGGAAAATTGACTATTTCCAATAGACTTGGGAGGTGGTCACAACTTTTTTCCAAGGACCGTCGGGAACTTGAGTCTCGTCGATGAATTGCCAATCAACCTTGTCAATATCACCTAAAGCAAGGAAATCATGCACAGCCGGAGAAACATCCAGGCCGGCGGTTTCATTGGTTTTGCTTTTTGGCGCAATGTTGCCAAAAACATAGGCACTGTCGTCCTCTCCAAAGGGTCCGACGTCTTCCCATTGAGCATAAGCCGTTTTGCCATTATTGGTAATTTTTATCCACTGATTTTTGCACATTGATTCATCCGCTCCCCATTTCTTTCCGGCTACCCAGCCAGCCAGTGTTATTGCATTTTTTTTGTGATCGCCGTTGTCGTCAAAATCATTGTATGGTAAAGCGAAATAGAACGGATTTTCCTTGGGTGTAAAACCAGCTGGAAAAAAACCGTTGCGCTTTTTCGGGTCATCTATCCCTCCGAAATGTTTTGTCCAATCATCATCCCAAGCACTGGGAAGATTGGAAATATTTTTATTGTCCTTGCCAGCCTCTTCTCCCGCCCAAAAATAGGTAGTGGAAATATTTTTATGCAAAGGGTATTGGCTGTTTTCTGGCAGAACAGAATTCGTGTTCACATTTGTGTCAGGAGGCGTATTAGTAAGAGTTTCTTGGCTTTCTGCTTTGGCATCTTCTGCCTTGGCAGAAAAATCAGAAACCACGCCTAAGTTTTTATCACTCTTTTTTTTTGTGTTAACACTATTGACTTTTTGCGCTTGAGCTTTCTTGGTGTCGAAAATATTCTTTCCAATCAAAGAAAGCGCTAATCCGGTGACGCCAAATACAATCAGGATAAACAAATACACTAGCCTCTTTCGAGTTGTCATCTATGTAATTTTTAAATAATTAAAAATTCATTTGTCGATAGTGCCGTCAAGGTGTATAATCTTACGAGAAGTATTTCTCATTTGCTTAAGATGGTACTTGCTTATAGAGCGCCATGAGCGGTAATCATTGAAAACTATATTAACACATATCCGAGATATTGCCAAGAGGCAAAATGCGAATCACCAATAAACTTGACAAATAAAGCTTTTTTTGACCTACTAATCAGCTTAAAATAAAAAATCGCATGCCCCGGAATACTAAAAAAAATATTGCCATCTTTTTTGCCGGAACACTGGCTTTGCTATTTCTTTTGATTATTATTTTTTTCAAAAACAATCAGTCAGCACCTTCTTCTTCCGACGTACTTTTACCGCCCACACAAACAACTGATTTTGGAACCAGTCAATATCCTCCGCATGCCGGCATTACAGCAACAGTTTTTTGGGTTGGAGAAAAAGCTAGCGCTGACAATGACTATATTCCCAATTCACAGAGCGCTTGGGATGATAACTGGCTTAGCGATTTTGGCGGATCGGATGATCCGACAAAGCGCAATGGTTTTTTTCCAGCGGGGTTCACGCCTAAAGAAAATCCATTCTACTTCGCCTTGCCCTACAATGATTTTGATGACAACGGCGATCGCAAACCCGAGGCAATGCAGCACGTCTATTGGGCCAACAAAAAAGATTGGGATCCTTCCCAATCTCTCTTGAAAAACCAATGGATAAAAATCACCAAAAACGGCACCACGGCCTATGCTCAATGGGAAGATGTTGGGCCGTTTAGTAGTGATGATATTGATTATGTCTTTGGTCAAAACCAACCAAAAAGTCAAACCAACCAGGACGCCGGCCTGGACGTCTCGCCGGCTGTGCGCGACTATTTGCAACTAAACGGGGAAGAAAAAGTCGATTGGCAATTCATCGACGAGACTCAAGTTCCCGATGGTCCGTGGAAAAAAGTTGTGACTACTTCCTAGACGAAAAACGCGCATTAGTATTACATATCATCTTTCTTTATTTTATACCCGAACAACCTCAATGAATTAAGAATCGGAAAAAAATCGGTTATGAAATTAAAAGCAGCCGCGCTTTCCGGTCCGATAATTTTTGCAAAGGCTAAAGACAATCCAATAACATTCACTACGCCCCAGATGATAAAGTCCTGTCGGGCGATTTTTACCACCAGATTACTCAAATCCATCGTTTCAGGAACTTTCGATAGGTCATCTTTCATCAAAGCCACATCTGCCGCTTCAATCGCCGTATCAGTCCCGATAACCCCCATGGCTATCCCCACATCTGCAAGCGCCAAAGAAGCCGCATCATTTACTCCGTCCCCAATCATCGCCACCTTACCATTTTGTTTTTTCACATATTGCTTCACAAATTTCAATTTGTCCTCCGGCAGCAGATTGGCGTGAAAAGAATCAATGCCCACTTCGTTTGCCACTTTTTGAGCAACCGCCTCGTTGTCCCCTGTCAGCATAACCACTTTTTCAATGCCGAGTTTTTTCATCTTGTCTATGGCATATTTGGCATCATCCTTTATCTCATCGCTATATTTAATATATCCGACTAATTTATCATCATAACCTACCAACAAAAGTGAATCACCCTCCTTTTTAATCTGTTCCAATTTCTGCTCATGCTCATTAGACAGTTTTATCTTTGAAAGTTCCAAGAATTTTTCTCTGCCGCAAACAATCGTCTTGTTTTTATAGACAGCTGTGCTGCCCATTCCTGAAACTTCTTTGAACTCTCCGGGTTCTTCATATTTAATGTTTTCTTCTTTGGCATAATTAACAATTGCCTTGGCAACAGGATGTTCGGAAAAGCAATCAGCGATTGACGCCAGTTTCAAAATTTCCGATTGAGAATAATCACTGACTGAATACACGCCCTCCACTTTCAATTTTCCCTTGGTGATCGTTCCTGTTTTGTCCATTAGAACAGTTTTAACTTTTTTGAGTCCCTCAAAATATTCGCCGCCTTTAACGATAATTCCTCGTCTGGCAGCGCTGCCAATGGCCGCGGAAAAAGCCATTGGAATTGCCACGGCGATATCATCGGCACAAGTCACCAAAAGCACCGCCAAAACCATTTTCAAATCATGGACAAAAAAATAGAGAGCGATTGTTCCAATAATTGTTATGACTATATACCAACTGGTAAATCTGTCGGCGACAGTCTTGATTCCGACTTTGTTTTCCAGCGAAGATTCAACTAATTTGATAAGTTTTTCAAAACTGGTGTCTTTGCCAACTTTTTCAGCTTTGACCACCAAGGAACCGGAAACATTCAAAGTTGAGCTTAAAACTTTATCTCCCTTCTTTTTGCTTACGGGAATAGACTCGCCAGTCAGAGAAGCTTGATCGATTTCCGCTTGTCCGCTCACTATTATTCCGTCCACCGGGATACGATCGCCCAATTCAATGATAATTAAGTCGCCTGTCCTGATTTTAGAAATTGATTCCTCAACAACATCATCTCCTTTTTTTACTTTGACTTTTTCTGGTCGGAGCTTCAAAAGACTTTTTATCGCTTTTTGAGAACGCCTTTCGGTATAAGTGGCAAAAATTCTGGCGGAAGTTAGCATTAAGTTAATAAACACTGCCGATGCCCATTCTTTATTTAATAGAGAGACTGCCAAAGCAATACTTGCCAGAAGGTCGACTGATATTTTTTTATTTTTTACCGCCTTATAGGCACTGACCATAACTGGCAAGGTAGCGATGCAAGAAAAGAATGTCAAAAAGAAGTCATCAAACTTTTCCGGGACAAATTTGGAATAATGCCCAGCAAGGATAATTACCAGCGAAACTAACAGAAAATAATCAAAATTTAATAATTTTATTTTTTTTCGCATTGCCATCAGGACGTCTAATAATAAAAACTACGCCGGTTTCCTTCATCCTTATTTCCCACAACACTTCTTCCACTTCTTCCCGCTGCCACAAGGACAAGGATCGTTGCGACCGATTTTGTTGTCATTAATAATCGGTTTTTGCTTGGGTGCTTCGCGAACTTCACCGTCTTGGATTTCTCGCGCCGAAGCAAAAGACTCTGCTTCCTGCGCTCCACTGAAGTTAAGATTTTTTTCCGGCATCACTAAACTTGTCTCCGCGACAGGAGCCGCCGAGACGCGGAAAATCGTATGCACAATCGTTGATTTAATATTCTCCATAAGGTAGGAAAACATCGAAAACGCTTCTCGCTTATACTCCACCAACGGATCACGCTGGCCATAGCCGCGAAGACCGATGCCTTCACGCAAATAATCAATTTCATCGAGGTGGCTCATCCACATCACATCAATTGTTTGGAGCGCGATACTTCTTTCAATTAAGCGCATATTTGCCTCTCCCACTTCCTTTTCTTTGAGGTTATAGAGTTCCTTTGCGACACCAGCCAAATAATCCGTCGCCTCACCGATTAGTTCAGCCGTATTTCTGTTGCGATTTTCCACAATTCCTTTCAGCTTAACCTGCACCGCCGGAGAAAGTGCAATCATGCCATGAATATTTTCCGTAATTTTTTCCACCTCCAAATTTCCATCTTCCGCCGTCAGACTTCCCGAAACCGCCCTTTCAACTTCTTCACGGATACTATCCATAATTTCCGGCTTAATATTTGTCACTTCCAAAACAGCACGTCTTTTCTTATAGAGAATCTCGCGTTGCTTATTCATCACATCGTCATAATCCAAAATATGTTTTCGAATGTCAAAATTAAAACCCTCGATTTTTGACTGCGCACTTTCAATTGTTTTGGAAATAATTGGATTTTGAATTGGCTGATCTTCCGGAAGACCCAGTTTTGTCATGAGATGTATCAAATTATCTCCGCCAAATCGGCGCATCAGTTCATCTTCCAAGGAAACAAAAAACTGCGACGCACCAGGATCTCCTTGACGTCCGGCGCGACCTCGCAGTTGATTGTCAATGCGCCGCGCTTCATGTCTCTCAGTTCCCAAAATAAACAGCCCGCCAAGCTCACGCGCACCTTCACCAAGTTTAATGTCCGTTCCCCGACCTGCCATATTTGTAGCAATTGTCACTGATCCGACATGCCCGGCTTTGGCCACAATTTGCGCTTCACGTTCGTGATTTTTGGCATTCAGCACCTCATGCTCCACGCCGGATTTCAAAAGTAACGTGCTTAAGTATTCTGATTTTTCCACCGCAATTGTTCCGACCAAAACCGGCTGACCAAGTTTATTCACTTCCTTAATTTTTTCCACAATCGCATTGAACTTCCCTTTTTCTGATTTATACACCACATCAGGAATGTCTTTACGAATGGTTGAACGATTAGTCGGAATTTCCGTCACATCCATTTCATATACCTTGAAAAATTCTTCTGCTGAAGTCGATGCGGTTCCGGTCATCCCGGAGATCTTATTATACATGCGAAAATAATTCTGAAACGTAATCGTTGCCAAAGTCTTGGATTCTTTTTGCACGCGCACATGTTCCTTGGCCTCAATCGCTTGATGCAATCCCTCGCTGTAGCGTCGTCCGGGCATGAGGCGCCCCGTGAAGTCGTCCACAATAATCACCTCGCCGTCTTTCACAACATAGTCGCGATCAAGCTGAAAAATGACTTGCGCTTTCAAAGCTTGCTCGAGATGATGCACATAGGTGATTTTTCCGGCTTCATAGATGTTTCCCACATTGAGCCATGATTCAATTTTCGCAATCCCGCCTTCCGTAATTGTTACAGATTTAGTTTTTTCTTCAACGGTATAGTCTTCTTCTTTTTGTAATCTTGGGACAAGCGCGGAAAATTGCTCATACATCTTGGTTGATTCACTGTCTGCGGCAGAAATAATCAGTGGCGTTCTTGCCTCGTCAATGAGAATTGAGTCCACCTCATCCACAATCACATAATTCAAATCACGCTGCGCCATTTGATCAAGAGAGGGCACCATGTTGTCGCGCAAATAGTCAAACCCAAACTCATTATTTGTGCCATAGTTAATGTCCGCGGCATAAGCTTCACGCCGTGAAATTGGCGCAAGGTTTTCCATCTCAACACTCACCTCATCGTCGTCTATCACTTTTGGTTCAAAAATATATGACGCGTCATGAATAATACAAGCAGTCGAAATTCCCAAAAAATGCAAAATGCCACCCATCCAATTGCAGTCGCGCTTGGCCAGATAATCATTCACCGTCACCAAGTGCACTCCTTTGCCGGGAAGAGCGTTGAGATACATTGGCAAAAGCGAGGTATGTGTTTTTCCTTCTCCGGTTTTCATCTCGGCAATCCTTCCCTGATGCAGGGCAATTCCTCCCATCATTTGCACATCAAACAGTCGCTTTCCGTCAACGCGTTTCACAGTTTCGCGCATAACCGCAAAAGTTTCCGGCAAAAGTTCGTCCAATGTTTCACCTTGGGCAATTCTTTTTTTGAACTCTGTGGTTTTTGCCCGCAATTCATCATCAGAAAGTTTTACCATCTGCTCCTCAAGCGCATTGATTTTCTCCACCAAGGGTTTGAGTTTGGTAATCTCTCTTTCATTCGAACCGAATATTTTTTTTAGAATTGACATAGTTAATTTTTCGTTTAAATAAGGTTTATCTTTCGAAACTCTCTTTTTCCGACTTTCAAAATTTTTTCATTAAAACTTTTATCCATTTTTAGTTGCCAATCAGACACCGTTTTATTATCCGCTTTTATCCCTCCTTGGTCAATTTTTCTGCGCGCATCAGCTTTGCTCGTCGCCAATTTGTTTTTCACCAAAACATCGATCAATAGATCTCCCATTTTTACATCAATAATTCCAACTACGTCAGGTATTTCCTTTTTTTGTATCGTTCTTATGAAATAATCCTGAGCATTATTTGCTTTGACCTCACTATGATTAAGACTAACCATCTCCCAAGCCAATTTCATTTTTAAATCTCGAGGGTTTTTCGTTTTATCCGACAAATCAACCTTTATCTTATTAAGTTTTACCAAGGGAATTTTCGTACAAAGCTCGAAAGCATTTGCAATAATTTCATCCGGCCAAGACATCACACTTCCATACATATCCTCCGGTGATTGATTAAGGAATACCGCATTGCCTGTGGTTTTCCCCATCTTATTGCCATTGTCATCTGCCAAAAGCTTGAGTGTCATAACGAATTTTTCCTTATTATTGAGTACCTTTTGCAAATCACGGCCACATAACATATTAAACATCTGGTCATTTCCTCCGACTTCAAGATCAACATCCATTGCAACACTGTCATAGCCCTGAGTCAATGGATAGAGAAATTCATGCAAATAAATCGGCAAGCTGTCTTCTAATCTTTTTTGAAACATATCACGCTGAATCATCTGCTGAACAGTAAAATTCGAAGCCAGCTCGATAATCTCCTTGAAAGCAAGCTTATCATTCCACTTGCTATTATACATTACCTTGGCTGGATTTTCTCCATTGAATTTAAGATAACCACTGGCCTGCTTCTTATAGTCCTTGGCATTAAGCAACACTTCTTCTCGAGTAAGTTTTTTTCTGGTCGTTAGCTTATCTGGATCGCCAATCATGCCGGTAAAGTCTCCAATAAGAAAAATAACCTCATGCCCCAGGGCTTGAAATTGTGAAAGCTTATTGATGGTAATTGCGTTACCAATATGCAATGCGGTAGCGCTGGGATCATAACCACAATAAAGCCTGATTCGCTCTCCGCTTAGTAACTTTTTTCTGAGCGACTCTCGATCAGGAAAAATCCGCTCCACTCCTCGGTCAAGAAGTTCATCAATTAGTTTTTTGTCTTTCAATACTTTTGGCATAAAATTGCTCTAACACAAATTAGCTTACCAACTAAATTTAGCACTAAAACAAGCTGATTGCAAGAAAAAACAGGGCGCTTTTCCTTATTTGCCCTGTTTTCTGTTCACTACCTCCTGTCTTTATTTCACCACCGCTTTGATCCTTCTCACTCCCGATGAAGAACTTTCTTCTTTTTGAATTCTAAATTTGCCGCTGATTTCAGCTGTGTTTTTGATGTGCGGCCCGCCGCAAATCTCGCGGGAATATTCTCCGATGTAATAGACTTTGACTCGATCGCCATATTTATGCCCAAACTCGCCTTCTGCGCCAGCATTCTTTGCTTCATCAAGCGTCATTTCTTCCATCACCACTTCCGTTCTTGACTCGATCGCCTTGTTCACAAAATCCTCCACAGCTTTTTTTTGCTCATCCGTCATTTTGTCCGGATGCGAAAAATCAAAACGAACCCGTTCACCATTGATGTTCGAGCCTTTTTGATGCACATTTTCGCCAAGAACTTTTCTCAGTCCAGCAAGCATTAAATGCGCGACAGTGTGAAGCTCTGTTGTTTTTTCTTTTGTATCCGAAAGTCCACCCTTGAACATTCCGGCTGAGGCGGTGCGAGATAAATCTTGATGTTTTTTTAATCTTTCATCAAACTTGTTTTTTAATTTAACCTCATCGATATTTATACCTTTATTTTTCAACTCTTCAAATACTAATTCCAGAGGAAATCCATATGTTTGATATAAATCAAAGATTGTATCCACAATATCATCGTTAGGATATATCGGAGCTACCCAATCTCCCTTTATCCAAAAATTTCCCTCCTTATTTTCCAATAGCTTACCAAATCTAGCAATACCGCTTTCTAGTGTTCTTCTAAACTTACTTTCTTCATCTTCTAGTACACTAGATATCTTACTTTGCAATATTTCAGGATAAACTTCTTTGTAAATTTCCTGCACAATCTCTGCAATCTTAATCGTGAAATTATTATTGATTCCTAAAATATGCCCCTGACGAATTGCACGGCGAATGAGACGGCGCAAAATATAGCCTCTTTCGGTATTAGACGGTTCAACGCCATCAGCAATAATAAAAACGCTGGCCTTGATATGATCAGAAATAATCCGCATGGCTCTTTTTATGCCATCACTTTCGTCATATTTCTTTCCGGACAATTCCTCAATTTTCTCGATTATCGGCCAAAAAAGTTCTGTGCGATAGTTGTCAGAAAATCCATTCAACGCCGCCAAAACTCTCTCTAGCCCCATGCCCGTGTCAACATTTTGCGCGGCTAGTTTTTCATATTCTCCCTTGTCGTTTTTATTAAATTCCATAAAAACATCGTTCCAGATTTCTACCCATAAATCGTTGTCGTCATTAAAACTCTCCGGAACTTTGTCAATGCCCCCTACCCAATAGAACATTTCGCTATCCGGTCCACACGGACCAGTCACTCCCGCCGGCCCCCACCAATTATTTTTCTTGGGCAACTTAGCAATTTTTTTCTCCGGCATTCCAAGTGAGAGCCAAATATTGTGCGCTTCCTCATCAAAAGACGCATCAGTATCTCCTTCGAATACTGACGAGGCTAGTCTTTTCTTCTCCAATCCCAACCACTCAGGTGAAGTCAGAAATTCCCAACTCCACGTAATCGCTTCTTTTTTGAAATAATCACCAAGTGACCAATTCCCGAGCATCTCAAAAAAAGTATGATGCGTTGTGTCACCAACTTCATCAATATCTCCCGTTCGGATACACTTTTGCGCGTCCACCAGTCTTTTCCCGAGCGGATGCTTTTCGCCCATCAAATACGGCACAAGTGGATGCATTCCGGAATTGATAAACAGCGTCGTTGGATCATTTTCCGGAACGAGTGGCGCAGAAGGAATAACAGCATGATCTTTGCTCTTGAAAAAATCCACATATTTTTGACGCAACTCCTTGGCAGTAATCATAAATTTGACATTAAAAAAACTTAAATTCAACCTACATTGAATTGTATAATGCTTTAGTTGAGCAGTCAAAGCGCATTTAATTTCTTCTTGAATTGCCTCGCCTCCTCCTCCTTGGAAGCAATTTCTCGCACCACAATATCATAGCGTTTTTTCTTGCTATCTAATTCAAGCCTGATTCGCTCACCATCCTGTCTAAGTTTTCGAGTTTCCGCGTCTAATAGATTCTTTTCATTAGTCAATTTTCGCACATCAGAGTCTAAAATCAAAAGCTCCATCTGCAGCCGCCTTTTCTGACTTTCCTTTGCCGCGTCATCACCACCGCCGTGACTGCTACCCGAAGAATTTCCCATGTACATAGATTTGAATCTTTTAATTTTTAAAAAATACACACTATCACACCCCCACCCAAGACTTCGCAATCCTTGCCATAGAAAACGACGGACTGTCCGGGAGAAATTGCTTTTTGTGGAATACTAAACTCCACTTGGCAAGTTTTTTCGTCTTTTCCTGCCGTAAGCATAGCACAAACAAGCGGATTATGATAGCGCGTCCTTGCTAAAGTAGACAATGGAAATTTTGGCGCAAAACCACTTACCCATACGACGTCCTTCAACTCAATAATTTTTTGTACCAGCATCGGATGACTCGGTTTGTTAGTAACCGTCAGCACATTCTTTTTCATATCCTTGGAAACGACAAAATAGGGTCCGGCTCCGCCAATTTCAATCCCCTTTCTTTGCCCAATCGTGTAGAGAGGCAGGCCTCGGTGTTCGCCAAGAACTTTTCCTTCCGCATCAACAATTTTCCCTTTTTTTAATTCTATTGCTTTTTTCAAAAATTTTTCCAAATCATTGTTCGCCATAAAGCAGACGTCTTGTGATTCGGTTTTATCAAAAACAGGTAATTTGAACTTTTCCGCCAATTTTCTCACCTCAACTTTTTCATACCCGCCAAGCGGAAAAATAATTTTCGCCAATTGTTCTTGTTTTAAGCGATACAAAAAATAACTTTGATCTTTATTTTTATCCTTTGCTTCCAGTAATTCATACTCCACCTGTTTCATGTTGCATGTTTCATGTTTCATTACTCGGGCATAGTGTCCCGTCGCTACCAGATTAATCTTCATTTTTTTGGCTACTTCCAGGAGTAATTTAAATTTCATTTTTTCATTACAAAAGATGCAAGGATTAGGAGTTTTTCCGCTCGAATATTCGCGAAGAAAATATTTTACCACTACGTTCTTGAAATCCTCCCGCGCATCAACAACCATAAGCGGAACATTTAAAATACCACAAACATTTTTTGCATCTTCCAGCGACTTATCAGTTTTTCCCTCTTCATCCCAAAAACGCAAAAAGACTGCGCTAACCACGTAGCCTTTATTTTTTAATAACGCGCAAGAAACAGATGAGTCCACTCCTCCGGATATCCCGATTAAAACCGCCTTACGCATATTTATTTCAAGAGATTACCTGTTGGATTAAAAATTTTTGATTTTGGAGCAACCTTGACAATATCTGCCCCAATTGAAAAAGAAAACCAAGCTACTAGAAAACAGGCAACCAATAAAAATAAGATTGCTAACGCTTTTTGATTATTCATTCTTTCGACTACTATTGATTAGATTTCTAATTTCCGCTGTATTGATGTTAAGGTTTTTTTTGGGCGCTGTAAACTTCTTGGGCGCGATATGTGCAATTTGATTCAAGCTAATTTTCCCACTATCTCGAAGGAGCCCGGCTGATTGCGAATCTCCGAGATCCTCCCGAAGAGACCTGTTTGCCACAGGATTATTTCTAGCCTGACTGCTACCCACCGGATTATTTTGCAACTGCGCTTTCGCTCTCGCTCTTTGATAGTCGCGCAAACACTCTTTACAAAAAGTTTTTCTTCTAGGATCTGGCTTAAACGGTACGGTTATTTTTTCTTCGCACGTTGAACAAAAGGCTTCAAACAACTCCAAAGTCTGCCTGATTTCCTGGGCTGGCGATTCCTCACTCTTTCGTTCTTCAGTTTGAATTGTTCTCATTGGAGCCTGTGCTTGCCTCTCTTTTGCGCGATTGCTGCTTGGCGAGGAAATACTTTTTTCAGTCACCACCTGTCTTGGAATAGTACTTTTATTTTCCACTGCGAGTTGTTTTTTTTCAATCCTTATCACATTATTATTCTCTTTTTGATCATTCGCCGGAGCAAATTCATCAAATCCGATGCCCACATCCATTCCGCTCCAACGAGCAATTTTTTCCGCCACTTCTTGGCGCGACTTCCCATAGCGCTCGCGAGAAACTGCAATCACCTTTTCTTCCCCCGCGATCGTATCGGAAATATCAGCCGGCGGCAAAGTTCGCGCCGAAAAAGCATCCCCGGCGATACCATCGATCATTAGTTTTATATAGATATCATATTTGGAAAGATTGACAATATCATTCATCAGAAAGATTGGATCAAATTCTTTTTCCAAATGCTCCGCGTCTTCCGCTCCAACGCGAAATGAGAGTAATGTGCCAACATTGCCAAAAATCGCATCTTTTACCGTCGCGTTACCATCAAAAACTAACTGGTTGATATATTGATGCGCTAAAATGAGACATAGTCTATACTTACGCGCCTCAGAGAGGATGTTGGCAAAAGATTCTGTGGCAAAATTTTGAAATTCGTCGACATAGAGATAGAAGTCCTTGCGATCATCTTCGGGAATATCCACCCGACTCATTGCAGCGAGCTGAATTTTGGTGATAATCATCCCGCCCAAAAGTCGCATAGCATCTTCTCCGATTCGCCCCTTAGACAAATTGACAATTAAAATTTTCTGATTATCCATAATCTCGCGCATATCAATCGTAGATTTCGGTTGGCCGATAATATGGCGAACGAGCGTATAGGACAAAAACTGGCCGACTTTGTTTTGAATCGCGGCAACGGCTTCTTTTCGAAATTTATCTTCCCATTTGTCAAACTCATTAATCCAAAAAGCTTTTACCACCGGATCCTTGATTTTGGCATAAATTCTTTTGCGATAATCCTTGTCGCTCATCATGCGATTTACTCCAAGAAGGGTTGAACCGGGATAGTCCAAAAGCGCTAAAATGGCATTATTAAGGATATACTCCATCCGCGAACTCCACACATCCGGCCAGATTTTTTTGAAAACACCCATCATTCCGCTTGCCACCAAATTCTTCTTGTCTTCATCCACCGCTTCCAAAATATTAAACGCCACTGGAAATTCAATATCCGCCGGATTGAAATAAACCACATCATTGATACGGTTAGCTGGAA
Source organism: bacterium (assembly GCA_043725085.1). Lineage (GTDB taxonomy): Bacteria > Patescibacteriota > Minisyncoccia > Moranbacterales > UBA2206 > UBA9630. Next base: position 32,552 of record JAYSLY010000011.1, read on the forward strand.
CGGCTTTGAGCATTTTTTCCGCAAATTCACCGTGCGGATCCACCACACAAACACCTTTGCCATTCCTAATATCTTGAATCGCCATATTCTCCAAAAGATTGGATTTCCCCATACCGGTCTTACCGATGATATACATATGCCTTCTCCGATCATCCTCCTTGATCCCGAAGACCCGTTCTTGATTGCGAAAATTGGTTTTGGCAAAAAAATTGATTTTGGACATCTTTTGTATTTTTGTAATTATTTGCCCGCTTGTAGCATTGCGGGCAGGTACTTTTGCGGTATTATTCGATTGGCAAATTAGACGGAGCCACACCTAATTTCGAAGTGGTTTGTGTAAGCGCATGCGACTTAACAGACATATCCGGGAAATGAAATATTGTCGCTAATTCTTTTGTGGAAAGCATAAGATTAACCCCGTCCATATTCCGCTTTCTATAGCGATCGTATATTTTTCTTTTGCGAAATTCAGAAATTTTTTGCGTAAAAAAGATTATGCCATAAGTCTTGCTAATATCTTCCGGCTTGATTTGATTCATATTCAAATCATTAAACTGCTTGAGCGAACCAATGAACGTTCCAACATTGCCCTTGTCAAAACCATCTCTCTTTCCCACATACACCATGCGCATTTTGGTCTTAAAGAAATTTTTTCCCAAATTTTCTTCCACTGCTTTCAAAGTATCTCTTTCTATTGGGGAAAGGCGCGTATCAAGTGGCTGCTCTTCTTTTTTCGCAGCCAGTGCCGTAAATTCCGGTGATCCAAATAAGCCCGCGAAGAGATTGGATAAAACGTCCGTGATATCATGCCAAAGCCTTCCACCTGAAACAACCGCCGCTTTACCTTTCAGCTTATTTGCCAAGGCTGCTCCACCCTTCATTGACTCACTTTCTGGAACAGGCACAATCACACATTGAAGCCAAATATACTGTCCTGGTCCTAATGACCCCAGTGCCTCAACCATTGCGGCCATAGGATCCACCATCTCACCAGTAACACTTTCCTCAAATTGATCATAAGTTTTCAAAGGATAGTAAGGATCTGATTGTTGAAAGGTAAAGTCCGTACCCCAAAGATCCCAATTCCGATTTGGTACGACTTTGGGAAATTTATTATAATAATCCTCCACTTCTAAAATCTGAGCCTCAGGATATTGCGCATATATCAATGCCTCAACCATATTACGCCTACCCTTCAATGTGCGAATATAGTAATGCACCCTGCCCTCTTCTCCAATCAATTCCAGACTGAAATGATCTTGCCTAAAAGCACCCTGTAACCAAACTTCAAAATTATTATGCGTGGTGATAACAGCAGTCAGCCCGGTATAGAAATTCTCCATCGGCTTTGGGCCTCTTTCAATGTCGCGCGGTGGAATGATTTCCAGCATGGTCCATTTATATTTGGAATTCCAAGAATCCGCTGAATAGAAAGCCACGTAGTCAAACCAAACAATCTTAAAAATGTACCAAAGAGGCAAAGGCAAAATCAACCACCAAAAAGAAGCAAAGACACTTCCAAAATTGCTTAAGATATCAAAAGTATTAACAGAGCCATCCATTATAATTTTTATTTTAAAAACAATACCTCGCGAAGCGAATAACCTATCTCTTTATTCTATACCCACTACCCACTTTTTCAAAATTTTTACTATTCAAATTGATCATAATCGTTGTTCTTTTCACCTTTCGCACTTCAAAAACTTTCTTGACAATTTCTTCCCGATCCAATAGTTTCTCGCTTTTTTCCAAAATATCCCAAAGCACGTCCTTCACTGCTCCACCGGAATAACCCCACTCACCAAGCGCGTAGATTCCTCGCCCGATAAGCACGAATCTCGTGTCTTTGATAAGCTCATTGTGAATTGTCTGCGGATGAACTTTTTTCGTTCCCAGCTTATGCTTTTCAATGAGCACCGCGATTTCCGTAAAATGCAACGGCTTTTTCTCTTCTTTCAAGATCAGATAAATTTTTTCTCGACTGCCTTTTGGCGTGACTTCCGGCCAATGTCGCATGCCCCACTTTCCAAACTTATTTTTCTTAATCCCGGAAAGGACGTTGAGATAACAAAGAATCTCTTTTTTGGAAAATTCACCTAAAACCGCCATCAATCTCTGCAAAATCTCCTCATCGCTAAGCAGTTTTTTCCCTTCCGCGAGCAGCGCTTCCGTAGCTTTTGCAATTTTCAAAACTTTTTCAATAACTGTGCCGGAGGTCGCCCAAACCTTTTCAATTCTATTTTTTTCTGAAGTAACCTGAATTTTTTGGGATAAGTCCACTAAAAATCGCATCGCGTTTTCCTCTTTGCGCGATTTCCCACCGCTATGCTCTGCCAAAATATCTTCTTCTTTGATTATATCACATTTTTTTTCAACTGCCAAAAACAATTGCTCTTCCGCTTTTTGGAAATCAAGATCATCTTTTTCTTGGCTGATATTTTTTTTAGCATCGGCAATAATCTGACGAACACGCTCTCTGGTGATGTTATAGTCAGATCCGATTTTTTCCAATGTCTCAATAGAAAAATCACCCATAAGTCCATAGCGCTTTTTGAGAATTGCCTGACCTCTTTGAGGCAATTGAGCGAGCAGTTTTTCCGCTATATCAAAAAAGGAGTTTTTTTCCGTCTCCTCGGGGCTATTATTTACTCTGGCAATCTGATTCATCGTTTTATCGTTTAAATAAATTATCTGACTGGTTTTTACGCACTACCACGGGGATTTTTGACTTCCAGAAATACTAGCACATATTCGATAAATTTGTCAAGTACGCAGCTCCCGTGTTACTGTTTATGGATGAAATATCTCCATGCGCTAAATAAAATAGACGGTGTTGGTCCACAAAAAATAAAAACGCTTCTAGCAACCCTTGGCACGCCCGAAAATGCCTGGAAAGCAGATCTTACCACACTCAAACACGCTCTGGGCGGCGATAAGATACCGGAAAAAATCTTTTTCGAAAAACAAAACATCGATCCGGATTTTGAGTGGGAAAAGATAGAACAAGCCGGTATTTGCGTAATTGATTTTACCAGCCCCAACTACCCCAAGATTCTCAGGGAAATCCACAATCCACCCTATATCATCTACGCTCGTGGAAAATTAATTTTTGATGAAACCCCCGCCATCGCGATTGTCGGTTCGCGGAAATTTAGCACCTACGGCGAACGATTAGCTAATACCTTTGCTCGTGATTTAGCCAGAGCAGGTTTTACAATCGTCAGCGGATTAGCTTTGGGGATCGACGCCATTGCTCACAGAGGCGCGCTAGAAGTTAAGGGGAAAACAATCGCCGTTTTAGGTGGCGGCGTTGACAATGAAAGCATCTATCCGCGCGCCAATTATAATCTTGCCCAAGAAATTATCGCAAGCGAAGGGCTGCTTATGAGTGACTACCCACCAGGAACGCCCGCCACCGCCGCAACCTTCCCCGCCAGAAATAGAATCATTGCCGGACTCGCCCTTGGTACGCTCATCATTGAAGCTGGCGAAAAAAGCGGCACGCTTATCACTGCTAAAATGGCCCTGGAAAGCAATCGCGAAGTTTTCGCCATTCCCGGATCAATTTTCTCCCCCACTTCTATTGGCACAAACAGTCTAATTAAATCCGGCGCTAAAATGGTCACTTGCGTTCAGGATATTTTGGAAGAATTTAATCTTTCACAATCCCCAAAGACAAAACAAGCCACGCTCAAATTACCGGAAAATTCAGAGGAGGAAGTTCTTCTCAATATCCTCTCTGACGTTCCAATGCATATTGACAATATTTCCAAAAGTGCTAACCTGACAGTTGCTAAAATCTCCTCGACGTTAACCATGATGGAAATTAAAGGCTGGGTTAAGAATCTTGGCGGGCAAAATTATATTCTTTTGTAAAGCATAGACCGGGACTTAGTCCCTTGATAAGACTATAATTAAAAAAATTAATTTAAACCTATGAAACCCATCAATCAATTCGTCCACAAAAACATCAAGACTTTCGAACTGGTCGGGGTCGTGATGCGCATTTCCAGCTTTTCCCTTGTCAGTTGGCTTGGCCCAGCCAGCCCTTTTATGTTCATTTGGATCTTCAACACGACCGACGCTGTCCTGCTCTCTTGGTGCTCGGTTCTCAAAAAAAATAATGCCTACACTTTATTAAATTTCTTTTGGATCTTGATCGGTGTGATTGGCATACTAAAAACAGTTGGTATTATTTAAAGTTTGGAGAAAATTTAATTTTGGTTTATGATATAAATTGGCCGTTTAATTTTTTATATTCTCGTAATTTATGAAACTGATTATCGTTGAATCCCCAACTAAAGCCAAGACTATTACCAAATTTCTCGATAAAAGCTACCTGGTGAAATCCAGCTATGGCCATATTCGTGATTTGCCCCAAAAAGAAATGGGCATTGATATTGAGCATGATTTTACTCCGCAATATGTAATCCCCAACAAAGTGGCTGATCGCGTCTCCGAGCTCAAAAAACTAGCCAAAAAAGCTGATGGCGTCATTCTGGCAACTGACGAAGACCGCGAGGGAGAAGCAATTTCATGGCATCTCGCCACCGCGCTTGAGCTGGACAAAAAATTTAAAGGCGAAAAAATTTCTCGGATTGTTTTTCATGAAATCACCAAAACCGCCATTGAAAAAGCCCTGGCTACTCCTCGTGAGCTAGATTTGAATTTGGTTGACGCCCAACAAGCCAGACGCATTCTTGATCGCTTGGTTGGCTATGAGCTTTCACCGTTTCTTTGGAAAAAAATTCGCCGCGGCCTCTCGGCTGGCCGCGTTCAATCAATGGCACTGCGCATTATCGTTGAGAGGGAAAAAGAAATTGAAAAATTCAAGGCAGAGGATTATTGGAAAATAAATCTAGTTTTAAAGACCAAGGGTGATGAAAAAGATTCTCAGTTTCCGGCTGATTTAATCAAAAAGAATAACGATAAAATAGAAACTACCGCCACATTAAAACTTTTTGCCGGAGACTACAAGATCAAGAAAACTATTCTCACCAAAGAAAAATCAGCCAAAGAGATACTTTCTGATTTGGAAAAATGCCAATATAAGGTAGAAAACATTTCCAAAAGAGAAACAACCAAAACTCCGCCGCCGCCATTTACCACATCAACCTTGCAACAGTCTGCCATCAGCAGCTTAGGCTACAGTTCAAAACAAACAATGGTACTGGCGCAAAAACTCTACGAGCAAGGCTATATCACCTATATGCGAACAGACAGCCTGAATCTTTCTTTGGAATCCCTCGTCTTGGCTCAAAAAACTATCCAGAAATTATTTGGCAAAAATTTCGCGCTAAAAAGTCCGCGCTATTTCAAAAATAAATCCAAAGGCGCCCAGGAAGCCCATGAAGCCATCCGACCAACAAGCCCGGAAAAAACACCGGATGATTTGAAAACTACACTAGAACCGGGTCAGTATAAGCTTTACAGATTGATTTGGAACAGAATGATTGCCTCTCAGATGGAATGCGCCATATTCAATTCGATAAAAGCGGATATTTCTGCCACCAACAAGACCAATAAAAATATTTATGCGCTTAGCGCCAGCGGTTCCACATTGACTTTTGAAGGCTATTTGAAAGTTTATGCGGACAAAAAATCCGCTACCGCCGACACACTCCTTCCTCCAATGGAAATTGGCGATGCGCTGGAATTAGTATCAGCGAATGCCGAAGGCAAAACAACCACCCAACCTCCCCGCTACAACGAAGCGACGCTCGTGAAAGTTTTGGAAGAAAATGGTATCGGCCGCCCTTCCACCTACGCCCCGACTATTTCCACCATTATCGAAAGAAAATATGTCGACAAAAATGAAGAGAAGCGTCTTTTCCCGCTGGAAATCGGCACACTAGTGAGCGATGTTCTTGTTGCTCATTTCCCACAAATCGTTGATATGACTTTTACCGCGACGCTCGAAAAAGATTTTGACGAAATTGCCGAAGGTGCCAAAAAATGGGTGCCGGTCATTCGAGAATTTTATGAACCATTTCACGCTAATCTAAAAACCAAGACCAAAGAAGTCAAAAAAGAAGAGTTCCAAGAAAAGCTGGACAAGAATTGTCCGGATTGCGGCGGCGATCTCATCATGAAATTTGGACGCTTTGGAAAATTTATCGCTTGCTCCAACTATCCCAATTGCCGCTACACCGAAAAAACCGGAGCGGAAAAAAAGATAGCAGAAGAATTTTCCCAAGAAGTCTGTGAAAAATGCGGCGCAAAAATGGCAGTCAAGCGTGGAAAATATGGAGTCTTTTTGGGATGCTCAAATTATCCAACGTGCAAAAACATCAAACGAATTGAAAATAAGACCGGCATCAAATGTCCCAGGTGCAAAACCGGTGACATTGTGGAGCGAAAATCCAAAAAAGGCCGCCTCTTTTACGGTTGCAATACATATCCCGCTTGTGATTTTTCCCTCTGGAACAAACCAAATGGCGAAACTTGCCCCAACTGCAATTCCCTGCTAGTATTCGCCGCCAAAGGAAAAACCAAATGCTCCAACAAGGAATGTAATTTTGAAAAATAACTTATAGTTTAAGATCACAGCTTACGCATTTGCCCGAGTCAGCCGTATTGACTAAAAAAACCTGTTTGAGCATACCTTTTTTCTTTTAAAATTTTCCACTGGCTGCCGTCGAGGGAGGGGAAATTTTAAAGAAGAAAAAAGAGTGTGCGAGTTATTTTTTTAGTCAATGCGGCTGTGAAGGGAAAATGCGTAACCCTTAAAACTAAAATTATGTCAATCGAAGAAAACATTACCATCGAAGACGTGTTGGCTAATGTCAAATTCAACTTGGAATTCAAAAAAGAGGCTCTGATTCGCAGCGCCTATGCTGTGGCGGAAAAAGCCCACTTGGGGCAACGTCGCAAATCCGGCAAAGATGACTACATCCAACATCCGCTCTACACTGCCCTCAATTTAGCCAGGATTGGTCTTGGCTCAAAAACGATTTCTGCCGGACTCTTACATGACGTGCCGGAAGATACGACAGTGACACTCAAAGATTTGGAGTACAAGTTTGGCAAGGAAATCGCCACGCTTGTTGATGGCGTCACAAAACTGGGGAAAATTAAACTGCGCGGAACAAAAGAAGAAAACTATCTCGAAAATTTGCGCAAAATGTTTCTCGCTATGGCCGCTGATATCCGTGTCGTTCTCATCAAACTGGCCGATCGATTACACAATATGGAAACGCTTGAATATCTTCCACCAGAAAAACGAGAGCGCATCGCGCTGGAAACAATGGAAGTTTTTGTGCCAATCGCTAATCGATTGGGAATCGGAGAAATTAAAGTTCGCCTGGAAGACCTATCCTTCAAATATCTTGATCCAAAAAACTTCGACTTGACCGAAAAACTCGTCACAGATCAATATGGACAAAGAAAAAAATATATTGACAAGATGGTGAACGAACTGAAAAAAGAGCTGACCAAGGAAGGTATCAATGTGCTGGAAGTTTTTGGCCGAACAAAACATGTCCATAGCCTCTATCAAAAACTGAAACGCCACGATATGGACATCAGCAAAATTTATGATTTGGTCGGTATCAGAATTATTGTGCCAGAATTGGCCAATTGCTATGAAACCCTGGGAATCGTGCATAAAAAATATCGCCCGCTCGTCGGACGCATCAAGGACTATATTTCCCTTCCGAAACCCAATGGCTACCAATCAATCCACACCACTATTTTTGGACCGGAAGGAATTTTTTTGGAAGTGCAAATTCGTACCAAGCAAATGGATGATGAGGCGGAATTTGGTATCGCATCACACTGGATCTATTCTGAGAAAAAAAGAAAGATGCGAAATTTTTTTATGAAAAGCAAACACGCCGTACCCGAAGAAGAATTGGCCTGGGTCAATCAATTGCGCGAATGGCAAAATGAGTTAGGAAAAGACGACACGGAATTTATGGAGGGACTCAAGGTGGATTTTTTCAAAAATCACATCTTTGCCTTCACTCCATTGGGAGACATCATCGATCTTCCTGAAGACGCCACACCGGTTGATTTTGCCTATCGCATCCACGGTGAAGTTGGCGACCGCGCCAATGGCGCCAAAGCCAATGGCAAAATGGTCACTTTGGATTATAAAATTAAAAATGGCGAAGTGATTGAAATTCTCACTACCCGCGATCAAAAAAAACCCAGCCGCGATTGGCTGAAGTTTGTCCGCACATCTCTGGCAAAAAGCCAGATAAAGAAGTCTTTGAAAAAAGAAGGGTTGCTGTAGGCAATATTTTAAAAAGGATAGCCCCTTCGCAGAGCTCAGCGTTGTGGTGAAATGGAACAAGCGGAGCGCGTGACATTTCGCCACAACGTTAGGCATATCCGAAGTTTTTCTGAAGCGGAGCGTAAGAAAAATTTGGGAGAAGAAATTTTGCAAACTTTTATTATTATAAAACGCAAAATTTCTGAACCGGATATGCCTTGTTATGTGATGTAAAATTCTTTTTCTTTTTTAAATTTGCTTTTATTCTAAATGATAAATAAGTTTTTTTGTTTTTGATTTTGGGCAGAGGGGTAAGGGGTGAATGCCCAAAATCAAAAACTCCTTATTGTATTTTTAAATAAATTGCTTCAATAAACTGTTTTACTTCTCCAGAAGTATCTATTGACTTCCATTCCTCTTTTGTCATCTCATTAAAAACTTCTATATTTAAATCATTTTTAAAATTCTTCACCAAGCCTATTTCTTTCAAATGCTTTGGAACATCAGTATTATTATTTATTACAATGCTGTCTATGCTTAAATCTGGACACTTTCTACAAATTGCTTGAGGATGACAATAATTTTCAATTTCTCTTTTTGATAATTTTTTAAAATCCGCACTATCGTTATCGCATTTTGCTTTTATTCTTTCGCACCATTTTTCTTTACCATTCGAATTATCATCGCCGTCAACAATTACAGAATATAAATTATTACCTTTTAATTTTTTAAATAAATCTAAATCGGCATAATTTTTCAATGACCCACCTCCACCGATGACACAAAGTATTTTATCATCTTCAAGATCCTTGTTGAGCACGGTTTTTGCGTATGAATTTAAGAAATGAATATCATCCTTGCCTTCAACAAAAATTAAATACTTTATTTCTTTTAGTAAATTATAATCCGGTCTTATGCCTAACTCATTTATGATTTGCTCAATTATATTCTCACTTTCTCTTGAATAATGAGAAATACCTCTTTCATCCTTAGTTACTAAAATTGAATTTTCGCCGTCAGTAGCTCCAGCAAAAACTGGAGAATGTGTCGTTAAAAAAAATTGGGAATTGTCTGATATTCTAATTATTGAATTTAGTAAATCTTGTTGTGCGGACGGATGAAGATATGTTTCGGGTTCTTCAATGGCGAAAATTTGATTTTTTATACTTTTTTTACTTGCTAAATATTCAAAATAAGCGACCATAAGCAATCTTTTGAAACCCGTTCCTTTGTGTGAAATTGGGACATCAAAATTTTGTCCATCAAATTCTAAATTTAAATCAAATTTTTTTAATGATTTTGACCAATCAAATTCCGTTGAGGGATTGAGCTTTTTTAACCCCGAAACATTTTTTGTCATGTATTTTCTAATTTCTTCAAATTCTGTAGCTAGATCATCTTTTAATCCCTTTTCAATTTCCGCGGTCTTATCTTTTGTTGTTTCAAAATAAGCAGAAATGATCGGTTTAAACTGAGATTGAAAATTTGTAGCTTCAATGTTTAAATCCTGTTCTGCGTCAAAAAGAGAATATTCGGGCAAGGAAACTTCGTAAGTCTTTTCAATATTTTTTAAAAAATCACCCAATTCGTGATAAATTTCTTTCCGTTCTTTGTCTGCAAGAATTGTTTTTATTTGTTCTATTCTTAATATATTCTTTTTACCTCTGCCTGATTTATTAGGCTCTTCTCCTAAATCAGAAACGATTTGGTTAAGATCTTGTTCTTTTTTATTCCAGAGATTTTGATTTTTTTCTTCAGTAAAATCATTGCAAAGATAATACTCAATCAGCTTTGTCTTATTATTAACAATAGAAAATCCTTTTTTAATCGTAATTAGTTTCTTACTATCTAAAACTAGATCGTCTACATCCATTGTAGGCAAAAAAGATATTTCGATAGAAGTTGATTCATCTTCTTGTTTTCCTTTAAATACATCTTTTATATCGAATTTTTTGACATCAAAAAAACAATCCAATGCTCTGAGGATTGTGGATTTTCCAGCATCATTTTTGCCAACAAAAGTATTTAGATTTGAAATTTCTAAATTTTCTAATTTATCAATACCTCTGAAGTTTTGAATGGAAATTTTTTTTATCTTCATACGAATTTGTTAAGAAAGTCGTTTGATAGCCAAATCAACATATCTTTTCTCTTTTTCAATTCCAATCCAATTTCTACCAAGTGCTTTGGCCACAAAAGCGGTTGTGCCGCTTCCCAAAAATGGATCTAAAACAACATCATTCTTTTTGCTAGCCGCTAATAAAACTTGCTGAATAAGTTTTAATGGTTTTTGAGTCGGATGGGCTTTTATTCCATTTTCATCTTTTAGTCTTTCGTTTCCTCTGCATAAACCAAAAACCCAATCCGTATCTTTCATTTGCTTTCCGCCGTTCATTATTTTCATTTGTTCATAGTTGAATGTATAGCCTTTGCAATTCTTATCTTTTACGGCCCAAATCAAAGTTTCGTGATTATTTGTAAATCTTCGCCCGTTAAGATTTGGCAAGGCGTCAGTTTTAACCCAAATAACATCATTCAAAAACCAGATTCCTAAATCCTGCATAATTGTGCCGACACGGAAAATATTGTGATACATTCCGATAACCCAAATCGTTCCTGTTGGTTTTATAATTCTTTGGCACTCACCAAGCCAATTTTTTGTAAAATTGTCATAATCTTCATAGCTTTCAAATTTATCCCACTCATCATCAACTGGAATAACTTCTGTTCCGTTTGCTCGTTTTAATCTTTTGCCTTTAGGCAATTGCAGAAAGTAGGGAGGATCAGCAAAAATTAAATCAATAGAATTATCAGGGAATTCTTTTAGTTTTTCAATACAATCTCCATGAATGATTTTGTTTAAATATTTTTGCATTTACCTAAAAATTATAAATCACAAGGTGTTCAACATCTCTGTTATTTCTGCCTTTTACATTATAGAGATATGTTTTTTCAAAGCTATCAACTTTTATTCCTTTTTTATTTTTATATAAATCATAAATAAAAGGAGTTTTTTTGATAATTAAAATAAAGTTAGCCTTGGTGTCGTATAAACATTTTGCTAATCTTTCTTGATCTTTTTTATCAAAAACTGCTTTTTCATAATCGCTAAAATCGGTGTCATAGGGCGGATCAAGAAAAATAAAATCATTCTCGTTTAAATCTTTTTGCAAAAGAATTTTTTCGAAATCAGTATTTAAAATTTTTGTATTTTTAAATATTTCTCCAACCTCATCGCTAAGAATATAATCAACTTTGCTTCTAAAATCCTTATTGTTATATGCTATACCGCCATAGGGAATATTAAAATCACCATTCGCATTAAATCTAAACATTGAAGCGTAGCAAAACTCTCTTATAAAATAATAATTTGAAATTTTTTTTGCCAAAGATGTTTCATATTTTGAACCATTTTTGTTCATCACATCTCGAAAATGCATATAGAAACCACTCCTGAAAGCAGTCTCAATGTTTTTATGCAAATCGCCGTCTGGCAATTTGCCACGATTCTTTTCAATTTTTTTAGTTCTGCTAATTTTTGAAATTAAGTTTTTAATTATTTCTTGAAGTAAATTGTTTGGATCAAGGGCAAAATTTTTCGAAAACAAACCATTGAATTGATCCTCTTTGGCCTTGAGTTTTTTAGTTATTATTTCTTTAACCTCTTGTTCTGTTTTTTTATCATTTTTGTATTCTTCGTATAATTTGATAAAATCATTTTCAAAAATGCTTATGTACTTTGGAATTTTTTCCCAGTTATCAACATAATCGTACAAGCATTTTTTAAACTCATTCTTATCATTTTCTCCTTTAATAAAGCGATAAAATTCAATTAGTTCTACGCAGATATCATTTATTATCGCTTTTTTTGGTTGAAGTTTAAAAAATATAGCTCCACCACCAAAAAATGGCTCGATGTATCGAGTATGTTTTGGTATGAGATCTTTAATTTGCTCATACTCCTTTGATTTTCCACCTGGCCATTTTATAAGTGAATTCATAGTTTATCCAAGATAAGTTTTTTTGATTGAGTCTAGAGATTTTTTAATCAGATCCGCCTTTTCTTTATACGCTTCGAGAACGATATTATATCCATCATCCGACTTGCAAACAAAATCCCAAAAATCTTTTCCGATCAAAAGTTCATCATCTGAAAAATATTGTCTTACTCTTTCTTGCTTCCATGGTTTTCCTTCACCAAAGCGGTTATATGCGGTTGCAAAAAACATTTGTATTTTTGTATTTTCTGGCAATGTGTTTGATAGGATTGCAAACTGTTCCAATAATGCTTCTTTTTCAGAGCGAGCTTTTTTATTATCGAGATCGCCTCCAATTTTCAACTCAATCAAAAAATTATTGCCAGTTTCTTTATCTATCAAGTAATAATCACTGTCGTGTCTTTTAGTTACGAGTGATTGATCGGCAGGCTTTACGCGCAAAAACTGATAATCTTCCACCGTAGGCGGGGTTATTTCTCTGCGTTTATATTTTTCTAACAATTCCGCCATGTCTTGGGTTTGTTTTAAGCTAAGTGGACCTTCAACATTTTGCTTGACTTCATATGTTAGTTTGGCAATATTGATTGCCATTTTTTCGAGCATATTGCCTAAAGAGCTATCAAGCGATCGCACTAAAGCTGTGTAATATTGTATTTCTGGACCGAGAACAGCAATAAAAACATTATGAATTTTCATATTTAGCGTTCCCTCGGGATCTTCCAACTCGCCCTCATGTCTGCCTTGAAATCCGACCGCGAAAGATTCAACAGAAGCATGAACGATTGATTTTATGGCTTCTTTTTTGCTTAAAATATCTTGTGTCATATCTTGTAATTATTTTCTTAAAGTTAACTTTATTATACCTCAAATAAGTATAAAATAAAAATCGTCTTTTTTGCGACCTAAGAAGCAAAAAAGACACCTCATACCCCTCTAAAAAATAAATAAAAAAACTTATTTTTCCTTATTATAAAAAAGCAAATTTAAAAAAGAAAAAGAATTTTATTTCACATAACGCTGAGCTCTGCGAAGTTCCGATGTACTCATCGGAATTTGGGCGTCAGCCGCATAGCGGGAGTTGTGCGATGTGGCAGGCGCGTAGGAATTCCT
>JAYSLY010000012.1:0-14970 GCA_043725085.1 bacterium
TCAACTCCGGAGCTCCGGAGTTGAGCTCCGATTTTTCTAAATAAGAATACGAATTCACATTTTGCCCAAGGAGGATGATTTCTTTTGCGCCGTTACCAAGAGCAGTTTTGATTTCTTTAATTATCTCTTCTACTGGCCTTGACCATTCCCGTCCGCGCGCATAGGGGACGACACAGTAGGCGCAGAAATTATTGCAGCCGGTCATAACCGGCACAAGCGCGCTATGCGAGCTATTATGTTTAGGTTTGATAGAGAGGTAATTTAAGCAGTGCGTGTCTTTTTGTTGTGCCGGAATTTCCAATTTTAAATTTTCAATTTTTAAATAATTTTCAATTACAAAATTTTTAAATTTACTTTGAAAGTCCTTTATTTCACAAAACAAGTCCGCCTTATCTTTCAATCTTCTTTGCACATCTTTGCGATTAGCTAGACATCCTGTGAGGATAATTTTGATGGCAGGATATTTTTTGCGCAGTGTGTGGATGGTGCTATAGGCACGGTTTTCGGCCATCTGTCTGATGCCACAAGTGTTGAAAACCACCAAATCCGCTTTTTCTATTTCATCAGCTTTTTGATATTTTTGTATTTCCAAAAACCCAGCAATGCGTTCCGAATCACTGACGTTCATTTGACAACCGAAGGTTTTGATGTAATATTTCATTACCTAGTTCTTATACAAGGAATGCTCTAATTAGAGTACTAAAATATTATCTTTAAAGCAAGGGAAAGGGAGACGCGACATGAAAAAAAATGAGGCGCAAAAAATTATCCGGCTTTTGGTGAAAAAGTCAGGAAAAAATCCAGCAGTGGAGGTGATTCTGGAAGATGGCGCAAGGACAATAGGCTACTTTCGCGGGTTCATTAGTGATACTTGCATAATATTGGGCACTAATAATAAGCGAAAGAAAAATAAAATCATAAGCCTTAATCGTATAGCCTCAATAACTGAGCCAACCATGGATTCGGCAATTACGCTAATTCGTTCTTACGAAGAAGAAATATTTCAGGCGATAAAAGCGGTTGGCGACGTGGGTTGCAGGATTTATCCTTTTGATACTATGTACAATTCATAGAGGATGGGGATGTGGGATTACCTAGGATATTTGATTGGTAATAAGGCGGACAAACGTGTCCGCCTTAATTTTTTTAGTTATTCTTTTTCCTTGATTTCTTTCTTAACTTTCTCCAAAAACTCTTCCGCTTTCAAAACCATCTGTTCTTTTTGTCCGCGAGTGCGAACATTAACAGACTGGTCAGTCATTTCTTTTTCTCCTACAACCAAAATGTAGGGAATTTTTTGTTTTTCCGCTTCGCGGATGCGCTTGCCCAGGGATTCATTGGAATCGTCGATAACTGCGCGGACACTAGACGCGATAAATCGCGTCTCTACGGATTTGGCATAATCGTTGAATTTTTCAGAAACGGGAATGATTGCAACTTGCACAGGGGAGAGCCAAGTTGGAAATGCGCCGGCGTAGTGTTCGATAAGAATGCCCATGAATCGTTCAAATGATCCCAAAATTGTGCGATGAATAAGAACAGGCGTTTTTTCTTTGCCATCTTTGTCAACATAACTGCAATCGAATTTTAAAGGCATTTGAAAATCCAATTGGATTGTCGCGCATTGCCACGTGCGTCCAATGGCGTCTTTCAATTGGAAATCAATCTTTGGTCCATAGAAAGCGCCGTCTTTTTCTTTGAGGCCGTAATTTTCGCCATATAGCTCTCCAAGAATTTTTTTGAGATCAGCTTCGGCTGTTTTCCAAACGCCTGCTTCTCCCATAAAGTCATCCGGTCGAGTGGAAAGAAAAGCTTTGTATTCCAGACCAAAAGGCTTATACATTTTATCAACAAGCTGAATTACTTTTTTAATTTCTGCTTCAATTTGATCTTCGCGAATGAAAATGTGGGCATCGTCTTGTGTGAATTGTTGGACACGGAGCAGTCCTCCTAGTTGACCGGATTTTTCTTTTCGGGTGATGAGACCAGGTTCGGCGTAGCGCAGCGGCAAATCACGATAGGATTTCAAAGAATTATTATAGACCAAAATTGCCCCCGGGCAATCCATTGGGCGCAAGGCGAATTGTTTTTCGCCGTCTTCATTTTGCACAAAATACATATCGTCTTTATAGTGATCCCAATGGCCGGATTTTTTCCAAATCGAAACGTCAATCATTGAAGGGCAAAGGATTGTGTCATAGCCAAATTCTTTTTGCGACTCAATCCAGAAGTTTTTTAGTTCGCTATAAATGATGCTGCCCTTGGGATGAAAAAAGGGTATACCTGGCGCGACATCGTGGAAGGAAAATAAATCCAATTCTTTCCCGATTTTTCGATGATCTCGTTTCTCCGCTTCTTCGAGCATATGCAAATATTCGTCCAATTCTTTTTTACTTTCAAACGCCACGCCATAGATTCGTTGCAGCTGTTTGTTTTTTTCATTTCCGCGCCAATAGGCACCGGAAATTTTGGTGAGCCTGAAGGCGTCGGCGGGAATTTCACCAGTGGAATCCAAATGCGGTCCGGAGCAAAGATCAACAAATGGGCCGGACTTATAGACAGAAACTTTATCATTTCCGCTTTCCGCCAAATCATTAATTAATTCAACTTTGTAATATTGTCCCAATTTTTCAAAATCAGTTCGGGCCTCGGTCACAGAAATTTCTGCTCGTTCAAATGGATGATTGGCTTTCACGATGGCGCGCATT
This sequence comes from bacterium, assembly GCA_043725085.1. Lineage (GTDB taxonomy): Bacteria > Patescibacteriota > Minisyncoccia > Moranbacterales > UBA2206 > UBA9630. The sequence goes on from JAYSLY010000012.1 coordinate 2,709, forward strand.
TTTTCTTCCAAAATTGCCAAATCTTCAGGAATCAAAGTTCTGGGCAATTCGAAGTCATAATAAAATCCGTTTTCAATGGCAGGCCCTATTGCGAATTTTGCTTCAGGAAACATTTCCAAAACCGCTGCCGCCAAGACGTGCGAAGTCGAGTGGCGCAAAATTTCTATTTTTTCGTGTTTTTGTTCGGTTGACATATGATTTAATTTAGTGTTATTAATAATTTATTCTGGTTAACGATGTACTTTTTCAAATAATTTATATCAGGGAGGAGGTGAATGCTATTATGGCAACAATGCTTAATTTGGAAGAGATAACGCCTGATATTGGAGCTATTGAGATTCCAGTGCGCTTATTCTGTGCGGAATGCGGTCAGTCAACGCGTGACTATGGACAGCATGCGGTGGCAAAATTGGTCCAGTTAGATATCATTTCAGGAATTATTATGCTCATGGTTGATTGTGAAATCTGCGGTAAATATACCGTTGCGTGCTTACTGGAAAAGAAGGCATAGAGTCATCTGCATATATTCCTGATGATGATGCCGATTATGACCTTATTAATTAGGGTAACATCAGGCGTAAACAAAAAACCCGTCTCAAAAATCTTTAAGCGCAATATGCAAAGCATAGAGCAAAAGATTTCTGGGACGGGCCTTTTTTATTCTGACTCGTGGTTCCACCCAAATTTTCACCTTTCGCCTCATTGGCGAGTTGCCAAAAGAGGCAACATCAGTGAACACTTTAGATAAGCTATTTCGCCAGCTTTTGGCCGAAGCTCGGCGGGTGGTTGGGCCGCGTCAGCGCTTCATTTAGTTGGTGAATGTATTATATGCAGTTTTATTGTATTCGTCAATCTTTTTGGGAATTTGTGTCTGTGGGGGCGCAGATCAAATATATCTGCTCCGCGTTGTGCCTTTACAATTTCCCCATATAATGCTAGGATAATAGAGGATAAAAAAGAGATAATCTGGCTTAAATTAGCTATTTATCAAGGCAAATCGGGTAATTGCCCCAACTCGTTTCGACGAATTGGGGAGGAAAGTCCGGACATTTACCCCGCCTTGGCGGGGAAGGGTAATGGGTAACACCCATACGGAGTAATCCGCGAGGTGCGAGCAGAGACGCTCATCTTAGTAATAAGTTGAGCATCCTGAGCAATCAGGATGAGTCTTGGTGGTAACATCGAGATTGAAACGGCTAAATCCTTATCTGAATGCAAGGTCGTGTCCTGTTTTTTTAGCTAAAAACAGGAAGTGCCGCTTGACCCTGATGGCAACGTCAGGGCTAGATAAATTATTACCAAGGAATTTATTCCAAACAGAATCCGGCTTATAGATTTGCTTTGATAAATGGCTAACTTAAAAAAAACAAAAAATTCTATTTTCTGGAAAAACTATGAAAAAATCAGAATTATTTTTCAGCGCCATTCAAATCCCAGTTGATTTTGCTATGATAGTTTTTGCGGCGCTGACGGCTTTTTCTGTGCGTAACGTTCCCAGCATCATCCAATTAAAACCGCTCCTATACTCTTTCCCTTTTAATGCTTATCTGAAAATTGTTCTCGTGACTGCCCCGCTCTTTCTTTTGATTTATGCCTTCGAAGGCCTCTATGATATTCGTTCCACGAGAAAATTTTGGAAAGAGGCTCTGAAGATTTTTGGCGCAACTTCGATCGGTTTGGTGATTATCATCGTGGCGATATTTTTAAAACGAGAATGGTTTTCTTCTCGTTTTATTATTTTAGCCGCCTGGCTTCTCGCTACAATGTATGTTGTGATTGCCAGATATCTTTTGCAATTGGTGCAAAAGTGGCTTTTGCGCAATCGCGGGATTGGCGTGCATCGCGTGCTGCTTATCGGAAAAAATTCCAAGATAAATGTGATATCGAGAACGATTAAGAATAATAAAAATCTTGGCTACAGGGTTGTTGATCAAATTGATACGGCGCATCTTAAGGTGATTAAGTTGATCAAAGAGCAGCGGGGAATCGATGAGATTATTCTTTGCGAACCTGCGATCACGGACGACGAACAAGAAAAGCTAATCGATTACTGCACGATTCATAATGTTGTGTATAAATATATCCCGACCGGATTGCAAACATTCAAATTTGATATCGGGATGCTTGACGGTGAGCCGCTGATTGAGGTTAAGAATACTCCGTTGGATGGTTGGGGCAGAATTGCCAAACGAACCTTCGATATCATTGCTTCAATTGTCGGAATTATCATTACCTCTCCCATAACAATTCTAACGGCTATTGCCATTAAAATTGACAGCAGAGGCCCGATTATCTACAAGAACGAAAGAATTGGTAATGACGGAAAAAAATTTCATGTGTATAAATTTCGCTATATGAAGTGTGACTATTGCACTGATCCAAGCACTCCGGAAGGTCGAAAAGCGATTGAGTTTGAAAAAAAACTGATCGAGAAACAAAGCGTGCGTCGCGGTCCGCTCTACAAAATCAAGGCCGATCCAAGAAAGACGTGCGTGGGGCGTTTTATCGAAAGATTTTCTATTGATGAGTTGCCGCAGCTCTTCAATGTGCTATTTGGTTCAATGAGTCTCGTTGGGCCAAGACCGCACCAAGAAAGAGAGATTGCCAAATATATGGAATACCACCGCAGACTCCTGACAATCAAACCCGGAGTGTCCGGGATGGCGCAAATCTCCGGTCGGTCAGATCTGGATTTTGAGGATGAATATAAATTAGACCTCTACTATATCGAGAACTGGTCAATGCTACTCGATATCATAATCTGTCTCAAAACTATCGGCGTGTTGTTTTCTAAGCGGCGAAATCTCTAAATTGATACCAAAAAAATGCGGATTGCTCTGGTTCATGATTATCTAGTCCAATGCGGTGGTGCGGAAAAGGTGTTGGAATGTTTCTGCGAAATTTTTCCCTATGCGCCAATCTACACGATTGTCTATGACAAAAAATTGATGCACGGGATGTTTGATGGCAAGGACATAAGAACTTCCTGCTTGCAAAAAATTCCCTTTGCTCCAACGCGGCATAGAATTTTTCCGCCGCTTATGCCGATGGCGATTGAGCAATTTGATTTTTCGCAATATGACATTGTGCTTTCTGACTCCTCTTCTTATGCCAAGGGAATCATTACAAACCCGGAAACGTTGCATATTTGCTATATGCATACGCCAATCCGCTATGCTTGGGATGATTGTCATAAGTACACGTCGGACTTTTATTTTCCCAAATTCATCAAAAAAATCGTGCCATTTTTCATGAACTATATCCGCGTTTGGGACAGAATCAGCGCCAATCGCCCGGATAGGATTATTGCCAATTCCAACTTTATCGCCAGGAGAATTAAAAAATATTATAAAAAAAAATCGCTAGTCATCAATCCTCCGATAACTTTTGATAATTTCTATGTTAGCGAAAAAACAGAGGACTATTTTTTAATGGCCGGACGGTTTATGGCCTACAAGCGTTTTGATATCGTAATCAAGGCGTTTAATGAATTAAAATTACCCCTGAAGATATTGGGCCGCGGACCTGAGGCCAAACGGCTCAAGAAAATCGCCGGACCAAACATTGAATTTCTCGGAAGAGTGCCGGAAAAAGAATTATTTGAATATTTTTCTCGCTGTCGAGCGTTTGTTTTTCCTCAAGAAGAAGATTTTGGCATCGTAGCGATTGAAGCAATGGCTTCCGGACGTCCAATCATCGCTTATCGCAGCGGGGATATCCCCGAGCATATCGAGGAAGGCAAAACCGGCATATTTTTTGAGCAGCAAACCGTGGAAGATATCATCAGCGCGGTCAAGAAATTCAGAGACGAGGATTATGATCCGCACTATATCAGAGAGAACATGCGAAAGTTTGACAAAAAAATTTTCAAAGAAAGGATTAAAAATTATATAGAAGAAGAATTGGCTGCGCATTTGGAAAAACTAAAGCAACACTAATTTTTTAAAACAACTATGGAACTGAAAGAATATTTTTTAATTATCAAAAAGCATCTCAAGCTATTTGGCACAATAAGCGCTATTGTTATTTTTGGCGCTTTGGCATATTTCATTTTTCGTCCGGCAGCTTTCAATGTCTCATTAACATTAAACATAACTCGCTTAGGAACACAAAACTCCGATAGTTATAAATACGATGATTTTTATCGCTTGCAAGCTGATGAAAAATTTGCCGAAACAGTCGTGGAATGGCTCAAGAGTCCTCGAATAGAAGAGGATATTTATACCAATTCCGGAGTTAATACGACTGATTATAGTTTGAAAAGATTGAGCGGCGGTATTGTGGCGGAAAAAAGATCTTCTCAAATCGTTGCAGTGAGTTTTTCCGCTCCAAATCAAAAAATGGCTCAAAGTATCGCATTGTCGGTTTCAAAAATTATTTCCCAAAATATTCAAAGTCTGAATCAAGATCAAAAAGAGACAGTGTGGTTTGAGATTTCTTCAGCAGAACCGGTAATCCGGCCCAATGAAATTAACCCTTTTGTGGTCCCAATTGTTTTTCTGGGTGCTATTTTTTTAGCTTTTTTCGGAGTTTTATTTAAGCATTACCTGGAATAGAAAAGAAATCTCATGACAAAAATCTGCATTGATGTGCGATGTCTTATGGAGGGAAGGAGGACCGGAGTGGAGGAATATACCTTGGGACTGCTTTTGCATTTGTTTGAAATTGATCAAAAAAACGAATACGTTTTGTTCTTCAGCGCCTGGAAAGAGGCCAATTTCGATTTTGCTTTATTCTCAAAATATCCCAATGTGCGGATCAAAAAAATTCATGTTCCAAATAAGCTTTTGAATTTTTCTTTTTGGTATTTCGGTTGGCCTAAGATTGATAAGCTGGTTGGGGGAGCGGACATTATTTTTTTCCCCAATATTATTTTTGGCGCAGTAAAAAAGGGTGTCAAGGTGATCACGACAATTCATGATTTGTCTTTTGAGAGATATCCGGAGTGTTTTTCTTGGAAGCGGCGTTTTTGGCATATTTTTATCAATTCGAAAAAAATTTGCCGGCGCGCAGACAGAATAATCGCAGTTTCGAATTCAACGAAGATGGATATTTCCAATTTGTATAATATAAAAAGAGAAAAGATAGAAGTTATTCCAAGCGCAATTGGAAATGATTTTTGCGTAATTGATCGCAATAATCAGCGATTGATTGAAATTAAGGAAAAATATCAGCTGCCGTTTAAATTTATTCTCTATCTTGGAACGATTGAGCCGAGAAAAAATATTTTGGGCCTAATTAAAGCCTATAGTCTTTTGCAAGATAGCGCGGCAGAGGAAAAAAATGAGGAACTTTTGAGGTATAAATTAGTTCTTGCGGGATCGCCCGGCTGGTTGGGGGAGGAAATTTTTGTGGAAATAAATAAGTCAAAATATAGAGAAAAAATAATTTTGGCTGGTTTTGTTGCTGATGATGACAAGGCTTACGTCTATGGCCTTTCGTCACTTTTTGTTTATCCATCATTTTTTGAAGGCTTTGGTTTTCCACCGCTAGAAGCTATGAAATGTGGAGTGCCCGTGATTGTGTCCAATAATTCATCATTGCCGGAAATTTGCGCGGATAGCACGATGCTTATCGACCCCAATAAGCCGGAAGAAATTTTTGAAGCAATGCGGCAAATTCTAACTGATAAGATATTGCGAGAGAAGCTGGTGAAAAATGGCCTGAAAAGAGCTCGGGAATTTTCTTGGGAAAAAACCGCCAAAAAAACCTTGGAATCGTTTTCGTTTTAGTTTTTATATTAACTTTGTCAGTGGTATAATCAGTGTAGGTGAATAATTTATAGTTATGAGGATAGGCATTGACGCGCGTTTTTTTGGTATCAAACAAAAAGGCTTAGGGCGTTACACTCAAAAATTAATTGAGAAATTGGAAAAAATTTCTGTTGAAGACGGAGATTTTAAACATGAGTTTTTTATTTTTCTTAAACATGAAAATTTCAAAGAGTATCAACCAGAGAATCCCAATTTCAAAAAAGTCTTGGCAGACTATCATTGGTACACTTTTTCCGAGCAGATTTTTTTCCCGTTGAAGCTGTATGAATATAAATTAGATTTGGTCCACTTCCCGCATTTTAACGTCCCAATGCTGTATTTCAAAAAATTTATTGTAACGATTCATGATTTGACATTGCTTCATTTTCCGACAGTGAAAAATAGTACGTTGCATCCAATTTTTTATCGGATTAAATTTTTAGCCTACAAGATGGTTATAAAAATGGCTATTTTGCGGGCGCAGTGGATAATTTCCATATCGGAATTCACCAAAAAAGACCTTGTTTTGAGTTATGGAAAATCAATTGCAAAGAAAATCTCAGTTACCTATGAGGCATGTGAAGATTATTGCATGTTTAGCACAAAAGATGCGAAGGAGATTTTGCCAAAATATGGTATAATAAAACCATACTTAATTTATGTGGGCAATGCTTACCCGCACAAAAATCTGGAAAGACTTGTTTTGGCTTTTGGCGAAATGTTGAAAGAAAAAATCGAACTTCAGCTGGTATTGGTTGGCAAGGAGGACTATTTCTACAAAAGACTAAAAGGCGTGGTTAGGGAGAATGGGATAGGCGATATTGTTTTTCTCTCTGATGTCGATGATTATGAATTGGATATTTTATTCCAGCATTCAATCGCTAATGTGTTTCCGTCACTCTATGAAGGATTTGGATTGCCACCGCTTGAAGCAATGTCCAAAGGTGTTCCGGTTATTTCTTCAAACCATCCTTGTATGCGAGAAATATTGGGAGAAAGCGCCTTTTTCTTTGATGGAGAAAATATCAACGCGATAGTGTCCGCGATGAAAAAAATAATTACTGATATCGAATTACGCCAAGAACTAGTTAAAAAAGGATACGCGCAGGCAAGAAAGTATAGCTGGAAGAGAATGGCGAAAGAGACATTGGCGATATATAAAAATATGCTGAAAAATAAAAATGCAAAGTAGCAAAAATCCAAAAAACAAAATTATACCGCAGATGTTTGATGTCAGGCCGGTAGATAGGGACGGTAATTTGGATTTGGATAAAATAAATAAATCAGGGATTGTTTTGAGGAGCAACTTTCGACCATCTGCAAAAATTCCTGTTGCCAAGCCTGCTTTGACTTTTCATGATGTTAGGCGCCCAACTCCTCAGGAGGAGGAAACGGCGCGATTTCAAAAATCTATCCTTGAGGAAAGAAAAAGAAATCTACCTTCAAAAGAGAATGTTAGCAGCCATATTTCACAAAATTTTCATACTAGCGATGTTTCAAGAGAGCGGAGTGAAAAAATATTTTTAGAAGAAAAGCTGGCGCGAGAAGAGCGAGTGCGCCTGGCAAGGGAGGCGCAAAAACAAGTGCGAATGGCACTTCGCGAGCAGGAAGAGTGGCAGCGAGAAGCGCATGAGCACGAGAGAAAAATATCTCAAGAAAGAGTTGAGTTTGAAAAGCTGAGACAAAAAAAAGCGGCTTTGGCGCAAAAAAGAAAACAAGAAGCGGCATTGGCGAGAAAAATCGCTATTAGCAGATTCAAGGATAGATTTTTTGATTTTTGCGGTCACACTTTGCACGTGCTCACAGCTCCGTTTAGGACAATCGTTCACCTTAGGAGAAAAATAATTTCTTCCGTCGAGGGCTTTTTCAAAACCCTGGTAGATAACAAAGGGAGATATTATGGCTATGCCGACGAAGCGGCCGAGAAAAGAAATGCCTTTTCTTTTTTTGCAATGGCTACTTGTGTTTTTCTTTTGGTTTTCGGCGTAGGATTTTTTTATCGCAGCTTGAAAATAAAAAGCTTGGCGATTGCAAATGGAAATGTGGCCTATGCCAGTCTCAATGAAGCTAAGAATGGCATGAAGGCGCGCGATTTTAATGGAGCCATTTTCAAATTTAATGATGCCTATGATCGTTTTGACGCGATTCAAAATGACATCAATAGCTTGGGCAGTGTGATTGTGGAGTCATCAAGATTTGTGCCATACCTGTCCAAGCTATCTTCCGGAGAATATCTATCAAAGGCGGGTAAGAATATTTCTCGTATCGGGGCATTATCAGCCGATATTATGAAAACGTTAAATGCCATAAAAAACCCGCTCAGCTCAACAGAGTCAATTTCATATTTGAAAATTTTTCAAGATTCAGACAAAAATTTGACGGAAATTGCAGTCCAGGTGAATGAATTGCAAGATAATTTGGAAAAGGTGAATATTGAAGATATTCCTGAAGCGCAGCGGAGTCGTTTTGTGGATCTGAAAAATAAATTGCCGGAAATCAATAAATTCATGACTAGTTTTTCCGGGGAGGAAAAAATTCTGGCAGATGTTTTGGGTGGAAACGGTCCGCGCAAGTATCTTTTCCTTTTTCAAAATAATCAAGAAATGCGGGCGACTGGTGGTTTTATTGGCACTTATGCCGTACTCGACATTTTCAACGGCAACGTGAAAAGTTTTTTTGTTGATGGAATTTTCAATCCTGACGGACAATTGCGAGAAAAAGTCATTCCGCCCTCGCCGATTCAAAAAATCAGCGCGGCTTGGAGTCTGCATGATAGCAATTGGTTTCCTGATTTTCCGATGTCTGCTGAAAAAGCTTCGTGGTTCTATGAAAAGACCGGCGGACCGACAGTAGACGGGGTAATCACAATGACCCCAACGGTCATGCAACGCCTTTTGGAAATCACCGGACCGATTGAAATGCCGGAATATGGCGTGACAATTGACAAGGATAATTTTTTGGAAAGTATCCAAAGCGAGGTGGAGGTTAATTATGACAAAGAAGTTAATCAACCAAAAAAAATCCTGGCTGATTTAGCGCCAAAAATTTTAGACCAGATTTTCAACTCGAGAAATGTGGCGGATATGGCAAAAACAATGGATGTGCTCTTGTCCAGTCTTAATGAAAAACACATTTTGATTTATTCTAAGAATTATGATGTGGAAAAAATGCTTTCTGATAATGGCTGGTCGGGAGAGGTACTAGACACTGACAAGGACTATTTGTCTGTCATTAATACAAATATCAATGGCTATAAAACCGACGGAATGATTGATGAGAAGATAGAGCATAAGGCAGAAATACAAACTGACGGATCAATTATTGACACTGTCACCATAACCAGGCATCATAACGGGGGGAATACTCCTTATGATTGGTGGAATAAGGTTAATGCTGATTATATGCGAGTCTATGTGCCCAAGGGATCGAAATTACTCAGAGCAACCGGCCAGACCAATGAATTTGATTCTCCGCCGATTGATTATCACGCCCTAGGTTTCAAGCAAGACGCGCAGGTCGGGATGGAAGAGGACTCAACAATTATTGATCCTCAAAATGGCACAAGGATCTATGAAGACTCCAATAAGACTGTGTTTGCCAATTGGGTGTATGTCAGCCCGCAAGAAACTGTTACGGTGAGTTATTCCTATCTTTTGCCTTTCAAACTGGATACGAATTTGACCACAAAACCGGCAGACACCTATTCGCTTTTGGCGCAAAAACAATCCGGCAGTTTGGGCAGCGGATTTTCCACGAAAATAACATACCCAAATCTGTATAAATTGATTTGGAAATATCCCAATGAAAATATTTCCGATTTTTCTACCGGGGACGACAAGAATCAAGGAATCGAAATGGAGAGTGATTTGAAAACGGACAAATTCATCGGAGTGGCGTTTGAGAAAAAATAAACATTAAATTTTTTTGCAAGAAATGTTGTGATAAAAAAATTTCTGAATAATAAATTACTTCTAAACTCTCAGCCGTCGCAGTCGGTGATTTCGGCGGCTTTTGTGATCACCGTCGCGGGTCTCGCCAGTCGTGTTTTGGGTTTGATTCGTGATCGTTTTTTGGCTTCAACTTTCGGAGCAGGGGACACGCTGGATGTCTATTACGCCGCTTTTCGCATTCCGGATTTGATCTATAATATTCTAATTTTAGGCGCTCTCAGCGCCGCGTTTATTCCGGTTTTCACCAGTCTCGTAAGCCGTGAGAAAGAAAAAGAAGCCTGGGATGTGGCCAATGGCATGCTTAATTTGGCGCTTTTTTTTGTGATTATTTTTTCCGCCATATTTTGCATATTCGCACCCTATTTGATGAAAGTAATTACCCCGGGATTTTCTCCGGAGAAAATGGTTCAAGTTACTCTGTTTACCAGAATTATGTTTCTTAGCCCGATTTTTCTTGGGATCAGCGGAATTTTTGGCGGCATTCTCACTTCCTTTAAGCGCTTTTTGATCTATTCGATTGCGCCGATTATGTATAACGCCGGGATTATTTTCGGCGTTGTGGTTTTCGTGCGTTTTTGGGGACCGATCGGTTTGGCCTGGGGAGTGGTTTTGGGAGCATTTTTGCATATGCTCATTCAATATCCGGCAGTGAGATTTTTAGGTTTCAAACATAAACTTGATTTTTGGCGCTATTTTTCCGATAAGGATATTCGTCACATATTCAAGTTAATGATTCCCCGGACTTTGGGAATTGCGATTGTGCAAGCAAACCTTTTTATTATTACGATTTTTGCTTCAACCTTAACTTCAGGCAGTTTATCGATTTTTAATTTTGCTCAAAACTTGCAGAGTTTACCGCTGGGAATTTTCGGTGTCTCTTTTGCGATTGCTGTTTTCCCCACGCTATCTGCGCTCTATGCCAAAAAAGACAATGAAGGTTTTGTGAAAACATTTGCCGAAACCTTTTGTCAGATTATGTTTTTCGTCATTCCGCTCAGTGTGTTCATTATCATTCTTCGCGCGCAAATTGTTCGTGTCGCGTTGGGAGCGGGGAAGTTTGACTGGAATGATACAATTTTGACCTACGAATGCCTGAAATTTTTTGCCATTAGTCTTTTTGCGCAAAGTGCCGTTCCACTGCTCACGAGAACTTTTTATGCCATCCACAACACAAGGACGCCATTCTACACTGCGCTTTTGAGTGAAATAGCAAACATTGCTGCGGTATTGCTTTTAATCGGGAGATATAAAGTCTTGGGGCTGGCGATGGCTTTTTCGCTTTCCAGTCTTTTTGAGATGTTTTTTCTATTCGTTTTCTTGCGGCTGAAATTCGAAGATTTGGGTGATAAAAAAATCATAAAATCAATCGGTCAAATTACGCTGGCGGCTATTCTCTCCGGCATTGGAATCCAGGTGTTTAAATATCTGGTAGCCGGCATGGTGGACATGGACACTTTTTTGGGTGTGTTTGCCCAACTTACAATTTCCAGCGCAGTGGGACTGGGTATTTTTCTGGCTACCTGCCATATTGTCGGACTGGAGGAATATCTGCGTTTTAAGCTTTCCCTCACAAAAAGGATTTTCAAGAGCAAGGGGATTATATCTGAAAACACTGATGAGGTAAGTGGAATATAGATATTGTGATGATTTTTTCTTTACAAAAAAAGACACCGAGAGCTTTGAGCTTTCGGTGTCTTTTAGTTGCTATTTTTAATCATTTAAGGGTCTAATTCCCAGCAGCTTGCTGCGAGGAAGTTTATTTATTGAAAGTTATTCGACTCGCGAATTCGCCAAAAAAATTCTAGAATGCATTAAAAAATTCTGGGCATTTCGCCACAACGTTTCGGCATCATCTGAAGTTTTCATCTAGTTTAACCAGGTTGAACTTTAATTATCAAACAATGCCTATTTGTTTAACTTCACCCAAATCCTCATCAAAAGTAGGGATGAAAATTTGGGTGAAGGAATTTCTCTTTCCTTAAAAATATTAAAGTGAGAAATTCCTGAACTAGATATGCCGTGTTATCGGATGTAATTAAAAAATCTTTTTCCTTATTGTTTCTTCAATCTGGGCGAATTCATTTTGTTTGCTTGTTCAAATTAAGCTTTTTCGATGCTATTTATATTAGCTGGAAATACAGAATTATCCTTATCGCCCTCTCTTTTTATTTTAACATTTTTTTCATCAACAGAAACAACTTCATAGACAGCTCCTTCGATAACAAGTGCCTGATCCATGTAATCACCACTTTTACGGGTTCCTTCAATCGCCTCTTTTGTCCATCTTACTTTTTCTCCTGGCATAAATTGCTCTTTCTTTACTTCTGGTGTTGCAACACCTGTTGGCATTTTTTCGCTCATACTTTTGTTGTTTAAAATTATTAAAATTAATGACTTAAAAAATGAATTCGCCCAGATTGAATTGTTCTAATTGAGTTAAAGATTTTTTAATTATTTCCGATAACGCTGAGCTCTGCGAAGTTCCGATGTACTCATCGGAATTTGGGCGTCAGCCGCATAGCGGGAGTTGTGCGATGTGGCAGGCGCGTAGGAATTCCT
>JAYSLY010000013.1:0-6042 GCA_043725085.1 bacterium
AGGAATTCCTACGCGCCTGCCACATCGCACAACTCCCGCTAGGCGGCTGCTCGCCCAAATCCCGATGAGTACATCGGGACTTCGCATAGCTCAGCGTTATGTGAAATAAAATTCTTTTTCTTTTTTAAATTTGCTTTTTTATAATAAGGAAAAATAAGTTTTTTTTATTTTTAGAGGGGTAATGAGGTGTTTTTTCTGCCCACAAAGGGGCAGTAAAAAACGATAATGTATAAATTAAAAGGCTCTAGACCATCAAATTAATTAATATTTCTGTAAAATTTTCAAAATCTCAACAATTGTATTACGAAGGCCTGAGTCAATCAAAAAGCACTGACACAATTGAAAGCGAAAGTGTTAAGAAACAAATTGAGGCAGGAAAATTAATGAGTGAATGGCTTGATTGGTGGAAATCAAATGACAAGAAAATTCTTGATAAGGTTTTTGAAAAATAAAACTGAAAAGTTTGTATGCATCTATTGACAGAATGTATACAAACATGTATACTTTGTATACATTATGATAAAGATGTAAACAAACTATGCAAAACATTAAAATTGGCCAAAATATAGAACAAAAAGAGGGCTTCAAAGCCTTTACTCCTAATTCTTTCCCGCCAAAGGAAGGTTTTCTTTTTGAGCCAAAAATCTTAAAAAGGAACAACGAGGCCACTAGATTGCTCGGTAAACTGGATGGCATTACCAAATTATTGCCTGATTCTGATTTTTTTCTCCTGATGTATTTGCGGAAAGACGCAGCTTCTTCAAGTCAAATCGAAGGAACTATGGCGACAATGATTGACGCAATTGAGGCAGAAGTAAAAATAAATACAAATATACCTGAGGATGTCGATGATATTTTGCATTATATCAAAGCTCTTAATTATGGAATGAAGCGAGTGACAACGGATAATTTTCCTATGGCGCTTAGATTTATCCGTGAATTGCATAAACAGTTGATGCACAAAGCTCGCGCAACTCACTTTTCTGATCCTGGAGAATTTCGTAAAAGCCAAAATTGGGTTGGTGGCACAAGACCAGATAATGCTAGATTCGTTCCTCCTGCTGTTGCCGATATGCGCAGTGCACTCGGTGATTTAGAAAAATTCATACATTCTGATGACGCCTTTCCTACTATAATTAAAGCAGGACTCATTCATGCTCAATTTGAAACAATCCATCCATTTTTAGATGGAAATGGAAGAACGGGAAGAATGTTGATTACTTTTTATTTATGGAAAGAAGGTTATCTAGAAAAACCTGTCTTGTTTTTGTCGTCTTTTTTCAAAAAGCACCAAAAATTATATTACGAAAAATTATTCGGTTATCATAATGGCAATGTTCATGATTGGATTGATTTTTTTCTGGATGGTGTTATTGAGATAGCAAATGAGGCTATTGATATTGTTGGTAAGATCACTGTTTTGAGGCAAAAGGATATGATGAAAATTCAGAATCTCGGCAAGCGCGCCTCTGAAAGCGCAACAATTGTTTTGCCAAAACTTTATGGGCAACCGATTATAAATGTTAATGTCATCCAAAATTGGACGGGCTTTACCCGCGCAGGCGCGCAAACAGTTATTGATAGATTTATTGACATGGGAATTTTGTCGCCAAAAGATAAGGATAAAAAATACGGACAATCCTATATCTACAATGATTACGTAGAGCTTTTTAACGGCAAGAAATAAATATAAAGAAATTATTAAAGATAAAGATGGTAAAATTATAAAAAAAGTGGACGAGCCTCTTGCGAGCCATTGGGGGCACGGCTCGGCAAAATATAAAAAGTGAAAAATGTCGTCTATATATACGGTTTTGCTACGCTTCATCCAAATTGTCCATTCCAAAATATTTTGGTACAATATCAACGTGGCGGATTAAGCCTCTAATTCTTTGATTTATGGCCAAAAAAGACACTAAAATTTTCTATCTGTTGATCATTCTGGTTCTCGCGGCGGGGATTTTTTTGCGTTTTTGGAAGCTAGGATCTATTCCTCCTGGTATCCAATATGACGAGGCCTATAACGGGCTTGACGCAATCCATGCTTTGGAAACCGGGGATTATAAGCTGTTTTATCCGGAAAATACCGGCAGGGAAGGATTGCACATTAATGTGATCGCTATTTTTATCAAGCTGTTTGGTGTGAGCAGTTTTTCGCTTCGCCTTGCCAATGCGATGTGGGGATCGCTGACTCTCATTGGTTTTTATTTTCTCCTTCGTGAATTGAAGCTTTCTCGTCTTACGGTGCTTTTGGGAACATTTATGCTCTCGTTTTCTTTTTGGCATTTGGATTTTTCTCGCACGGCTTTTCGGGCTATTCTGGTGCCGCTATTTCTCACTTGGGCGCTCTTTTTTTTCGTGCGGGGAATTAATAACAAAAAGATTTTCTGGTCTTTTATTTTGGCGGGATTATTTTTGGGCTTAGGATTTTATTCATATATTGCTTTTCGCATTGCGCCTTTGGTTTTCATTATTTTTGGCGGAACGTATTTGTTGTTTGAAAAAAAAGGTTTTGCAAAAAACTGGAAAATCATTTCCATATTCATCGCCGCAGCTATTGTTTGCGCCTTGCCGATTTTGCTCTATTTTTCAACACATCTCGGTGAGTTTTGGGCGAGAAGCGGGGCTGTTTCTATTTTTAATTCGCCAAAACTGACGACTACTCAAGCTTTGTTTAATAGTCTGGGTGCGCATCTGCAAGCTTTTTTTGTGCATGGAGATAATAACCCGCGGCATAACTATAACAACCAACCGCTAATTCCGGCCGGTTGGGTGGCTTTTTTTGTGCTTGGTTTTATCATTAGTGTGAAAGAAATAGTTGAAAATATTTGGGGTAAACTGAAATTTAAAAAGATTGCCAAAGTCGGAGAAAATTTCAAGTTTTCCGGATTATTTTATCCTGCGGTTCTGGCGCAGAGTATTTTTTGGGTGATGCTTGTGCCGGGGGTGTTGAGCATTGAGGGTATCCCGCATTCTTTGCGGATCATCGGAACGATTCCCGGCGTTTTCCTTTTTTGTGTTTTTCCAATAGAGTATATTTTGAAAATTTATCGTAAGATGCGAGGATCAACGGATGCTTCTATGCGGGCGAGAGGGGCTAATTTGACTATGACTTTCATGCTTGGGTTAGTGGCGGTAGTTATTATTAGTGGTTTTTTTCAGATGTATGTTTATTTCGGACTTTGGGCGAATGATTTGCGCACCGCCGGAGGATTTGAAAGAAAACTCTATCTCATGGGGATACTTATTCATAACCTCGATGTGCATAAAAATAATTATGTAATTACTGCCTACAACACGGCAATCTTGCAAAATGGAAAAACTTCCAGTTTGAAGACGACAGAGTACATTGCTTATCCCAAGATTAGAAACTATCAGTTCTCTCGTCCGCTGGACGGGATCGGTATCGTTAATTGTGACGATATTCAAATTGTTTTTCAGGAATCTGATCAATGGTTACGCGATCAATATCGCGCGAAATGCCCCAATTTAATTACGGACAAATACGCCTTTGATGATAATAAATATATTTTCTATGTAATGTCAGCCAGGCAGTAGCTAGGCTTGATAATTTTGGATATTGCTGATAGACTGAATTTTGTGTGATATTTATGGCCTCATCGTCTAGCGGCTAGGACATCAGGTTCTCATCCTGGAAACAGGGGTTCGATTCCCCTTGAGGCTACAGTAAAAAGAAAATCCCAGCTTGGGATTTTTTGTTTATGCTTGCCAGCGGGGAATAATGTGCCATAATAGAACTGTGAATAAAAATAAACTTTTAAAATAATGAACAGATCGCATTTAATATTTCTCGACACGGAAACGACCGGGATTGGTCCGGAGGATAGGTTGTGTCAGGTAGCATATAAATTTCAGGGCGTGGAAAAAGAAGCATTGTTTAAGCCGCCGGTTCCGATTGGGATTGATGCCATGGCCGTTGCGCACATTACGAATAAGATGGTGGCGGACAAGGAACCTTTTTTTGATTCGCTGATGCATAAAAATTTGGCGGAAATTTTTTCCGGGGAACATATTTTCGTGGCGCACAATGCCGGGTTTGACGCACAAATGCTTAGGCGTGAAAAGCTCGAACCAAAGTCAATAATTGATACCTTTAAAATTGCGCAATATCTGGATGTGTCAGGAGAAGTGCCTAAATATGCCTTGCAATATCTGCGCTACTACTATGACTTGGAAGTGTTAGACGCGCCGGCGCATGACGCGCTGGGGGATATCCGCGTACTTGAAAAACTATTTGATTTTTATTTTCAAAAAATGCTAATTGGCGGAAAGGATGAATCGGCGGTTCTTGGAGAAATGCAAGCGGTTTCGGCGCGTCCGATTTTGGTCAAAAAATTTAACTTCGGAAAATATATCGGCCTGAATGTGGCTGATGTCGCTCAAAAGGACAGGGGTTATCTTCAATGGCTTTTGAACGAAAAAATTCGCGCGCGAGATCAGGAAGAGAATAATGATGAAAATTGGATTTATACTCTCGAGCATTATTTGGGATGACCGATTTGCAGGGGAGTCTTTGAAAAATTAGCTTCTCGACAAATGGCTAGTTTTTTAGTATATTGAAGGGGTTACACATTTTACCTCATAACCGCATTGGCTAGAAAATAACTCACATACTCTTTTTTGGGGACTTACGCATAAACCCCTCAAAAAATCCTCGAAAGCACGTTCTCCTCATTTTGGCTTTCCCTCTGTGCTTTACCAAAAGCCTATGCATGCTAAAAATTATGCTCGTGCGGACTTTCTGAGGGGCTTATGCGCAAGTCGTGTGTTATGCGGATGAAAACTAGATAAACCTAAAAGATAAATCGATGGAAAATAAGTTGATTGCCACTGAAATGCTCGGGAAATATAAGGAACAATTGGATCCTTATTTGAAAGAATATTTTCAAGCGAAATTAGTTCAAGCTCAAAAAGTCGATCCGTTAGCCGTAGAAACGATCAAGATAATCGAAAGGTTTGTGCTTTCGGCGGGCAAAAGAATTCGCCCGGCTTTGGTCTATTATGGCTACATAACGGCAGGAGGCCAAGAGATTGAAAAAATAATCTGTGCTTCAATGTCCGTAGAATTGGCACATGCCTTTTTGCTTATTCATGATGACATAATCGATCGGGATGATACGCGGCATGGAATTGAAACGGTGCATCGGACCTATGGAGCGTGGGGCAGGAAAATGAAGTTGAGTGAAAGTGAAGCTCAGCACTTTGGCAATTCAATGGCGATTACGGCCGGCGATTATACGCATACGATGGCCAATGAGATTCTCTATGACATTGATTTTAAACCGGAGGTGATTTTAGATGCACTAAGAAAAATTCAAGAAATCGTGGCACGGACTATTCCCGGTGAAATGTTGGACATCCTTATGGGTGCTCAAGGTTGTGCCACGGAAGAAGAAATAGCGCGTATGCACGAAGGCAAAACAGCACGCTATACTTTTGAGGGGCCGCTGCACCTTGGAGCAGTTCTCGCCGGGCAAAAGGAGAATGTCAGTCTGCTTGAGGCGTTGTCTGCCTATTCTTTGCCGGTAGGAAAGGCTTTTCAGATTCGGGATGATATTTTGGGTATTTTTGGAAATGAAAAGAAACTAGGCAAATCTGTCGGAGCTGATATAATAGAGGGTAAGCAAACATTTTTAGTTTTGAAAGCGCTGGAGAATGGCAATGAGGAGCAGGTGGCAGAAATAACGCGCCTTTTGGGAAAGAAGGATTTGACGGAAGAGGAAGCAGAAATTTTTCGCGCGATAATCAAAGAAACCGGTTCACTGGAGTATTCGCAAAAAATGGCGGAAAGGTTGGTCGCGGAGGCTTTGGTGGCAATTAAAAAAATAGAGTTCAAAAATATTGAGGCAAAAGAATTTTTGGAGGGTATCGCGGAGTATATTATAAAGCGAGAGGTATAAACATTTTTTTAGATTATGGAAAATAAGTTGGAAAATCTGCCTGGGCATGTCGCGATTATTCCGGACGCAAATAGGCGTTGGGCGCGAGAGAAAGGACTTCCGGCTTGGAAGGGACATGAGG
>JAYSLY010000014.1:0-69703 GCA_043725085.1 bacterium
GGCTCAACCTCCATAATGGAGGTTGAGCCTCCAAAATTTCTGCAAATTGGAATAGCTCTCCCCAAAGAAAAGCTTCATGAGAACATTGAAAAACGTTTGAAGCAAAGATTCGACGAAGGAATGATTGAGGAAGTGAAAAAACTACACAAAGAAAAAAAACTGAGTTGGAAAAAAATTGAAAGTTTTGGTTTGGGATATTTATGGATTGCTAAATTTTTGCAAAAACAACTCCCCAAAGAGGAGTTGTTCGAAAGAGTCTTTCAAGCCGAAAAAGATTATGCCAAACGCCAGCTGACTTGGTTTAGAAAAGATAAAAGAATTATTTGGCTGCCTGTCAAAAAGGCAGGCAAGAAAAAATACCAGGAAATTGAAAAAGAAGTTGTGAAATTTCTGCAATAAGCTTCTACAACTTTTTCCTCAACAATCCTTCCGCCACTTGTGGATTAGCCTTTCCCTTCGATGCCGCCATCACTTGACCTACTAAAAACTTCAAGGCGTTTTCTTTGCCGGCTTTAAAGTCGCTAATAGATTTTTCATTTTTAGCCAGAACCTCCAAAATAATCTTTTCCAACTCTTCCACATCACTCATCTGCAGCAAGTTTTTTTCTTTGATAATTTGCGATGGATCCGCGCCGGTTTGATACATTTCCGAAAGAACGACTTGCGCTCCGGAAGAACTGATTTTGCCCTCACCAACAAACGCAATCAGTTCCGCATAGTTTTCCGGAGTAATTTTCAGCTCGGAAATCCCTTCGCCATTTATCATCAGATGCTTTCGCAATTCCGTGATCATATAATTTGCCGAAAGCACCAAGGCCTTTTCACGACTCAGTAAAAATTCCTTACATTCTATCTTTTCCTCAATCTCGCTGACGACATTTTCAAAATACGCCGCTAATTCCGGATCGATCGTTAAAACCAAAATTGCATCATCGGAAAGGCCATATTCATCTTTAAAACGTTTGACTTTTTGATCAGGCAATTCTGGCAATTTGTGGCGCAACTCCTCAATATCTTCCGGCATAAATTTGAACGGCGGAATATCCGGCTCAGGGAAATAGCGATAGTCATGCGCGGATTCTTTTTTTCGCTGTGTTATTGTTGTGTTGCGGTTGGAATCCCAGCCGCGCGTTTCTTGGACAACTTTTTCACCCTTTTCCAAAACTTCCGCTTGCCTCTCAATTTCATAGGCAATCGCCTTTTCCACAAATTTAAAAGAGTTGATATTTTTTACTTCCACTTTTGTGCCGGACAGTTTTTCTTCGCCTTCTTTGTGCAAAGATAAGTTTACTTCACAGCGCATATGGCCTTTTTCCATATCCGCATCAGAAATTTTGAGATAACGGCAAATTTGTTGCAATTTTTGACAAAACACTCTTGCCTCTTGGGCGGTTTCCAAATCCGGCTCAGTCACCAGTTCCATCAGTGGCACACCGGCCCGATTGAAATCCACCAAGGAATAGTCCACGCCTTTGGGATGAACCAGTTTCCCCGTGTCTTCTTCCAAATGAATGCGCGTGACACCAATTTTTTTCCCCAAAACTTCCAGAAAACCCGCCTCGCAAAACGGCTGGTCATATTGTGAAATTTGATAACCCTTAGGAATATCGGGATAGAAATAGTTCTTGCGATCAAATTTTGAATCAGTATTCAAACGGCAACTCGAAGCCAACCCGGCCAACTGCACAAACCGAATTGCTTCGACATTGGGCACAGGCAACGTTCCCGGTTGCGCCGTGCACACCGGACAAATATACACATTTGGCTCACTTTCTTCACCCAAACCGTTTTTGCATGCGCAAAACATTTTCGACTTGGTTTTCAGCTCGACATGGATTTCCATTCCAATCACTGGGATATATTTCGCCATAAAATCAGTTTTAACGATTATCGCCATTTCCACTCAATTTCCCTCGCTCCATTCTATCATAAAGCTTCTCAATATTGCCAGTCGCCACTTCGTCTAGCGATAATTTGAGTTCGCTGGCCAATTGCGCCACATACCACAACACATCCCCAAGTTCTTTTTTAATCGCTTCGCGTGTTTCCTCATCAATCTTCCCGCCTTTGTCGCGAATCACTTTTTTAACCTTTTCCGCCACCTCACCCGCCTCACCGGAAAGTCCCAACGTCGGATAAACATAGTTTTCATCAACATTCGGATAGAGCGCCGTCACACGAGATTTTTTTTGATATTCTTCAAAATTCATAAATTTATTATTTTTATTAAGTCTTCTCTGACTTCTTCCACGCTTTGATTGGCATTGACAATTTTCCAACCATATTTTTCTGCCAAAAGCAAATGAAAATTTTTACAAATTTGGATTTTTTCCGCCTCCATTTCATTGCGATGATCTTTTTCAATTGCTGTTTGAAACCTTTCGCCATGCATCAAAACCGAAAGATCGACCGGCAATAAATTTTTGTTTATCTCTTCCAAATATTCCAAATCTCCTCCCCAAGTTAGTCCCCAGGCAATTCCGGTCCCAACATAGTCTTCAGCCACTATCCACTCATCCGCCTCCAAACGCTTTTCCAACTCCGCTTGATAGCGTTTACGGTTATCAGCATATTTCTGTTGGAGCTCGTCCGTTGTTAATTCATTTTTAGCGCGAAAAGCGGGATCGCGCAAGTATTGATGAATAAACGATCCTTCTGGCTCCAAATCATAGATCGGATATTTCAAACGACTCGCCAACTTTCCTTGACTTTGCAGATATTTCACTAAATTTTCTACTTGTGTAGTTTTTCCAATCCCATTAATCCCGTAAATAGCGATGAATTTCCCTTTTTGCATATTAGTAAATTATTTTGTATTTTAAAACAACTGAATCAGTATTAATCTTTTCCACATTCAATAGCTTTAAGTTTAAATCAAAATCTCCCTTAAAAAGCGAAAGGCCTTCGCCAAATATCTTCGGTTCAATTGTAATATATATTTCGTCAACCATTTTATGTTCCAAAAACAAACCATTAAGAAATGCCCCTCCGCCGAGCACTGCTAAATCATAGCCCATTTTTTCTAATTCTTTGATGACATCTTCTGGCTCGCCAGAAACCCACTTCACCCCGTCAATCAGCTTTGGATTTTTTTCCAGCGTGAAAACCACATTCAAACGATCTTTTAGTGGCGAGGGAAAAGTGAAAAAGGTTTTATCTCCCATAATCACGACTCCTGCTTCTTTGGAAGTTTTGGCAAAAAAAATTTTATCTTCTTTGCTTGTCCAATCAGGAAAATGCTCACTTGTTTTAGCAATTTTTCCATCCAGCGTCATTGCCATCATCATTATGATTTTCATAGTTTTTATTTCTAAATTGCGATCGGTGCTTTAATTCCAGGATATGGATCATATCCGACTAATTCAAAATCTTCAAACTTAAAATCAAAAATATCCTTTACTTCCGGGTTAATTAACATCTGCGGTAATTTTCTCGGCTCGCGGGAAAGTTGCAAATCAACTTGTTCAAAATGATTTTTATAGATATGCACGTCGCCCAGTGTATGGACAAATTCACCTGGTTGAAGTCCGCAAGCTTGAGCCATCATCATCGTCAGTAATGAGTATGAGGCAATATTAAAAGGCACTCCCAAAAATACATCGCAACTTCTTTGATAGAGCTGGCAAGATAATTTTCCATTAGCAACGTAAAACTGAAATAATAAATGACACGGTGGCGGGGATGTTTTGGTCCCGCGCACCAATCCGCGTAAATCTCCGACATTCCAGCCACTGACCATAATGCGACGTGAATCGGGATTTTTTCTAATCATTTCTTGCGCCTCAGCGATTTGATTGATTTTTATTCCATCATTAGCTTCCCAACGCACCCACTGCTTGCCATAGATTGGTCCCAGCTCACCATTCTCATCCGCCCACTCATCCCAAATTGTCACGCCATGATCGTTTAGATATTTAATGTTTGTATCACCCTTCAAAAACCAAAGTAATTCATAGATAATTGATTTCAGATGGGTTTTTTTTGTCGTCACCAAAGGAAAGCCTTCACTCAAATCAAAGCGCATTTGGTAACCGAACAGGCTACGCGTCCCCGTTCCGGTCCGATCACTTTTATCAACGCCTTTTTCTTTAATCGTTTTTAATAAATCCAAATAATTTTGCATAATTATTTTTTCTGTTTTTTACTAAATTAGCTTTTATTAAAAATTACATATCCGCATAAGTCTGCATTTTTGCGTTGACTAAGTTATAGGCGATTCCGGCTTCTTGGAAAATTTCCTTACTTCTCTCTCCTGCATGATAATCTAAGTTACATACTACTTTTTTAATCCCAGCATTAATAATCATCTTGGCACAAGTATAGCAAGGGGTCATATGGCAATATAGCGTTGCCCCTTCCAATGAAATGCCAAAACGTGCGGCGTTTGCAATTGCATTTAATTCCGCATGGCTTGTTCTAATGCAATGCCGAGTTTCTTTGCCATCTTCATGCGTAACAGTGTGCATTTCATGGCCAATTTCGTCACAATGCTTTGTGCCAATCGGCGAACCGACATATCCTGTTGAAAGTATTCTTTTATCTTTGGCGATAACACAACCGGAACGACCACGATCGCAGGTGCCTCTTGAGCCTACTAATTCCACCAGGTTTAAAAAATATTCGTCCCAAGACGGTCGCCGATATTGCTCTTTTTCTTCTTCCATATTATTTTCCCTCCCCCAAATCTTTAATTATTTTATCCACTTGATGATAGAGCTCCAAAAATGTCCCTTCGTTGTTGACCACAAAATCAGCGTAATTTTTCAAATCCTTAATCTGCGACTCCGCTTCTCTTTGATGATCTGCCACAAATTCAGAATAAGGCTTGTGAGCATCATCGGTATTTTCTCGTCTATTGATAATCCGCTGATAGCGAATGTCGATATTCGCCTCAACATAGATTAATTTGAAACCTTCCAGGTTTTTGAGATATTTGATATCCGCCATTCTGCGCACACCGTCAATTGCCACGATTTGATGCGAGTCTTCCTCGGCGTCATGCGCCACAACCATTGAGAGAATATCGTCATTGAAATTTTCGCGAAAAATAGTGGAAATTTTTTGCAAATTTTCCCGACTTTCTTCCAAATGCATCCTTCTTGCCACGTCACGAAGCGCTGTTGAAAAGCGATGCGAGCTGCCTTTGTGTTTTTCTTCAATATGCTTTGCTAGTGTGCCCTTTCCGCTGGCAATCTCTCCGGCAATGCCCAAAATTATTTTCATGTCATTTTTCTTTTAGTGCTTATCTAGTTTTTATATTCTACTAGATTTAGCTTCGGGCGTCAAAAAACAAAAAGCCATCAAGTGATTCCCCTGATGACTTTTTTGAAATTTGTCAAATGCCTAAATTTTAAGATATTTTCTAATCGCAAACCAGCTGCTAATTGATCCCAGGAGCGCCCCGATCAGAAGTTGCATGCCAAAAATTACCACCAAATTAGAAAGAAAAAGTGAAATCATGTTGACACTTGGGATGAGATGCGTTGTGAAGCGCTCTGAGGACTTCAGGGCGATAAATAGCAGCAGTGTGGAGATAATTGAAGCGACAAGGCCATAGATAATGCCTTCAAAAATAAACGGCAAACGGATGAAAGTATTAGACGCGCCGACCAAGCGCATCACTTCCACCTCTTTTCTGTGGGTATAGATTGTGATCCGCACAGTATTAAAAATAATCAAAAGTGAAATAATTGAGAATAATCCCGCCACGCCCAATCCGATTTTTCGCACTTCCGCCACAATACTGTTCAGTCGATCAATCACTTCCTTATTTTTTCCATAATTTACCCGGCTAATGTCATCTTTAAAAGAAGCGTTTCCCAAATAGGCGCCCACCATTTCATACTGATTTGGATCATTCGCCTGAATAATCAAATAGGAAAGCAACGGATTACCGCCAATTTCGTCCAATGATTGCAAAATTACCGGCTCTGAGGCACTATTTTTCTTGAAATTTTCCAAGGCTTGCTCTTTCGTGACATATTCCACTGATTTTATCTCGCTATAATTTTCCAGATCTTGTTTGGCTTTCAAGATTGATTCCTCAGGCACACTGGATTTGAAATAGACACTGACATTCACTTTCTCTTGCATATTTTGAAGAACATTATCCGCAGTGAGCACGATAACATAGAGAGAGCTGACAGTGAAGAGGCACAGAAGCATCACGCTAACCGCAGCCACACTCAAATAGCCATTGCGAAAAAAATTATTCCATCCGCCTTTGATTGTTCGTCTAATAGTTAGAAACATAGTATTTAGGAAATCTTATATTTACCTTTTTCGTCATCAAAAATAACCCGACCTTTCTCGAGCACAACCACTCTCTTTGCCGCTTTATTTACGATATCTCGGTCATGACTAGCCAGCACAACTGTCGTGCCTAGTTTGTTAATTTTCAAAAGTAGCTGCATAATTTCCAAAGAAGAAACCGGATCAAGATTGCCTGTCGGCTCATCAGCGATGATTACTAATGGTTTGTGAATAAGCGCTCTTGCCATAGCAACTCGTTGCTGCTCCCCGCCGGAAAGTTCGTGGGGATATTTATTTTGCTGATCTCCTAAGCCCACGATTTCCAATATTTGAGGTACATCCTCAAGAATTTCCTCTCGCGGTGCGCCACAAACTTCCAGGGCATAGGCCACGTTTTCAAATGCGGTTTTTTTGTTCAGCAATTTAAAATCCTGAAAAACTGTCCCGATATTTCTTCGATGCTCCGAGATGCGCCTTCTACTGATACTATCAAGAGGTTTTTCGGCAAAAAATACTTGCCCCTCGGTTGGAGCCTCTTCGGCATAAATCATCTTGAGGATTGTTGATTTTCCGGCACCACTCTGACCAACAATGGAAACGAACTCCCCTGCTTTGATTTCCAGATTAATATCCTCCAGCGCGATATAGTTATCTTTATAGATTTTCGAAACCTTATCAAACTTAATCATTGCCATTTCTCTTTTTATTATTATTTCATTTGTAACCTCTTATATTATACACCGCTTTTAAAATATTTCAAATAGCTTTCCATAAATTCTTTCAAATTCCCCGCTAAAACGTCGTCGACTTGAGCTGTTTCCCATTTAGTCCTGTGATCTTTGACTAATTTATAGGGATGAACAACATAGGAACGAATCTGACTGCCCCATTCCGCGCTCGACTTCTCGCCACGCAACTTTCTTTTTTCCGCTTCAACTTCTTCCAAATATTTTTTGTGCAATTTGGCAGTGAGAATTCGCATCGCTTGTTCCTTGTTTTGCAACTGACTCCTTTCATTTTGACACGAAGCCACCGTTCCCGTGGGAACGTGGGTAATCCGCACTGCGCTATCAGTCGTGTTCACGCTTTGCCCGCCAGCTCCCGAAGAACGATAAACATCCACCCGCAAATCCTCCGGATTGATTTTTACTTCCTTGATTTCTCCGATAATTGGCAGGATTTCTACGACTGCAAAAGAAGTTTGGCGCAGATTATCTGAATTAAAGGGCGAGAGTCGCACCAACCGATGCGTACCCATTTCACTTTTTAGGTAGCCATAGCTATAGGCACCAGCAACTTCCAGCGTCGCGCTTTTTATTCCTGCTTCTTGTCCGCGCGTTTCATCAACAAGTTTCATCTTGAAACCATTTTTTTCACCCCATTTCAGATACATTCGCAAAAGCATTTCCGCCCAATCCTGCGCGTCCACGCCGCCGGCACCGGAATAGATATTCAAAATAGCGTCATTTGCATCATACTCTCCACCCAAAAGCGTCTTGAATTCCAGTTCTGAAATGGCCTTCTCCACTTCGACGATTTTTTGCTCCAACTCTTTTTCATCTTGCAACGTTTCAACCATTTTGGAAAATTCAATCAGCTCATCCAACTCTTTTTCCAAGCTTTCGAAAGAAGCTATTTCTGTGCTTAGTCTCTCCAATTCTCGCATAACTTGCGAAGCTTTTTGATTATCACTCCAGAAATCCGTCGCGCGCGACTGGTCCTCAAGCTCAAAAACTTTCTGTTTTTTTTGGGCTAAGTCAAAGACAGTCCCGAAGATTCGGGAGTTTATTTTTTAGCTCTTCGATTTTTTGAGTAAAGTTTTGCATGTTGTTATTCCACTAAGAGTATTCCTAACATTAACCCGATTCCGACTAAAAATGCAAGTACTTGAAAAATCCCTTTTTTGGCTTCATTTTGCTTGTGAAGCTCCGGGATCAAATCTGTTCCTGCGACATAGATGAATCCGCCAGCCGCAAAAGGAATGAGAAATCGTGTTGGATCGATATTGGCATTAATTGCCAGCACTATCACAGCGCCAATTATCGCCACAAGAGCACTGAGAAAATTGTAGAGCAAAGCTTTTCCAACAGAAAAACCGCCATACAAAAGCGACGCAAAATTACCAAACTCGTGAGGAATTTCATGAAAAATCACCGCTATGGTTGTGGCGATGCCCAAAGGCACGCTCACGATGAAACTTGCGGCAATCACCATTCCATCAATAAAATTATGCAATGCGTCTCCAACCAGAATTATGTAGGAAAAGGGATGCGGATGATCGGCACAAGGCTCCTCGTGGCAATGTCGCCAATGCAACACTTTTTCTAAAATAAAAAAAAGGAAAATTCCTCCCAGGATGTAGAGCGATGGCCAAATGTTGGAACTTTCACGAAAAGCATTGGGAATGAGATGGATAAAAGCATCGCCCATCAAAGTCCCTGCCGAAAGACTCACGAGATAAATCAAATATTTATATAATTTATTGCGGTCTATCGCAAGAGTAAAAACCCCGATAAGTGAAATCAGGCTAACAATGAAAACCGAGCATAAAGTATAAATCCAGAGCATAAAAAAATAAATGACACCTGCGTACGTATAAAATTATAAAAACCTTTTAATAAGTTCAATATGTCCCATCTCCGCTTGCATTATCGCGCCAAAAAACTTGCGCACATGTTCTTCTGATGCTTCGACTGCAAATTTTTTATACAGCTCAACAGCATGATCTTCCAACTCGATTGTTTTTTTGAAATTCTCCAAATCATCACTGGAACAATTTTCCGCTTTTATTTCCGGCATTGTAATGTTCAAAAGTTTGGTTGCGATAATCGCGTGCTCCAATTCCACTTTCGCCAAGCGCTTATACATTTTTACGATCTTATATTCCTTCGCTTCCCCCGCCATGCAAAGATAAATTGCATTTGCCCGTGTTTCCAGCGCCAATGTTTCCATGAGATTTTTTTTGGAAAGCTCGCTAATTTCAGTTTTAATTTCCGCTATCGGCTCGGCCTGCGATCCGTTTTTGATAAAATTTCCCTTTGCTCCGCAAAAAGGACAATCACTCGGCCGCTCTTCGCCAATATAGGCATCACCGCAAATTTCACAGATATATAGTTGCATATAGTTGAATTATTTAGTTATTTATTATATTATAAATTAGTTGCCATCTTAGCTCAGTTTCCGCCAGAGGCGGACAGGGTCCGAGCGACGGCCGATTGACGCATTTTTGAAAACCAGACAAGCCATCTTAGCTCAGTTGGTAGAGCGACGGTATCGTAAACCGTAGGTCATCAGTTCGATCCTGATAGATGGCTCCAAAATCTAAGCTTACGCAAAATAACCCCACACAGGTTACGGCGTCGTAGCATTGAGAATCACTTCGACTCTTTTTTCATTCATCGGAATTTTGCTGACAAAAAGTTGTGGGAAATATTCCACTTCTGCTTTTTCTATGTTAGGATAGGTTTTCAAATATTCCCCCAACTCGTCATTATTTTTTCCCAAAATCCCTCTCTTTAAATTCCCCAAGTCAATATTGGGCTGCATAACATTCGAAGCATGCGTTTTTATCTCAATTGTTCCAAGTTTGAAATTAGCATTAGGCTTTCCATAATCAATAAGTACCGTTCCACTATCAATATTAATCTTGCCATTTCCCGATTTAGCAATAACAGAATTGGCAACTTTCTTAATATCACTCTCGAAAAAAACCAACGCTCGCGCATGCGCCTGAACTTTAATTTCAAAACTATCGGCTGTCTCGCCTTCTGAATTTGAAACACGATACACAGGTTCATCAATTACAATTGCGTCATCCAAAACTACTGTTCCGGCAGCTGATTCTTTTACCTTATCCTTAATCGCACTATTTATTTCCAAAGAAATCTTGTCCTTAGCACCACTAATATCTTTATCCGTCACTACCTTGACAGCATCGTTGCCATTGCCACCACCCGCCATCTTCATTTCCGATTTAGCATAAATTTTAGTGTATTTATCATTTCCGCTGCTTTTGAACCCGGGAATAGTGAAACTAGTTGCATCAATATTATAGCTATCTCCCGCTTCATCCGCAACAATGTCTGCTTCCACCACGCCAGGCTTAGTTTCACTGCCAACCACAGTTGTGCCGGGAACAGTCACTCCTTGCACCAGACGAAACATTTTCTGATTGTCACTCAAAAATCTTGTCGTTGCCACAAGTGGTTGCGGTGAGGAGCTAAATTCATTATAGATAGTAATTTTCCCTTTGGCTTTTTGATTGGAAACATTTTTTGAGCCAGTAGCATCAAAAGTCTTTGCCACCTCCTCATCAAATTCCATCAGTTTTGCCGGAATAATTGATTTGTCATAATCAATACTATCCGCGTTCACATCTCCAGTGATTGTCATATCAGCTGATTTAACTTCTTTTTTAGCAAAAATAGTAACTGTTGCCTTAGGAACATAAATATAGGCAACATAAGCTAATCCCAAAACCAAAACAACCGCTCCCAAGATCGTAACCGCCTTCAAAAATCTCCCGCTCTTTCCATTCGCCTCCTGTTTGCTGGAATCATATTTTTCCCCATTTTTATCTGAAAAATTATTAGCATAAAAAAAGTTTTCCAGCTGCTTGTCTCTTGGAATTTCTTTTTGCTTGGTTTCATAGTCACGTGAAACATTTTGATCATACCCTTTTCGCGTTTTGCTAAAAGGAATTTCTGAAAATTCTTCAGGTACCGGATAAGTGTCAATACTTGCTTTTTGAGCAGGCACAGCACTTCGCATAGACCTACCCGCATCATTACGTGAAGCATTGCGGGCAGGCCCGCCTGCATCGTTATGCGAAGCATTTCGGGCAGGAGCCGACACATCCATTGTAGCCATATTTCGTTTTCTTGAGGCACCGCCATCGCTCAAATTGCCATTAGCCACAGCCATTGTTTTTTCACCAAGGCCGACTTCAGGCAAAACTTCTTTTTCTTTTATCCTGTCTAGTTCATTCCAGTCCGCTTTCTGATCAGAAAAACTGCTATCGCGACTACCGGTCGCAAAATATTCCGCGGAACCAATTTTTTCTAAATTTCTCTTGCTGCGAGAATTAGTATCTCCCAATTCAGCTGTTTCTATTTCTTTTTTAAATTCCCGCTTGGGCCGATCATCTTCATCGCTAGCATCCCGCAATTCTTCAAGGCTATCTTCCAGCTTTTGCTGAAGAGAAATTCCGGCTTTTTTAACAAGCATCTTACCTAATTTATCTTGAGTAACAATACTGATTTTGAGCCCCAAATCATCAGCGACCTTTCGTAGCAATTTCAGATTAACAATGCTTTGGATAAGCAATGCTCTTTTTGGCACAACCATGACTGCTTCCGGTGCTTCAGTTTTTCTCAATTTTTCCACAATCGAAGTTATCTCTTCATCGATGTCGATATAAAATGTTTGATGCATAGCATTTCTCTTTACTAATTACTAAGCTTATTTCTGAATCATTTTCACTGCGCGCCTGAGGATTCCTGCCAGCACTTTTTCCTCTCCAACCAATTCTATGACTAAATTTGCCAGACCCATTGGGGTAATATCTTGCGGATCTCGCAATTCCCTTGTCTCATCAAATATATTGACCACATCCTTTGGTTGCAGAAAACTTACCTCCACTTCCTTGGCAAAAGGCAAATTCTTCGTCCAAGTCGAGGTCGTGAGTGCTTTTTTGACACCCGGCAATCCCGATCCTCCGCCACACAAAAATATCTTATTTGGCAACAAGTCATTCTCGGAAAATTCAGAGAGCGACAACTCCACTCCGGAAAGCCAGACGTTGCAATCATCGGCAAACATTTTTTCAATTTTTCCTGAAACATCCTTTCCTAGTTTCCCTTCGGCATACCTGATCTTGAAGCTTTCCGCTTCTTCAAAGCCTACACTCAATTCAACTGCTAATCTTTTCGTAAACGCTCTGCCGCCCAAAGCAAACATTTTTGTTCCCTCAAGACCGCCATTTCTTACGAGCGCAATATCAGTTGTTCCGCCGCCGATATCAATGAAAATAGCACTGAAGTCCACAATATCATCCACGCCCATTGATTTTGCCACAGCATATGGTTCGGCTGCAATAGAGAGAAGATCGAGCTTCAATTCATCCGCGATTGTTTGCAGTGCCCCCAGGTGCACCATTGGCGCATAGGCATTAAAGACAGAGATAGAAACATCTTTTCCCTGAAAACCCAAGGGATTAGTAATTTTATACCCGTCAATCCGCACATCCACAATTGCTGCGTTGATAAGTTTTACCTCGATTTCGTTATGTCCGGTTTCCCAGGCTAATTGTTGGCGGATACGATCAAAAGCCTTCCATTGAACTTTTTGAATAATATTTTTCAGTTCCGGAAAATCGATCCGCATTTCCGGTTTAATTCTCTCATAGTGCACTGTCGTTGTCGTGCCTTTAACCAACTCACCGGCAATGCCCACAATCGCCTTTTCCACCTTTTTTATTCCCGCCATTTGTGTTGCCGCATCAATCGCATGTCGACAATTTTCAATCACCCCGGTGATGTCAGAAACGGCCCCGCTATGCATATCTTTCAGTCCTTGTCTCGCCCGTCCAACGCCTTTTATAATCCCTGTTCCGTTTTCTGCATCAACCTTAAAAACGAGAGCTTTCACCACTTCCGTTCCAATATCAAGCGACAGATAATAATCCGACGAAGATTTCCCTGTGCTAAAAATTTTAGAAAAAATTCCCATTGAAAAAATTCTTTTTTGTATTTCACCCAACAGCTTTATTATAAAACAAAAGGTGATTTATTACAAATAGAATCTATTGTTTTTTACGACTTTTCAAATACATCGGAAAAGCAACAAAACTGAGAAGCATCTGGAGAAATCGCCCCAAGATTGCAGCAACAATAATGGGAGCGCTGCTTACTCCGAAAAAACCAAAAAAGGTCACGTAGGCCCATTCCTTGAGACCGATGTTATTGACTGTAACAGGAATTGCCGAAACAATTGTAATAAGAAAAATAACCGACAGATAATTAAGAAAACTAATTTGCACACCAAGCGCTTTCAAAAGCACTAAATTTGCCATCGCCATTCCCACCATCGCAAACAAACCACCCCAAGCAATTGATTTCCACAACACACCATGATCTTGATTGTAGGCTTGCAGCTCACGAAAAAAATGACGGATTTTTTCAGGCAAAAATCTTGCGGATAGTTTTTGCAAAAAAGCAAAATTCCTGATTTTCATAATTAACAAATCCACCACCAAAAATCCGACAATCGCCAGATTAAAAAGCACTAAAACTTTGTTTTCTGCGACAACTTTCCAATTCAAAAGACTAAAAAACAAGGCCAAAATCGTAGCAGCAACAAGACCAGTCAGTCGATCCATCACCACAGTCGAAGCAGCCTCGGGATATTTTTTTTCCGGTCGGCCGATTTGATAGGCGCGATACGTGTCTCCACCAATAAAAGACGGCATAAAATTATTTACAAAAGAACCAGTCAGATAAAACTTAAAAAAGTCCCCAAATGGACTATGAATTTTTTTGTGATTAGCCAGGATCTTCCACTTATACGACGAAATGAGCATACCAACAACTACCAAAGCCAGGTACAATACTATTTGCCAAATTTGCACACGCACAAGATAGGTCCAGGCTTCATGCCAATTAATCTTGAGAATTACCCAAGTCAAAAGTCCAAGACTAACTAATAATTTTAGAACAAACTTTGCTATTTTTTTTGGCATTATTTCTTTTTACTAATTTGTCTATACACTTCCGCATATTTCTGCGCTACATTTTCCCAGCTCATTTTCTCTGCAATTTTTCGACTTTCAATACCCATACTCTTAGTTAGCGCAGGGTCGTTGATTAATTTTTCCAGTTTTTCAGCGATATCTCCACTGTCTTTAAATTTAACGATATAGCCATTCACACCCTCATCGATAAGCTCATCAGCTCCGCCAGTCGGAGTCATAATAATCGGCATTCCGCTAGCCATTGCTTCTAGCATATTATTACTCATTCCTTCATTGTCAGAAGGTAAAACAAAAACATCCGAAGCGCGATGATGAATCACAAACTCCGTGTTAGGCGTGACCAGACCAGTGAAGTGGACTAAATTTTCAAGTCCAAGTTTTTTAACTTGCTCTTTCAATTCTCCCTCGGCATTGCCCTCTCCGCCAGCAATAGTCAAGCGAAGACTGGGATACTTTTTATAAATTTTAGCAAAAGCATCAATTACATAATTAAACCCCTTTCTCCGAGAAAGCCGAGAAGCACAAAGAATCGTGAAATTTTCGTGCAATGTCGGATTCTCCAGTGGCTTAAAAATATCAGTGTAAACTCCGTTATAGATAACTCCGATTTCTTGGTGTCGGCTACTCTTCAGTGCAAGCTTTTTAATCACAAGGCTATTAGCAATCACAGCGGCAGCCATTTTCCAGATAAACACAATCGGCCATTTAAGAATATAATAAATCCAAGTAAAACGTTCGCTATACCAAGGAACATCGGAGCCACGAAGAGAAATAATATAGGGCAAGCCAAATTCAAATCTGAGTAGCATCGACACAAATCCACAAGGCACCGTAAA
Source organism: bacterium (assembly GCA_043725085.1). Classification (GTDB taxonomy): domain Bacteria; phylum Patescibacteriota; class Minisyncoccia; order Moranbacterales; family UBA2206; genus UBA9630. Next base: position 14,839 of record JAYSLY010000014.1, read on the forward strand.
AAAAGAATGTGTCAAATTATATGGCTTTTTTTCTAAGCTTGCCTTTTTGATTAATTTTCTTGCAAATATGAAGGCTTTCCAAGAATACACAATTAAATCTTTTTGCGATTGATACATCGCATTTTCACTATTTTTCCCAATCGGCAAAAGATGAACACGAATATTTTCACTGATTTTATATAGATGATATTCGCTATTAAAAGAAGAACTAACGAAATCAACTTCCAAACCGGAAAGTTTAGCATATTCTTTTAATATGCTCTTGGACGCATTCGCCGCTCCCCCGCCCAAAGGCGGATACTCATAGTTGAAAAATAATATTTTCATAAATTGAGATTACAAAGAAGCGCGACCGATTGAATGATATTCGAAGCCCTGTTCTTTCATTTTCTTTGGATCATACAGAAGGCGTCCATCAAAAACCACGGGTTGTTTTAGGCGTTTTTTTATCTCATCAAAATCAACACTGCGAAATTCTTTCCACTCCGTGATGATGAGCAGCGCATCAGAATGATCAATTGCATCATATTTACTTTCAAAATAAGCAATGTTTTCATTGTCGCCAAAATATTGAGGAGTTTTGGCCATATTCATTGCCTCCGGATCATGCGCTTGGATTTTTGCCCCGCGCGCGATAAGATCGTTGATAATCGTTATAGCAGCGGATTCGCGCATATCGTCAGTTCCCGCCTTGAACGCCAAACCCCAAACAGAAAACGTCTTGCCTTTCAGATCCTCGCCAAATTTGTCGACTACCATGTTGCTGAGAACGTGTTTTTGTTTTTCGTTCGTCGCAAGAGTTTGTCGAAACATTTCCGCATCATAGTTGTAATCTTTGGCAATTTTCACCAGTGCTTTGACGTCTTTCGGAAAGCAACTACCTCCAAATCCCACTGAAGCATAGATAAACGCTTCACCGATTCTTGGATCGGCACCAATCGCTTTTCTGATGTGATCAAAGTCTGCCCCGACACGAGCACAGATATTAGCCAGCTCATTACTAAGTGAAACTTTAGCCGCCAAAAAACTATTGGCCGCATATTTGACAGTCTCGGCTGTTTTGGGGTCCATGGCAAAAAAACGGCTTTCTCTGCGCATAAATGGCCCATACAATTCTCGCATTGTTTCAATTACAACCGGGTCATCTGCCCCAATGACCACTCGGCTAGGCTCCATAAAATCCTTAACAGCTGTTCCTTGAGCCAAAAATTCCGGATTACTGACAACGTGAAAAGGAATATCAGATCCACGCTTTGCTTGCTCTTCAGCAATTGTTTTTCTAACTAACTCAGCAGTGCCAACAGGCACGGTTGATTTGTCCACCACAATCAATGGATGGTCGATTATTTGCCCGATTGAACGAGCCACGTCGAGCACATGGGTGAGATCAGCGCTACCATCTTCATTGGGCGGAGTCCCAACAGCAATAAAAAGAATGTTGCTAGCCTTTAGGGCTTCCTCAAAATTAGTGGTGAAACGCAAAGTCTTCGCCTTGAGATTTTCCCTAACCAATTCATCCAAATCATCCTCATGCAACGGCACATTACCGGAACTAAACTGATCAATTTTTTTCTGATCCTTGTCAACACAAATAACTGTATTGCCCATCTCAGCAAAACACGCTCCCGTAACCGAACCAACATAACCTGTTCCAATGACTGCGATCTTCATGGTTTCTCTACGAATTACAAATTTGTACGAATGTACGAATCCGCACTCGCCTAATTAATAAATTATTTTTAGCTTTCAATTATTTCTTTAATCGAATAATTCATATGTCCTTGGCTCTTGTAGTAATTCTTAATAAGGATATCGGCGAGAAGTCCGAAAATGAAAAGTTGGATTCCAACGAGCACTAAAAATATTCCAACGAGTGGCCAGATCCTGTCTGAAAGCGAAGCATGAAAGAAGATCTTATCAATCATCATCCAAACTAAGATTAAAAACCCGACAAAAGACAAGACGATTCCACTGCCGCCAAAAAGATGAAGCGGCCGATTGGCATATTTGCGCCAAAACCAAATCGAAATCATATCTACAAAACCTTTCATGCCACGACGCCAGTTATATTTTGTTATGCCGTGCACACGAGGATGATGAGATACCTTCACTTCTCCAACCCTATAACCCTGCATTTCCAAAATTGCCGGAATGAAACGATGCATCTCACCAAACAAGTCAACATCCTTAAAGCATTCTCGCTTATACGCCTTAAGACTACAGCCGCTATCATGAATTTTATCTTGAATTAAAATCTTGCGCAAAAAATTCGCCGCGCGCGAAAAAACTTTTTTGGAGAAACTATCTTTTCTTTGCCAACGCCAACCAGCTACCACGTCATAACCCTTATCCATCTCTTCCAAAAGCAAAGGAATATCAGCCGGGTCATTTTGCAAATCGCCATCCATCATAATAATAACCTCGCCCGAAGACGCTTTAATGCCAGCATCAAAAGCAGCGGTTTGACCGAAATTTTTGCGAAATTTAATCAGCCGCAATGGCGTCAAGCCCTTGCATTCCTCAACTGTTGCATCCTGAGAACCATCATCAATAAAAATAATTTCATAATTCTTGCCCAACTCTGTGCAAGCCGCTTTGATTCGCCTGTGCATCTCAATAACATTTCCGGCTTCATTTTTGAGCGGAATAATGACAGAAAGGTCTTTTTTTTCTTCCATAAACCAAATTGGTTAATATTTAGTTAATTCTTAGCCATTATAGCACTCTCTTTTTCGTCATGCAATTCATAAAAAGCCAGCACGGCTGTAAAAATCATAAGATAATAGGCCCAAATTGCGCTTGTTTCGGCCCAACTGTCTTGCTTGATTGCAAGCAAAATTGCTGTCGCGACGAGAAAAACAATGGCACCGATTGCGGAAAAGCGACTTGCAATCGGATGAATAATCAATATAATGAACAGAATAAAAAATACGAAATTAGCAGTTTCCCATTGGAAATACCAGCCCAAAAAAAATGCCGCCAAAAGCACAAAAACTTCAAGCATTTTTCCTCCCAGGGTTTTTTGTGAAAATTCTTTAAGCATATTTTGCAATATTAGCATTTTATTCATCAAAACAAATATCTATTTGATCCTCAAATCTGCGGTGATTTGTAAATTTTTTAGCGAGAAAGAGCGACCCTTACTAGTATCATTTGGATCATAGGTAATCTTGAAATAAACCGTTCGGACATCTTTTGTCGGAACGATATCCGCATTAAAGACTTGCGCGGTTTCCTGTGTTGCCACATCACTTTGACCACTGGAGTTATCAGCAGAATTGTTATTATCACTATTATTGTCAGAATTGCCACTATCCGCGCCGCTTGATTGATCGAGAGGCAAGCTACCAATAGCATTACTAACAGCTTCTGATTTTTCCGAGAAAGGCAAATCAACCCAGCTGTTTTGATCGAAAGAATAGCTCACTTTGACATTTTTCCAGCCTGCCTTGAGTTGCTTGGCGGAAAAATTCATCTTGCTAATGGGATAGAGAGTGTTAACGTCATAGCTAAAACTTGCATTATTGAGAGCCGGGGCATAGATAGCCTTATCACCATCACTAAACGCTGTCCCGAGAGAGGCGGTTTCCAGATCAAACAGATCAATAAATTTCCCATTGGTAGCATAGGAATATTTGCCGATTCCCTTGCCTAAATCCTCAATCTTGGCACCATTCAAAATTCTCACCCCGTTTTCCAAAGAAAGATCTGCCCCATAAATCTTAAAATATAAATCGCCATCAATCGGATAGAGCTCCTTGCCTTTTCTCATCACAGCTGAACCGTCGGGATAGCTGCTATCGTCCTTGCCTCCCTTGAATTCCAAATAATTTTGATCACTGACTTCCACTTTCGAGTTATCAATACTAATAAGATAATATTTATCTTTTTGAAGCGCGCCATACATCGGGAAAAGAAATGTGCCATCAATCTGACGATATTTTTCAATACCACTAATCGAAAAAGGGCTGTCAGCAATCACCGGACCATTTAGGGAAACTTTTTCTCCATCATAATTAACTTCTCGCAAACTTAAATCATATTGTCGATTGCCGGGATTGAGATTTTTGTTTATATCAATCTTAAGCGCTACACCGGAAATAATATCGTCTTTCGCTTGAAAAACTTGCCCAAGCATAGTTTTTGCTTCTTTAAGCCAGGGGAAAGAGTAATCGGAAACCGACTGACTAATTTTGACCGTATCTATATTCGTCTCGCCTATGACAGTTTTTTTCATTGACGCCAGCTCAGCTTGGCTGGTAATATTGAGCTTAGTGATGCTTTCCATTTCAATAAAAGTGTTTCCCGCCGAATTGAGATTTTCTTTTTGAAACAGCAAACTATCGAAACCATCCGGCAAAAAGAAAAAGGCTTCTTGTTTTTGAAATTGAGCCGAAGGGCTAAGCACCAGTTCTTCAATTTGATTTTCTTTTTCGGTGTACGTGCTCAACTTTAACAATACTTTTTCCGCCTGATCCGATTTTGCGCGAAAAGTTAGGCGATAATAACCGGATTCTTGATTTTTGAATAAATCGTCAACATAGTAATAGCCAGTATCTTGTGATAGTTGCGGTTTTTCCGGCGAGCTGGTTAAGCATTTTCCATTAGCACATGATTCAGCGGTTTTTTTGTAATTGGCGTAAAGCGCATAATTAACCAGCAGGGCTAAAAATAAAAAAGCCAGCGCAAAAAAGCTGCGTTTTTCTTTTTTCACAAAGCTCAAGGTTTTTTGATAATTCCAGTTTTTCATCATGTTCTAATATTCTCCAGCTTTATTATAATAGCCTAATTATACCCAAAAAACAAGCGAACTTTACCCTCCAAATGCATCACGCCAGATTGTTTGCTGAGGTATGCGGATATATTCAAAACTGTCAGGCAACTTCGGCACATCAATGTCTGTTACCCTGTCTGTCCTGGGAGTTAACTCATACAGAGTAATTGTTCCAAAGTCCTTCTTGCTTAAAATTTCATAATCTTGTAAATATGCCTTCAAGCCACCAACTCTTCTTGTTCTAAATATTGCAAAATTATTGGCATGCAGAAAAACCTTGCCTTTCTCGAGCGGACCGGAAGGAGCACCCATTTTTTCCGTTAGATACATAAATGAACGAAAATACAATAACTCACTATCCATAAGAACGGGGTAATGGTTTTCTTGATAACTATTAGCCATTGCTCGGGATACGGCTTCGAATTGCCTTAATGAAACTCGCTCCGGTTCTTTTAGGATGCGATCAGAATGAACAGGAATCAATTTTTCACCGGCACCTGCTAAATCCGAAAATCTTTGCAAAATTCTCGAAAAATTAGTATAAGAGAACAAAAGGATGATGCATAAAAAAATAATCTTAGCAATAAGTGAATTTTTTTGCCAAATAAATTCTATGATATTCCCCAGAAAAAAGAACGGGAGCGGAGCAACCAAAAGATAGAAGCGCGGCTCAAGAGAAATCCGCGTAAAAATCAAAAATGTCACCAGAAAGAATAGCCCGATAATAATTATTGTTTTTTTTCTTTTAACCATCTGCCAAATAAGCAGAAGCACCCCAAAAAGAAAAAACCCGATTGCCGAATATGACAACCAATGACTAGTTTTTTTGCAAGAATTTTTGCAAGAAACATCAATCCAACCGTCCTTAAATCTTATCTCCGGCGTCCAAATCCGATCATTGCCGCTTAGAATCATGGCGTAGCTTTCTGCGCCGGAACGAACGGTGTTAATCGTTTTTACTGAAAATGAATCCGTATGCTCCGTCTTTGTCGCAAATGCTTGGACAAATTGCCTTGTATTAAATCCCTTCATTACCACATCACTGACTACCACCGGAATGTAAAACATCACAACAATACCAACACTCGCTAGCCAAACTTTCCAAGAAAACTTTGGACGCATATATAGAAGATATGCCACTAGAAAAATTGGCAAAGCGAAGAAAGCAACAAAGTGAAGCTGTGTCGCTATGCAAAAAAGAATCATGCAAATAACAAACCATCGGCCCGGATGCTTTGTTTTTTTCTCAGTTGCACGCAACAGACAATAAATTCCCACTATCACAAAAAATGGCAAAAGATTTGGATTCCAGCCAAAGCGAGAATAGATTACCATGAAAAAACTGATTGAATACAGATAGGCCAGACCAAGCGAGATTGTAGTGTTAAAAAATTTTTTTGAAAGCATATATAGACCCAGAACTGATGCAATCGAAAAAATCGCTACAAAATAGGCATGCCCCTGGGGCGTATCGCCAAAAACAAAGGCGCTAACATACTCAAAATAATAATATATCGGCCCGACACGCAACTGGGTGCCGTCCGCCCGAGGACCCATCATCGGCAGACTACCCAGCCCTTTTTTCAATGCTTCGGAAACCAAAATATTGTCCCGCGACTGATCAAATTCATAGTGTAACCAATCTGCAAAATGGAAGAGTCTGAGCCACGCAGAAAGCAGAATAATTACTACAATAATCCATACATGCCAATACTGCCTATTGAACAATGTTTTTAATTTAAGATTCTTTCCACCAAATTTTTGACGACAGTCTGCGACAAACCCATTCAATCCGGTTAGTAAATTTTGTTTTTTCATATATACACCTTACGTTTTATTATTACTCAAATACCCAAATTCCCTGTCCGTATTTTGCTAAGCGCATCGCCCCAGGTAATCTGAAAAGGCACCGCTATATACCGAAAACTATCCACCAACGGAGGAACTTCAACTGCTGAACTTTTTGGCGCTTTTGGACTGAGCTCAAATAAGCTAAGCGTCCCAAATTCCTTCTTATTGATAAGATCATAATTATTTAGATAAGCATTTATATTCTTGGATCTTTTAGTCCGGAGAATAACAAACGGATTGGCATGAAGATAGACACTATTTTTATCAAGCGGACCGGAAGGAGCACCCATTTTTTCCGTTAGATACATAAAAGAGCGAAAATAAATATTCTCGGCACTTATAAGTACGGGATAGCCATTTTCTTCGTACTTTCCTGCCATATACCTAGAAATAGCTTGAAATTGCTTCAACGAGATACGTTCAGGTTCGTTAATTACTCGATCAGCCTCAACTGAAATCATTTTTTTATCAGCGTTACCTAATTCTGAGAACCGCTGAAGTACGCGAGATATGTTGGTGTAGGAAAAAATAATCACAAAACCGACCAGAATTATTTTTGCCACCAAGGCATTTCTTTGCCAGATTAGCTCGATTATATTTCCAAGAAAAAAGAAAGGCATAAGGATAACCAAAAAATAGAAGTGCGACTCTATTGCACCGGAAATTTGAACAAACATAAGAAACACGATCAGAAAAAAAAGTCCGATAATGATAAATTGTTTTTTTCTCGCAAACATTCTCCAAATAAAAAGTAGCGCACCAAAAAGAAAAAAGCTCATAGCCGAATAGTTCACCCAGGGACTAGTTTTTTTGCAATGATTTTTACATGACAGACCAACCCAGCCTTTTTCGAATTTTATCCTTGGTGTCCAAATGCGATCGTTGCCACTCAAGATTAATGCATAATATTCTGATCCTGATCGCATCACAATAATGGACTTTTCTAAAATAGTCTCTTTTTGATCGGACTTCACCGAAAATGCTCTCACAAACTCTCGAAAATTATACCCATCAAGTGCGATATCATTTATTACTACGGGAATATAAAGCGCAATGATTATTAGAATACTGGCGCCCCAGGCTTTATAGGAAAATTTGGTTCGCTTGTAGAGAAGATAGCAAATGGTCAGCGCCGGTAAAGCAAAGAATGCGACAAAATGAACCTGAGTTGCCACGCCAAAGAGAAAAGCACAAGCCACAAACCATCTTCCAGGATATTTTGATTGCCCATCTGTTGCTCGCAAAAGACAATAAATTCCCGCTATCACAAAAAATGGCAACACGTTAGGATTCCAACCGTAACGCGAATGTATCACCACAAAAAAACTGATTGAATAAAGATACGTCAGAGAAAGCGAAATGGCTATATTAAAAAACCGATGCAAAAGCAGATAGAATATCAGGATTGATGCAATGGAAAGCAGGGGCACAAAGAAAGCATGTCCCTGTGGCGTATCGCTAAAAATAAGAGCGCTAAAATATTCCAGATAATAATAAGCCGGCCCAAGCCGCAGCTGCGTACCGGACGCCCTGGGGCCAAGCAACGGCAAGCTAGATGGCCCATGCTTAATCGCCTCTGCCACAAGAATATTGTCTCGTGACTCATCCGCTTCATAGTGAATCCAATCGGCAAAATGGTATAGCCTAAGCCATGCACCAAAAGAAATAACCAGAAAAAATAGGGCAAAAAAAAATATTTTTTTTCGACCTATTTTTTGAAAACTTTTTTCAATAAAATCAAATATTTTTTTAACCAATCCGTTTTGCATCTTCTCTTTTCTATTTAGCTTTATTAGCGAGAGCTCTCCCTCTTTGCTTTTTCCAGGCATAGCCCAAATATGCAATGCAGCAAAGAAGAGTTAGGCCTGAGACAACTACTCCGTAATTAAAATATTTTGCCGGTTTGAAATATAATGTCAACTCCAAATCTATTGAGCCATCAGGATTTTCTTTGTAATCACTCTTAGGGAAGTTTTTTCGGATATCTTGCGGATCAATTGTCCAGCCGTTGGCATAATCAAAGACCAAATCGTGCGATCCGCTGACAAATGTCCTGTCATCCGGCGTGAAATGCAATTCCCAGAGCTTATGATATGGATCCAAAAATACCAACTTTTCTTTTTCCGCCAGGTTGCTAATTTTAATTTGATACGCGGAGCTGGAAATTTTTTCATAGCTCACTTGAGAAAAATCATGCGGAACTTTTTCAATCGTATTTGTCAGGTATATTTTTTCATTATCAAATTGATCATTTATCCTATAGAGCGAATAACGCTTCCCAAAATCACGCACTTTGTCACCCAAAACAACATCAAAAAGATCCTTTTGCTGAGCATTGTAGAGCACACTTTTATAGAAATAGCTTTGTTGCAAGTCCGGCGAGATATCATTATTAACAATGATATATTTAACATTCATCCCCTGCATGAATTTGCCCACACTCGCGTAGTCCCTGTCTAAAATTAAGTTTTGCAAATAAACATTAAATTTTCCAAAGCTCATAAAGCCCGCAAAATCAGAAGTGTTTGCTAAAAACTGCAGCGGTGAAGTGCCGGCATAATAATGATTATCCAAATTCTTATCTTGAATCAATGTATAGCCCGCGCGGTTCATCGGCAACCAAAGATAGCGCGATGCTTCATGATTATTTTTTAGATAATCCAAAAGGTCATAGAAATCGGCATTAAAATCTTTGATTGTATTGTGCGTATTTTTCGTTGTCCAAATCGGACTCTCATAGTAATCACCAAATATAAACGGCTTAGCGCCTAGGATTGTAATCAAAAAAATGCTAACCAGGACAATTTTCTTAATTAAAATTTTATCCAAATTCTCAAAAAATATCTTCAAACTGATCGCCAGCAAAAAAGCATAGCTAAAAGCAAGCGCCAAGCCAAACTTATCATGCATATTGCGAAACATCGAAAATCCCGGGATGTTGGTGTTGAGCCAAAGAAAAACCGACGTGCCCCAAGAACTGACATGGGCAGTAAAAAAGAATAACCCGATCACCCAAGCTGCCAGAGATGCGATAAACAAACCACGCCTGTCTCGATTGGATTTACTGGCATAAAAAGCTCCCAAAAAAACAATTAGCAAAAAAATCAAATTCAAGGAAAAAAACTTAAGATTCCAATCTCGATAAATTCCATAATTCGCCCAATGAGAAGTTTCCTGAAGTTGCTTATGAAAAAGATTGAACATGGGATACATCAGCTGATTATGCCGAGAAACATCCATAATAATCCCATTATTATCCTCTCTAAATTGCGAGGAGGTTACGCTAGATATAGCATCTCCACTATTGTCGGAGCTAAACGGCGCATAAACAAAGTGGACCAGCCAATAAAAATTCACGAGTACCGCCAGGGATAAAAAAATGACCACGGCTTTGGCAAATACTTTCTTATTCTTTAGAAATACATAAAAAACTAACGGGGATGTGGAAATAATCAAAGCCATTAGCCATGGGGTCGTCCACAAAACAACGCTGAACAAAAAACTCACAATAGCGGCTGTGACCAAATAGATATAGTTTTTTTTCAAGACAGCCTTGATGAATAAATAAAATAACAAGGGAAAAACAGAAACCAGATACACTGAAAAAAGCTGAAGACTCCAGACAGTGAAAAAAGAAAAGGTGGAAAATAAATAAAAAAGACCGGAAAATATTTTAATAAAAAAACTATCCCAGTCATCATCCGTGATAAACAGGCCAAGAGAAAGATAGAAAAATAAAAAACCTCCGGCAAGATTGAGACCGAATAAGAGCGATTGGGTGTCTAAAAAATAAAATGCCCATTTTACCATTCCAATAAAAGTCAAAAATGGGATTGCAAATTGAATTGGGAAATATGACCCCAGCGAACCAGCCGAATTATCTGAAATAATGCTATTCCTGTAACTCGAAATTTGTTCAAAAGGAAATTGGTAGTATAGTTTTCCATCATCACCTCCAACACGAAAAAAACCATGATTCCAAAAAAATGGCACTAAAATAAGCAAAAATGCGCAAACTATCAGGATGAGGTTCTGTTTTTTTCGCATATACCAAACTAATAATACCAGCTAACCCAGCAATCTACAATTAAGTTAATGACCTGTTTTATTGTATCAAAATATCCCCAGCCTGTCACTTTCTGCGCCGAAACTAGTTAGCTTGACAAATATCCCACCAGCCCTCTATGAAAAAAAAGGGGGTTATTTTTTCAGCGTTCAGAAATGAGCTTTTCTTTTATCATCCTGGTTACAGTTTTTTTGGCCCAATTACTACCATTTTGATCCCTGACTAATCCACAAATAGCATCAACAAGACGAATAAAAGCATTATTTTCTTTTCTTTTTCTGCGCCCCTAGCACTTTTTTTATTTCACGATCAAAATCAGAAACATAATCCATATCTTGCTTCACATGATATTTTTCATATTCACCGAGCGCCAAACTTTCCGCCACTTCGTGACTAATTTTCCCTGCATTCATCAAGATTTCATATTCGGTAAATTTAAGAAAAGCATTAAGTTTAGCCACCCAATCTTTCATTGTCATTGCCCTGCCTCGAATCGCTTGCATTTCAGCGTAGTCTAGGTACATATTCCCAATGCGATTTAAGTGCTCAAGCTCTTTTTTAGCAAGATAGTTTTTGGCAATTACCACGTCACTTGGCATAATTTTCCCCTTCGGAGACCGTTGCCAAGAAGTCAGCCCCATTTTTTCTTTCTTGCTACTCACACGCTCTGTAATAATCTCCGCCGCCGTTTTTCCGGTAATAGCAAAATGCAGCTTATTTTGGACTGTCGCAAAGAATTTTTTACTTTCATAAGCTTTAGGCGAGTAATCAATTGCCGTTGCATAAATATCGGTAATTTTTTGATAAATCCTTCGCTCACTGGTGCGAATATCTTTTATTTCTTCATACAGATCTTCGAAATACCTAGCACTAAAGCGAGAACCATATTTCATCCTATCAATATCCAGTGCATAGCCTTTATGGATATAATTTTTCAAAATTCCAGTCGCCCACTTGCGAAATTGCGTGCCTCGCTCAGAATTTACCCGATAACCAACAGCAATAATCGCTTCGAGAGAATAAAATTTCGTCTTGTAGTTTTTCCCATCCCTAGCAGTTATTAAGAAATCCTTAATAACTGAACCTTCATCCAATTCCTTCTTCCTAAATACGCTTTTTAAGTGCATATTAACATTTGGCACCGTCGTATCAAAAAGCTCCGCCATACGTTTTTGTGGCAACCAAATATTTTCCTCAGAATATAGCACCTCAATGTTTACTGAGCCTTCCGGTGTTTGATAAAAGGCGATCTGATCATCCGGCAATTTGTTTTTCATATTTTTTCTTTTAGTCTTATCATACTGATATAATAACACTAAACTATTTTCCGGTCAAGCTTTTTTTGTTTGCGCCTCTTTTTCCAGTCATAAACTAAATACCCAATGCACGCTAGCAATGTCGACAAAGATATCGCCAAGCCTATATAAAAAAGTCTCTGCGGCCAAAATTCCACCACCATTTCAAAATCATACGTCCCGTCGGGATTCCTAATACATTTAATATTGCCACCAGCACAAACTTGATTTGTATCAATCACCCAAGAATTAGCATAGCCATTGGCTGTCAGATGATTGGCATTATTTTCAATCGGACGCCGAAACCAGGTCTCCCAAAAATGCCCGTTTGGCAAATTATCATTCTGAATTGTGCCTTGAAAATTTTTGGACACAAAGTCAATATTATATTTTTCCGCATAATCCAACTGCTCCTGCCCGCTTGCCCCGTGATCGTCAGCAGACGATTTTACGGGGTCGGCCCATTTTTTATGTTCGATCGTTTTTTCCTTTCCATCCCCCAGTGTCGTCACATAACCATTGTCAAGATCATTCTGCAATTCATCTTTTGTCGCCTGATCCTCCGCATTACCGTCTAATGTTTTATATTTGCTTAAGTTGTCATTCCCGCGTAGGCGGGAATCCACTCCTTGATTTACTAAATAGCTTTTCCATCCATCATGAAAACTTTCAGAAAATACTAGTGGGAAAACTCCGCTTGCACCATGCACCCGCACGCGATATTTGGTCGGATTGATTTTTTTGAATTCCAAAGTTGGCGACACCACGCCACCTTTATCTACACAATTATTATTACCGGAATCACTGCTATTTTGATTATTACTACTCTTTAATTTTTCCAGAACATTCTCTCGTCCAACATTTTGCCCTGCAAAGAATACTGCTGAACGAGTTTGCCAATCGGGGCTAGAAAGAATTTTTGGCAAGTCATCAATGGTTCTTTGTGAAATTATAGAATTTTGAGAAGTGTAAAAAAATGCAGCTTGCGAATTGTTTATCTTGTACACATTAAAGTAGCTGTTGTCTTCAATTTTTGTAATCAAATTGTTTTTTTCGTAATACTCAATCTTGCCCATTGTTTGTGCAACAAATTGATCTGCTACGTCTTTATGAAAAATAATATATTTAATACCCAGGAGATCAACAAAAGGAATAAGCCACCCGGAATTCTCTTCATTCTGCTCATTCCAGATCTTACCATAATTCCAGTTACCAAAAGCTTGTGGGGCATTCATTTGCACCACTGGTTGATTAAATAACTGGATAGTCGGATCAGATCCAATCGCTTTCCACTTGGGAAAATTAATCCAGCCGATAGAGTTAAGCACATTATAGGGGGCGCTAAAAAGTCTAAAGTCCAATCTTCTCATCGCCAATCTATTACTCAATGCATAATATTCGTCAGGAATTTTTACTATATAGGCGTACTCGCTTGATTTATAATCCTTACCAATATCGATACCCATATAATTAGTTAGCAGCTTACCCTGAAAAGCTGGATATAGCGGAACAGTGGTAAAAAATAAAAACAAAACGCTAACAACATAACTAGTTTTTTTATTTTCAATACTCCCTAAAAACAGCAGGATTACAATGAGCATAAAAAATGGAAGAAAAATCAAAGTCTTGTCTAGACTTCGAATGGAAGAAAAAATCGGATTTCCGCCAAAAATTTCCATAACTGCCTCCTTACTTAAGATACCCTTGCCCTTGTTAATCAAAAAAATTGCAAAAAAAACCAAGCTAGCAAAAATAGCAACGATTTTAGTTTTTTCGTGTAAATGCTTTTTACGAATGGCAATGATAAAAAAAATAAAAAGAGTCATTCCGGGCAAAAGAGCAGCTATTGAATATATTTTCGTCATCCCCAAAATATCATCAGAAAAAAACCACAAACCCCTAAAGTCCAATGCCTGCCAGAATATCCATTCATCTAGATTAAAATAACCGCCGCCGCCAGAAAAATTACTAACCATATTGAGTAGCCCGGGTATCTGAGGAATAATAGCTATAAAGCTAGTTAAAAAGAAAAGACCATAAAAAATCAAAGCTTTTTTGAAAAATAAAACAAACTTTATAGTTTTTCTATGCAAAAACAACACCAGTAGCAAAAAGACGAACAAAAAGATGTTTAGGGATATAAAAAAAGCCGCATTACCGAAAGCAATATTTGCAACAAACAAAACTATGCCCAAAATCGACAAGTTCACATCAATCAGCTTGCTTTTTAAGAAATACTTATAAGTCAAAGCAAAAATTGGCGGAATAACTAAATAAAGAAAAGAGAATGGCGTAGGAGAAATAAATTTATTAAAAGTGTAAATATTCAATGCATAAGTAAAGGAAAGCACATTGATAATAAATTCTTTTTTAGCAGAAAAAAAAGCTCTAGAAAATATTCTAAAAGATAAGAAGCTGCTCAATAAAAAAAAGGCTGAATAAAAAATGAGAATGTGATTTACCCCTACTATTTCCTGAATAATCGCAAAAAAAATAAAATAAGGAAAATAGCTGAATAGAATAGAAAAACCGCCAAGTCCATAACTTGCCCAATTATATTTTAGAGTTTCCAGGACAAAAGAAAAATTTAGGATCTGAGCAAAATCGCCACTTAAAAAAATATACCCAGCTGGAATATTATTAGCAATGCTGATAGCAAAAATTGCAAACAAAAAAATATAGGTATTTTTCCGCAAAATCATTATTTTCTACTTATTGAAATTAAAACCGGACGATTTTTTTTAGGGGACGCTCCTTGGGATATGAAAAAAATATACCAAACCAAATCGACTAATCGAGTGATCGCTGGCAACACAATCTTTTTTAGCACTTTCTTTAATAACTTGTTATCATTAGGCGCATAGGCAACTAATTCTTTTATCATAATATTTTTCGGTTTAAATCCTGCCAGAAGCAATATCTCTTGCATGGATTCTGGAGTATACAATATTTCGTGTGTTATATCGACATAGCGATCATGACTTCCGCTTATCGCGTTATTTCCATTGGGAATATTAATAATCAGCACTCCGTCTTTTTTCAATGAACTCTTTAATATTTTTAAGAAACTTATTATTTCTTCTTTTTTAATATGCTCGACAACATGATAAATTGTAATCACATCAAAAAAATCATTCTTTCCTTTTAAATACTCCTCTGCTAAAACTTTTTCCACGTGGAAACCTTTTTTTTCGCAAAAAGCGATACACTCAGAAGAGATATCAATTCCCGTAAAATTTTTATAGCCTAATCGAGAGAAAGTGTATAGATTTTGGCCCAATCCGCACCCAATATCTAAAATTCGACTGTTTTTGTCCCTTGGCAGATGACTGCCAACATATTTCTTGTTCCAAAAATAAAGATTGGCATACTCCTTCTCGATATTCGCATTTCGATCTGATGAGGAGTAGACCACTGACATATAATTTTCGAATATTTCTCTTTCCATAGTAATCACGAGGTATTAAAAAAATTAATTTATTTTGTGCAAGATCGAGTAGAAAATCAATCCCCTGTTCGGAAATATCTTTTTTAGAAAATCGAGTTTTTTGCTTTTTTTCAAATAATTACACGTACCATATTCGAGAATTCCAAAATTGGGCAAACACTCTTTTCTAACTTTTTGAAAATCAATGCCGCCCCTAGCCACATGGATGTCAATAATTCCAAAAATTTCATCAAGTTTCAACTCATGCCCTATTACTCCCTCCTTTAACAATTGATCATTTATTTTTTGGCAGATTTTCTTATACTCATTTTCTCCGGTCAACTTGCTAAATTTGTCATATAGGCCTAATTTCAAAACTAAGTCAAAACAAGCATCCTTCGGACTGATTATAAAGTTAATCATTTTAAGCAAGACAGATCTGCTGGCCTTATAGTTTGGCTCATGCGCAACCATCAAAATTCCATCCTTCTTCAATAATCGATCAAATTCTCTTAGTACTTTTTTATAATCTGGCAGATGATGCAAAACAGAATTCACGGTTATGGCATCAACTGAGTTACTTGGAATTTCTGACATAGTATCGGAATCTATTTTAATATACTCAAAATTAACCGTAAAAACTTGGGAAAATTTTTTCTTACAAATTTCTAGTTTTTCTCTTGAGATGTCAACTAGTTTCATTTCACTGCCATCAGCGAGATAATCTAGCATCACAGAAGGAACAAAACCGGTGCCAGCACTAAAATCCAAAACTACCATAGCGCCTTTGCCTGAAAAATATCTCTTTGACCATTCTTTCCAATTCATTGCTTCGTCAACGAAAATTTCATCATGAATATTATCATATTCATTGCCCTCAAGATCACTAAATAACTCGTTTACTCTTTTTACCAAATTAGCAGATACCTCTTTCTTTGCCATAATTTTCATTTATAAGTTTAACATATTTCCCCGTAATTAATTCGGGACTGAAACATTTAGCGAAATATTCACGCTGAAGAGCTGTTTTTACTTTAGCCTCGGCATAATTTTCAATAATTGCGTCTATTTTTTCCATAAACTCATTCTCATCATTCTGACTCGTGACAACATTATCATAATCAGAAAATGTCCTAATATACTCCGCTACTCCACAATTCCTTGTTATAATCGTTGGCGTTCCAAGAGTAATGGATTCTACTGCGGTATAGAGGAATGACTCAAACTGTGATGGCAGGATGACCAATTTTGCATTCTTAATAATGGGATGAAGTCTTCCTTTTTCTCCAATATAGCCCAAGAAAATTACCCTATCATTCCCCTCGAAGAACCCAGACATGCCTTCGCAATCTCTTCCAACAATTACAAAGAGTGCTTCTGGATATCCAATCATTATTCGCTCTATTATTCTTTTCAGGATAGCGCTACCTTTCTTTTTCTGCAAACTCCCATAGAAAAGAAAATAATCCTTTCCCACCAACTTCTCTGGCAAAATACCACACTTAGTCTCATGCTTTTCTAATGTTATTGGAAGAGGAAGGATGCTCATTCTGGAAAAATCAATATTCCAGAGAAAGAATGAATATACCCCCATCAAAGAAGAGTTTGCAATAATCAACCTAGCTCTTTTTACAATAAACTTCTCAAATAAATTCAAAACAGTTCTGAAGATAAGATATTTTAGACTATTTTTTCTTTCCAAAGAATAAACTTCATGGCTTGTGCCATGCAGTCGAGCAATATATTTGTATTTTTTTCCTAAAATCATTTTAGCAAAAACCGCATAACCGCCAAAAATTTCATCTTCTATTAAATCATATTTTCTATAGTTTCTCAGCAGCCACCAGGAAATAGCCCAATAGACCCCAAGAGGATTATGGCGATTGGCCTTCACACGTATCACTTCAATATCCTCCTCTCGAGTCCTTTTGCTTTTCTCGAAAGAAACACTCAAAACAGAAACTTCCATAACTTGATTATGACGCTTTATGGCCTTCGCCATTTCGTACACGTAAGTTCCGATCCCGCCCGCCCCTGTTTCGGGTGGATATTCAGGGGAAATAAAGAGAATATTTTTCATAGCTATTATTTTCTATTAACTACAAAATTCCACGCGTATTTTTCAATTGGAAATCTGTAAATATTATTCCTCAAAACAAACCCGAGCCACTTATTAGCAATTTTTCTGATATTTCGAGAAACTACCCCGAGATTGCCACGAAGGTTCATGGTGCCGATATAAAGATAGAGAAAAAGATTAAGTGTGTCGACATACTCCGGATTCTCCAGCCAAGGCATTTCTTTTGTCTTGCACATATTGCCGATTGTATCATCAGAAAGTTCCGCAATCCATTCCTCATTGCTTGTCGGAATCTTGAATCCATATTCTTTTGCATCCTCAATCAATGGCGATCCAGGGTAGGGACGATAAAGTTGCGGACCAAAAATTTTAGCATTAGGATTTTCATCAAGAAGTCTTATAATAAAATCTTTTGTCTTCAAAATCTCTGCGTAAGTTTCACCAGGTATTCCAATAATGAAAGACAAACCGATTTTAATCCCGGCTTCTTTGCACATTCGATTAGCTTTTTCAATTTCAGCAACGGTAATATTTTTGTTTAATAAATTCAGAACTCTTTGACTGCCACTTTCTGCGCCAAGATCCAGCTCAATGCAGCCCTCTTCTTTTAAGATCTTCAGAAACTCCATATCCACAACTGTTTCAAAGAGATTAGCTCTGATATTTGCAAACCAATAAAATTTCAGGTTTTTTTCTTTTTTCATTCGAATAAACTCCCGCACTCTTTGAATGGATCCAAAGAAAAATTCATCCCCAATATTAAAGTATCTAATATCATATTTTTGGATAAGTGCCTCAATCTGAGAAACAAACTCGCCCATATCCATCGCCCGCCACGTTCTGTTTTCTGCAACATTGATACAGAAACGGCATTTATACGGACAGCCAACCGAGGAAATAACATCGGCAAAACGGACAAGCTGACTCCCATTTAAACTATTTCGTCGGTAGCCGTCAATATTTAGAAGATTGTACGGAAAAGACTTTAAGGAATACGTTTTTGATTTAACCTCCGGATTAATTCTTACCCGTTCTCCGTCATGAAAGCAAATTCCATCGACATTCTTCCAATCCCTACCATCCGTAATTCGCTCAAATATTTCGGCTACGGTTTCATGCCCTTCTCCGAGAACTCCAGCATCGACTTGAAAAATTTTTGCAATTTGCTCTGGAAATAGAGTAACATGGGAACCACCCCAAATAATTAGACTATTTGGAGAATTTTTTTTTATCTGCTCACTAATCATAATTGCTCTCTGAAGGTTATGAGTCATCACCGAAAGACCCACCATTTTTGGTTTGAAATTTTGGAAATATTTACCTATTTGATTTAGGAAATCTCCATCAACTGCTTCATCATAAATATCCACAGTAACATTGCGAGCAACAAGGCTTCCAGCAACAGCTAAAATCCCCAGCGGCATAACGGCATTACCACTCCCTGGGACAACATTGCTGATATTTATCAATAAACATGTATTAGTCATACTCTTTTAACTTTTTACGTTGTTGATTCTGCTAATTTTTGTTTTTTAGAAAAATAGCTGGTCACAAACTCAAAAAAACCAAAAATAATAACTGAGTAAACCAAATCGCCAGCGATAGTGTTTCTAAAGAATGGGATTGCCATCATAAAACACGTCTCCAGTCCAGCGAGTGTTTTAGGATACCAGGAAGTAAAAATCCAAACCGATGCATTAGTAAACAGAAAGAAAATTACCGAGCTAATAATGGACACAACGATCAAGATATACCACCTTTTATGATTTGAATAGACTCGTCCCAATAAAAAGGTCGCCAAAAAACACAAATACACAAAAAACATTAATTTTATATCATAAAGTCCAATAAATAAATCACTAATAAATAATGCCAAAAATGGGACAATAAGCCAGCGATATTTCTTCATATAGCACCCAGAAAATAATGCCATAGCAGTAATAGGAGTAAAATTAAGTGGGTGCTTTATCAATCTAGCGCTGGCCAAAAGCAAAATAACACCAATGATTATTATCCTGTCTAAATATTTCTTACTCATAGTATTTCCTGTGCCAATAATTAAAATTAAAAATTCTCAAAAGTTTAAAACGATGATCCATCTTGCCTGTCATATGTTCATCATAGATCAGCTTTACATATCCTAGATCAAAAAATCCATTGTCTTTAAATAAAAATTCTTGAAATAAGTCCTTTAGTTCCCGCCTAATCCACTTGTCCAATGGTACACCAAAACCGCTTTTTTTTCTATAGACAAGATCTTGGTCGAAATATTTGCTGGCTAGTTTTTTTAGAACATATTTTTGCTCGCCATTTCTAATTTTCCATTTTCCAGAAAGCGAAAAAGCAAACTCCGCTAAATCCTTGTCCAAAAGCGGATTGCGCATCTCAAGCGATGTCGCCATTGTCGCCCGGTCCCCCTTCACAAGATACCAGTCAGGCAATTGAATTTTGCAATCTAAAAATAAACTTCTGTTTATCGCATCTTTTTGTTCGAAAGTATTTTCATATTTTCGCGCTTCTTCAAAAACCAGATCGAGTTTTATTGGTTTTTTTAATAATTTTTCCGCTTCTTCCGGTAGAAAGCTACCGCTGCCAAAAATAAACTGACGCGCACTAAAATCCAAACCGAAGCTTTTCAATAATTTATAATATGGGCTTTTTTTAGAGATAAGTTTTCCGCCAAGTTCGGAAAGGAAACCCAAAAAACCAAAGTCCTCAATAAATTTCTGCGCTTTATATTTATTATATCCTCCAAAAATTTCATCCCCACCATCACCGCTCAAAACTACAGTAATTTTATCCTTAGCAAATTTAGAAACGAAATAGAGTGGAATGATTGCTGCATCCGCCATTGGTTCATCCAGATAATCCAAAATTTCTAAGAAATTTTCCTGGACAATTTGGTCTTCAAAATAGCAAAGATTATAATTTATGCCCAGCTTATTTGCCACTCTCTTGGCATACTCCGATTCATCCGCTTCAGGCGAATTCTTATAGCAAACAGTAAACGCATTTGTTTGTGGAGAATATCCGGAAAGATACTTTGCGATTAAACTACTATCCACACCTCCGCTCAAAAAGATTCCTAAGGGAACATCTGCCATTAGTCTTTTTTCAACTGATTTCTTAATTAATTCCTCTACTCTGCTCAATACTTCATTCTCTGGATAATTATTTTTTATTTTAACATCTTCCAATTTCCAAAAATCATATCTATTGATTATTTTCCAATTCTTCAAATCAAACTGGAAAGTAGTCGCCGGTTCTAGTTTTTTTATTTTGTCAAATATGCTATTAGGCGAAGGAATGTAGCCATAAAATAAATATTTTGCTAAGGATGACTCGTCAATTTTTAATTTTTGTTTAATTTGCGGATTCTCAATAATCGCCTTAAGCTCTGATGCAAAACAAAAAATTTCTTCGTCCAAATAGTAATACAGCGGTTTTTTCCCAAAATGATCACGCGCCAGCGTCAGGAGATTATTTTTTTTGTCATAAATAGCAAAGGCAAACATCCCCTCGATTTTTTCCACTATTTTTTGCCCAAACTCCTCATAGCCATGAATCAAAACCTCCGTGTCTGACTTGCTTTTCCACTGATGATCGCCTCCCAATTCTTTTTTAACATTTTGATAATTATATATTTCGCCATTGAAAATTATGGCGATACTTTCATCTTCATTAAACATTGGCTGCTTTCCAGCTTCTGAAAGATCAATGATAGAAAGACGTCTTTGACCCAAGGCAATATTATCAACAAAAAAATCACCCGACTGATCGGGGCCTCTTTTTTTGAGAGTATTGAGCATTTCCGAAAATAGCTCTTGATTTACCGGTCCAGTTCTATTTAATTGTCCTAAAATTCCACACATTTATTTTCCCAAAGAATTTCTTAGTTTTCCGGTAAGAAAATACCACATTCCGTCAAGAAATCCCTTCCAATAGAGTTTGATTAAGTCAAATCTTCTCTCCCGAAGCATCAAAATAGAATAGGTCAATGGCCAAAACCAGGAAAAAACTATCAGATATACAACTTTCTGATACCACTTGCCATAGCGAGAAACCATCACTGCCCTGTTTCGCATTAAGCAATAGGCTTTTTGCGTATACTGTCCGCCCAATGCCCTTGAACGCATGACATCATCCGAGCTAACGTCGTGATAAATCTTGGCCTTTTTTATTATTCCACATTTATAACCATACTTTCTAGCATTAAAAGCAAAGTCTGGTTCAGTGAAAGTCTGAATTAATTTTTCATCAAAAAGACCACATTCATCAAAAACTTTTTTTCTGATCAGAAAGGCGTTAGGAATGCCATCACTCTCACAAACTGACCGACCTGCCTTATCAATCATTCCTGAAGTTTTTCCGGTTAATAAATTTATCCTCTGAAAATCCAAATACTTTTCCTTGGTGCTTAAATAATACATTGATGGACCAACTATACCATAAATTTTATTTCTTTGAGCAAAATCAACCAATTCATTCAGCATCTCCGAATCAAACACGTTGTCATCATCAATAAACATCAGATACTCACCGATTGACTCCTTAACGCCAATATTCCGCGATTTAACCATCATTTTCTGTTTGACATTGTGAACAATTTTTATGTTAGAAAAATCAAAATCTTTAATCTCAAGTTTCTCGGTTCCATCATCAGAGCTATCATCAACAATTATCAGTTCCCACTCTAGCTTTTTAAAATTAGATCGGCGTACCGATTCAAGACACCTAATCAGATCCTTTTTTCTATTTCTTGTTGTTATGATAATTGATAGATCCATTTTTTTGATTATTTATGGTCCTCATTAAATCTGTTTTTTATAAATCTCGCAGGAACCCCACCAACTATCGTGTAGGGATCAACGTTTTTTGTTACTACTGCATTAGCGCCAACAATAGAACCCTCCCCGATTGTTACACCCGGAGACACAACAACGTTTGCCCCAAGCCAAACGTCATCTTTTATCACCACCAGGCCCATACTTTCTCCCTGAGACATCATTGGAACTCCTCTTTTCCTATACTCATGATTTGACGTCAATATATTGCAATTTGGAGCAATCATTACATTATTGCCGATTCTCAATCCGCCCTGGCCCGATATTGTCGTATAACGATTAATACTGACATTGTTTCCAATTTCAATTCCAAAAGGACTCATAATATAGCATCCCTTCATGATATATACGCCCACGCCCATTTTTTTGCAAAACAGACCCCAAAAAACGGCCCGCATTCTGGAGGTTAAAAATACCGTTTTATTGAAAATTTTTTGCGACAAAACCCCTAACATTAAGTTACTTTTTTTACATTTTTTGTTAAAATCAATTCCAATTCTTCTCTGAAAACTACATCCCAATTAAACTTTTTCGCATATGCAATGGCATTTTTGCGATATTCTTTCAAAGTTTTTTCATCTTTGAGAAGAGCCACCACCTTCTGAGCAATCTCGTTTTTATCTTGACTAATGATGAATCCACAATGCTTTTCCTCGATTTCTTTTGCATTGTGTGAAACATCGGAAAGCAAAATTGGCAACCCTCCTGCTAAATAAGCTTTAATTTTCCCCGGATCGGAAAAATTTGTAAAACTCAGATTGCCATTTTGATCGTATTTTTCATACAACGCAACCGCGCAAGCACACCGGGAAAGCATTTTTTCCACATCACTATGCTTTTCCACATAACCGGTAAATTCGATAAATTCCGCCACTTCCAATTTTCTCGCTTGCTCTTTTAATT
Source organism: bacterium (assembly GCA_043725085.1). Classification (GTDB taxonomy): domain Bacteria; phylum Patescibacteriota; class Minisyncoccia; order Moranbacterales; family UBA2206; genus UBA9630. The sequence continues at coordinate 38,079 of JAYSLY010000014.1, forward strand.
TTTCCAGATATTCTCCGCCACCAATTACTAGAAATTTAAAATCGGAAACTTCCTTTATTATAGCAGGAATTGCTGAAATAACATATTGCACGCCCTGTTTTTCCAGAATATGCCCCATAAAGACCAGCTTGCGCTTTTCAATCTGAGAAAAATCTAACCGCGGAAAACGCGAAAACCAAATCCCAATGGGAACTGTTTTTTGCGTTCCTCCGCTAAAATTAAAGTATTTTTTCCGCCCTTCCGCCATTCGAGAAGACAGATTCCAGGTTTCATCAGCGCACTTAACGCAAAACTGATCAAGTTTGTGGTAGATATAATTTAAAAAAGTATTCTGAAATCGCTTAGGATTGTAGTCAATAACATAATAAGCGACCTTTTCGACTTTACCTAATTTCCTAAGAATAATTCCTGAAAAAGCATTTAGATTATCACTGCCGACATACAAATTCCATTTTTCACCAGTTGTCCAAGTCCAAAAAATATTCAGAAAAATATCCTTGAGATACGCGATTGGCGCAGGAATTCTCCTTATTTTTCCATAGCTTTTCTTTTTAAGTTCTCCCTTTTCATACTGCTCATAGCCAGAACCCTTTAACTTTTTATTATAAAACAACGGGTGTCCAATAAATAGAATTTTCCCACTTTTTTCCTTTAGCAAATATTCCCGCAAATCCTGCGCTGGTCCGGTTGTATAGACATGCGTAGCAATCACTATTTTTTTATCTTCCAACTCAAGCATAGTTTTCCAAAAAATAACTTATCGTCATTTTTAAACCCTTATCTAAATCAATTTCGTGTTTCCAACCAAGATTGTTAAGCTTGCTAACGTCAAGTAGTTTGCGAGGCGTTCCATCCGGCTTCTGAGTATCCCAAACAATCTCACCGGCAAAACCAATTATCTTTTTGATTTTCTCCGCTAGCTCCTTAATACTAACATCCTTGCCTGTGCCAATATTAATAATTTCTTCGCTAGAATAGTTATTCATCAAATATACACAAGCGTCCGCCAAATCATCAACATGCAAAAATTCCCGCTTCGGCGTTCCCGTGCCCCATAAAATTACTTCTTTTTTATTTTCTCTTTTTGCCTCGTAAAATTTTCGAATTAAAGCCGGAAGAACATGGCTCGATTCCAGATCAAAATTATCATTCGGACCATATAAATTTGTCGGCATAACTGAGATAAAATTAGTACCATATTGCTCATTAAAGCTTTGGCACATCTTTATTCCGGCAATTTTAGCCATCGCATAAGCATCATTAGTCTCCTCAAGCGGTCCGGTCATAAAATATTCCTCCTTGATGGGTTGTGAACAAAGTTTAGGATAAATACACGACGAACCCAGAAATAAAAGCTTTTTTACACCAGATTTCCAAGCCGCATGAATGACATTATTTTGAATTTCCAAATTTTCATAGATAAAATCCGCTTTTTTGGCTTTATTCGCCATAATTCCTCCAACTTTAGCTGCAGCCAAAAAAACATACTCCGGTTTTTCCAGAGCAAAAAAATTTTCCACTGCCATTTTGTCTAAAAGATCAAGACTCACACGATCTTTTAAGATTAAATTTGAAAAACCCTCCGCAGAAAGTTTGCGCACCAACGCTGAGCCAACAAGACCTCTATGCCCAGCCACAAAAATTTTTGCGTTTTTTTCCATTTATTTATTCAACCTCATTTCTTCTTGCAAGTCCGCTTCGGCCATAATCTTGACCAACTCTTTGAATTTTGTTTTTGCGCTCCAGCCAAGCTGTGTTTTAGCTTTGGTCGGATCGCCAATTAACAGGTCGACTTCCGCCGGTCGGAAATATTTCGGGTCAATCTCGATGATTACTTTTCCGGTTTTTTTATCGATGCCTTTTTCATTCATATCTGCTCCTCTCCACTCCAAATCAAACCCTAAATGCACCGCTGTTTCTTCAATAAACTCTCGCACCGTGTGCGTTTCTCCCGTTGCCAAAACATAATCATCCGGTTTTTCTTGTTGGAGCATAAGCCACATTCCTTCGACATAGTCTTTAGCATAGCCCCAATCTCTTTTAGCATTGATATTTCCCAGATAGAGTTTTTCTTCCAAGCCCAATTTAATCCTTGAGAGTCCCCGCGTGATTTTCCTGGTCACAAAAGTTTCCCCGCGCCTTGGCGACTCATGATTAAACAAAATTCCATTACAAGCAAACAAATCATAACTCTCTCTGTAATTAACAGTAATCCAGTAAGCATAAATTTTAGCACAAGCATAAGGCGAACGCGGATAAAAAGGAGTAGTTTCCCGCTGAGGAATCTCTTGGACTTTTCCATACAGCTCGCTGCTTGATGCTTGATAAAATTTGGTATTAATGCCTGTCTCTTTTATAGCATCCAGAAGTCTAAGTGTCCCTAGGCCCGTAACATCTCCGGTATATTCAGGTATGTCAAAACTAACCCGAACATGTGATTGCGCTGCAAGATTATATATCTCATCCGGCTTTATCTTTTCAATAATTCGAGAGATATTACTTCCATCAGACAAATCGCCATAGTGCAAAAAAAGTCGTACTCCATTAATGTGAGAGTCTTCATAGAGGTGATCAATTCTTTTCGTGTTGAAAGTTGAGGCACGACGGATTACTCCATGTACCTCATAGCCTTTTTCTAAAAGCAACTCCGCCAAATATGACCCATCCTGTCCTGTTATTCCTGTTATTAATGCTTTTTTCATATTTATATTTTATAATCAGTTTTGCAAAGATAAATTACTGCAAAAACTATCCGGCATTTTTTATATCCCGCTTGAAAAAATTTACACCAAAGCTTTTTCCAATTTTATCAAATATCGCTTCTAAACGCTATTTATCCCTCACCACCATCCCGCCAGCCAACGTTTTTTGATTCAGCGCTTTTTCGATTCGTTCCAGCTTAGCTTCAATTTGTTTTCTCCAAGATAAATCCCAACCCTTCTTTTCGTAATTTTCTTCCAGATCTTTTCTGAGCCTTTGCAAGTCATCTTCGATGTGCGAAAGATAATCAAGAATTTGAGCTTGTCCGGATTTCAGATCTGACACATCTACTTTCAAAACAGACACATCGGATTTTAGGTCAGCTACATCAGTTTTCAGAATAGAAACATCAGATTTCAAAACTGACACATCAGATTTTAGAATTGACACGTCGGATTTGAGAACAGAAATATCTGCCTCCATATGATCCATCTTCCCCTCCATGCGATCCATACGATCATCCAATTTACCAATAGACCGATCCAATCCTTGATGCCCTTCTGCTATCAATTTCATATCACTCCGCATATCTTCCAGCAGAATTGTTAAGTAGTCCTTCTTTCTATCCTCTTCTTTTTTAGCTTTTTTTATTGCCATAAACTTAAGTTAAGATTCGTAACCGGCATTTTTCCATTATAGCACATCCTGGCTATTGCTTCCAATTTTCCCGCCAAAAAAGTATTTCGACTCCTCATCCGATCCGCCACTTTTAGGACTGCAAAACCTCCCAATGTCCGCCTTTGTCCGGACCAATTCTTTTGATTATACCTTTCTCCTTTAACACACTAAGATTCCATTCAACTCCTCTTCGGCTAAGACCGGTTTTCATTATCAGCTCTTTTGTGGTAATAGCAGGAGCTTCCCTGATCATATCGACTATTTTCTCCACAGTTTTCTCCACAGTTTTCTCCCTAGCTTTCTCTCCAAATTCTTTACTCAAAATAGTAAACCTAAAACCTCCGGAACTCTCTTCGATTAAAGGCTCAGCCAGTCCATATTCTTTTATTTGTTCAATAGCCCGCTTAACCCCGCTGCCGTATCTTTCAATCAATCCAGCATCACGAAAAATTTCCGCTACCAGTTTGTTGCGTGGTTTCGATTCACGTTTTCCCTCCTTAACATCTTCAATGGTAAAATCAAAAGGCAACCAACCACTATTCCAAAGCACGAGCTTGTCAAAATAAACTCGAAATTGGGAATGAGTCCCTTCTTGATAATCCCGATGAATGATCGCGTTGATCACTATTTCTCGGATAGCGTCAATGGGATATTGCCACCTTTCTTCCCGTTGTGGACGACCGGTTATAATAAATTCTTTCAAGATATACGTCTTGATAAAATCCATCACTTCATCCGCCTCGCTAATTAAATCCTGCCGAATTATTTTGTTTTTCTTAATCGTGATATCATCCTGGAATAAGCCTATTTGGATATCGGTTTGCCGAGAAGGAACTTTTGAAAATAACAGCAAACTGGCATTGGCTGGATAGTCATTACCATCTTCTTCCACTATTAAAGAATATTTGCGCAAAAAATTGAAAGCACCACCCAAATCAATCCCTAGATTGCTTTCGATCATACCCTTGACTTTCTCAATTTTTTCCAAATCTAAATCATCCAAACTTTTTTCTTTATTGGGATAAAAATCCCAACTGGAGTTTTTTGTCCGCAGATACATCTCGGATATTTCCTGCAAAGTCAAAAGATGATTACCATTATTTTTTCGCAAATAAAAACGCCCCTTGAAAGACACGGGCTTCAAGGGAAATTCAGCTACCTCAAAAATAACAACCGTTTTATTGTCAATTATTCGATTTTCGATTTCAACACTCAGAAAGGGTTGCGTTTTACTTCTGATTTCGCTAGCCCAAGACCCAATACTCTCCCGATTCAAGTCTATGCCCTTAATTTTTCTATTATCGGATACGCCAATAATCACCACCCCGCCTCGATGATTCGCCATAGCAACCAAGCTGATAATTACCTCATCGGAAAAAGATGATTTCAATTCAACATTCACACTCTCCCCGTTTTTTATCAGTTCTTTTATTGTTTTTGTGTCCATAAACCAAAATAAAAAATCAGCCAGTAGCTTTTCTTTCAACTTTTCTATTCTAGCACATCCTGGCTATTGCTTCCAATTTTCCCGGCTCATTTCCGCTTGATTGAAAATTCCCGCCACTTTCCCCCAGCCATAGACGAAAAGTGTCACCCAGCAAGCGGGAACGTGAAAAAACCAGGCCAAATCCCTTTTGCGCTTGTAGCCGATGAGAGCTTGTCCAAGCAAGGGGAAAATGAAGATGGTATAAAAAATAAATTTCAAAAGGCCAAGAGACGATTCTCCGCCAATCTCGAATTTGCTCCAATCAAAAACGCGGGATTTGTTTTTTTTGTGAAAAGTATAATCTTTGATCCGTCTTTGTTGTTTTCTGATAAATTTACCAAAATCCGCTTCGCAAAAGGTGTGAATGATACCTACCTTGACTTTGGCAATATGAATCAACCCTTTTTCGGCGATTTCTTTGGCAATAACATCGATATCAAAAAGATACTTTCCCGTGTTAATTTCTTGCAAAAAAGCAGTGCGAAAGATTGTTCCATTTGCTCCAACTGTCGGAATTCCCGCCTTGGTCAGTTTTATCTTAAGATATCCTGCAAAATCTTCTTCTTCGTGTGGCACAGCGGTCCATTTTTTGGTGAGATAATTCCAACGATCATAGTTACCCAAAAAAAGGCACACCGGATCATTCATCCCGATGAGCGCGCAGTAACGCTCAATGTAGCCGCCTTCTAAGCGGTAGGTATATTTGATTGGCTCAGATAGTTTTATTTCCGAATCAGAAAAAGGCGCAACCATTTTTCTAAGCCACCCCGAATCCGGCAAAAAATTATCCGAATCCAAAATCAGCACCAATTCATTTTTTACCTCTTTGAGCGCAACCGCCTTGCCGGATTCTCCGGTTTTGAGCGGATTGGAAAAAACCCGTCCGCCATATTTTTTAGCAATCGCGATAGTTTTGTCAGTTGATCCGCCATCACCGACAACCAATTCGATCCGGTCTTGGGGATAATCTTGCGAAGTCAGGCGCTTGAGACATTCCTCGAGCACTGCCTCGGCATTGAGCGTCGCCATGCAAACACTGATTTTTGGTAGATTTTCCATCTATTTCTTATGCCTTGATTTTACTTATCATACCCATTCGGATGCCCCGCATACCATTTTTTCAAACTTTCCACGCTCTCGGCGATACCTTTTTTGGAATGCCACTTGAGAATTTTTTGCGCCTTTTTGGGATTGGCAAAAATATTGGCGTATTCCCCTTTTCTAGCCTTAGCCTTTTTCTTTTTTAATTTTATTCCGAAATTCTTTTCCACTTCATTTACAATTTCTTTGACTGAATAGCCCTTGCCATTGCCCAGGTTGAACACTTCGCTTTTTCCACCTTTTTCCAAATACTCATAGGCGGCGAAATGCGCCTCAACCAAATCTTCCACGTCGATATAATCGCGAATCGGTGTGCCATCGGGCGTTTTTACTTTGGCACAAGTGAAGGCAAATGGCTCGATTCCCATTGCCCCGCGCACAGCATTTTGCACCAAAAGCTGAGACGGTTTTTTACTGTCTCCGATTATGCCTGAAGTGGCTGCGCCACAAATATTGAAATAGCGCAAAATCACATGTCGAATCCCGAAAGCTTCATACCAGGGCAGCATTTTCTCTACCAATAGCTTTGATTCGCCATAGGGATTGATCGGATCTTGCGGATGCGCTTCATCGACTGGCAAATATTTGGTCTCGCCATAGGTCGCGCAAGTTGAAGAAAAAATGATTTTCCCGACTTTGTGCTTTTTCATTGCTTCCAAAAGGTTGAGGCTCCCCAAAACGTTGTTGTCAAAATATAGCCCCGGGTTTTCCATCGACTCGTTCACGAGACAAAGCGCGGCAAAATGCAAAACTCCATCAATTCTATGTTTGCGGAAAACTTTTTCAATGTCCGCTTTGTTTCTCAAATCACCTTCCACAAAATCTAGCTTACCAATCTTTTTCAGAATGTTAATCGGCTCGCGAAAGCCACGAAACAGATTATCAAAAACCACCACGTCGTAGCCCTTTTCCAGGAATAACTTAACGGCGTGAGAGCCGATATATCCCGCGCCGCCGGTGATTAGTATTTTCTTTTTCATAGAGTTATTCCTCGAAAATATTCAATTGTCTTTTTTAGTCCCTCTTCCAATTGAATTGTCGGCTCCCAGTCCAATTCTTTTTTGGCGAGAGAGATGTCCGGTTTTCTTTGTTTTGGATCGTCTTGTGGCAAATCTTTGAAGATAATTTTACTCGTACTTTCCGGAATCATCGCAATCACTTTTTCGGCTAATTCTTTGATAGTAAACTCGACCGGATTGCCAATGTTTACCGGCCCGACAAAGCCATTTTCATTATTCATCATCTTGGTCATCCCGGCAATCAGGTCGTCAACATATTGAAAGCTGCGTGTTTGCATTCCGTCGCCATAGATTGTGATATCTTCATTTTTGAGCGCTTGCACAATGAAATTTGAAACGACGCGCCCATCATGCGGATGCATATTTGGTCCATAAGTATTGAAAATTCTGATCACGCGAATAGGCAAATTGTGCTGCCTGTAGTAGTCAAAAAAAAGAGTTTCAGCACAACGCTTGCCTTCGTCATAGCAAGAGCGGATTCCAATCGGATTGACGCGCCCCCAATAACTTTCCACTTGCGGGTGCACTTCCGGATCGCCATAGACTTCCGAAGTGGAAGCCTGCAAGATTTTGGCTTTGGTTCTTTTGGCGAGTCCAAGCATATTGATCGCGCCATGCACGGAAGTTTTGGTTGTTTGAACCGGATCAAATTGATAGTGAATAGGAGAAGCCGGGCAAGCTAGATTGTAGATTTGATCAACTTCAACGTAGAGTGGAAAAGTAACATCGTGACGCATAAATTCAAAACGCTTATTCTCCATCAAATCAAGGATGTTGTTTTTGTTCCCTGTGAAAAAATTATCCGCACAAATCACTTCATTCCCCTCCGCAAGAAGTTTACGACAAAGATGCGACCCGATAAATCCCGCACCACCCGTTACTAAGATTTTTTTCATAGTATTTTTATTATTTAATCAAATTTAACTTCTACTCTTTTTTTGAGATACTTTTCATAATTTTGCGGACTGTTGATGTAGTAAATGTCAAAATTGTGTTTTATGCGATAGACTATGGAATAGGACTTAATTGGCGTTTCATCAATAACAACATCAGCGCACAAATGGAAAAAAAGTCCTAGAGCAAGACTCAAAAAAATTGTTTTCGCATATTTATTTCTGAGTAGCAGTGTTAATAGCACGAGGATTATAACATACTCCCAACCGTGAAACAAAACGTAAATTTTCCCCGATTTCAAAAATTGATAGCCATTTTTGAAATATTCCCAATTCCAATTCCAACCAAAAGCCAGATAATAATCAATAAAGTGGTCAAGATCAACTAAAAAACCTCCGATAATACCAAAGGTGAAAGCTAAAAACGGTTTTTTCCAAATTCGCCAAACAATCCCTCCAGCCAGCAGACTGAAAAATATATGAATAGAGAGATGTGTAGGCAGCGATAGAATCATAGAAAAAAATTTATCAGCATTCTTCTTTTTTTGATTTAGAAAAATCAATCATCTTTCCCAGCCATTTCCAACCAGCCATAAACAGGAATTTGATATCGGCAAAATTTCTGATGGAAATTACTTTCCGCCAGATAAACTGCGGGCTGGCAAAAGATTTATACAGTCCTTGCACGAGATTTTTTGCTTCTTGCGAACTGATCTGGGATTTCATTACCATTTCTCTTTGATCATAATGAGCATAATCCTTAGTAAGCAATAAATCGTTTTCTTGGCAGTATTTATGCAATGGCGTTCCAGGATATGGAATAGTAATTGTACCTTGCAAAGTGTCAACGTAGCCTTTTTTGAAAAGTGTTGCAGCGAGGTTGATCGTCCGCTCAGCCATTTCCTTTGTCTCCCAAGGATAGCCAATCATAGCGGTGATATGCGGCTCGAGTCCGGCATCTTTGCAAAGTTTCAGCCCCGGCTCAATTTCCTCAACTTTGAGATTCTTATCAATCCGATCGAGTGTTTCTTGATTAGCCGATTCAAGGCCAAAAAGCACAAAGCGGAAACCGGCTTTTTTCATGAGCGCCCAAATTTTTGGATCGCGAATTCCGGTGATGCGCATATTGCAACTCATGGTAATTTTTTTGTTGTACCCGCGCGCAATCATGCCATTGCAAAATTCCTCGAGCCACTGCCCGATCGGAAGCGATCCGGAATCTTCCATAATTTCGCGCGCACCCAATTTGATCAGATTTCCCACTTCGTCAAGTGCTTTCTGAGCCGACATAGTACGGAAATTTTTCCCCGGAAAAAGAATGGTCCAAGCACAAAAAGTGCACCTTCCCCACCAACAATCTCGCCCGCTCATCATATATGCTCCGGGAGTATATTTGAAATTACCATTTTTATACGCATAGAGTTTCCATTTTGTCAGCTCTCGATCAATGAGAGGCAAGCTATTGAGATCATGTTTGGACAAATCAGCCGGACCGGAATTGGTAACTTTTCCCTCTCCATTGCGAAACCAAAATCCACCCTCCAAAGCTTCGCCGGTTTTCAAATGATTCGCTAGATTTAGAAGCATAAAATCATAATCACCACTGGCAATCACAAAATCTGCAAGCGAATTTTGCATCGACTCCTCGGGAAATGCCGTGACATGATCGCCCATAAGCACTATTTTTGTCTTGGGAAGTTCTGTTTTTAGTCTGGCAATAACATCCCAATGCATCTTGATGACAGGGGTTTTCGTTTCGAGCGCAATAAGCTCCGGCGCTTCAGTCACAATTCTTTTTTTCCAAGCTTCAAAACTCAAACCTTCAGCGATACCTTCGTCCCAAAACACATCATAGCCCTTCTTTTTAAGCAAGGATGCGGCATAGGCCGGAATGACCGGATAGATATAGGTTGGGGTGCTAAACCATTGGAATTGACGATTTTGACCAAGACAAGCAATACCCTTATTTGATTTTAGGGGCGGATAGGAAATAGCGATTTTCATAATTATTTGATTAATTAATTTTCCGTAAAAAGCCGCTTTATGGCTCCTCAAGTTACCAACCCTTCTCCTCTAATGCTTTTTCCGCCGCATTTCTTTGCGCTTCTTGTTTGGAAAGTCCCTCGCCTTTAGCTGCCATTTCTTCTCCCACATAGGCGCCAACAATGAATTTCTTATCATGATCCGGTCCGGTTTCTTCAAGAACTCGATAAGACGGAGTAAGTCCTGTTCGTTCTTGCGCTTCCTCTTGAAAGCGACTTTTCGCATCAAGGTATAATTTCTTTTCAATAATATTAGGCAGTTTTGTCACAACATATTTCAAAATGAATTTTTTGCAAGCATTATAACCTTTTGTTTTTTGATCAAGATAAATTGCTCCGGTAATCGCCTCGAAGGCATTGGCCAAAAGATATTGACGCGCTCGCCCAGTATCCTTCGCCTCACCGCGACTCATCATCAAATATTCTTCCACGCCGATTTCTCGAGAAATCACAGCCAACATTTCGCCGTTTACCAACGCCGCTCGCCAGTTCGTCATCTCCCCTTCGGGATTGTCGGGATAATTATTATAGAGGTACTCTGTCACAACCAATTCCAAAACTGCGTCACCCAAAAATTCAAGGCGTTCATTGTGCTCCAGCTTATACTCCCGATGCTCGTTCAAATAGGACCGGTGGGTAACGGCTTGTTGCAAAAGATCTAAATTATTAAATTTTACACCGACTTTTTTTGCTAATTCCTCAATCACAAGAATAGATTTCTAATTTCCAATTTTTAAATAATTTACAATGCTTAAATTTTTAAAAATTATAAAACTAAAAATTTAAAATTAAAAAAAATTAATCAACTTTTTCTTCCTTGGGTTTTGACACGCCCTTATCTTTGACTAGCTTTTTGTTCTTCTTGGTTGTATCGTCTTTCATTGGCTCGCCGAGTTCTCGATAGATTGTGCCAAGCACTCCGTTCACAAATCGTCCCGAAGATTCTCCACCGAAAGACTTGGCTAGCTCAATCGCTTCATTGATTGCTACTTTTGGCGGCACTTCTTTATAGTTACCAAAAAGCAACTCGCAAATCCCTAGGCGCAAGATGTTACGATCAACCAGTGTTACTTGATCCAATGGCCATTCTGGCGCGCATTTTTCAATTAAAGGATCAATTTTGTCTTGATTATCTAAAGTTGTTTTCACCAATAACTCCACAAAAGAGCAATCGTCCATTCCAGGCGCGAACTCTCGAATGTTTTTTTGTATAATTTCCGCGATTGTCTCGTTTTTTCCACCCTTAAAATCCCACTCATAGAGAGACTGCATCGCTATTGATCTGGATAGGTGCCGATTTGCCATTTTTAAGAAATACTAGGAAATGTTTATTTTTTCTTCGCTTTACGAGCCAATTTTTTGGTTGTGTCAATCACTTCTTTGCCCTTATATTGGCCACAATTACTGCAAACAATGTGGGCTTCGATTTGAGTCTTACAATTCGTGCATTCCACTAAATTTTTTGGTTTTAGTTTATAGAACACTCGAGCGCGGTCTCTTCTGGCCTTAGTATGGCGTTTTCTTGCTACTGGCATAGTTTAAATATAATAGTTAATCTGTTATGCAATATATCACTAATATTGTTATTTGGCAAACATGCGCCCCGTACACACCCCGTAGAGACGCCCGGCTGGGGCGTCTTTGCATTATCGTTACATTATAGACGCCCCAGCGGGGCGTCTCTACGATCATTTATCCAAAGGCGTAACGCTCACAATACTCACGTCCTCCACCGGGCGATCAGGCGAAGTTGTCTTGACACTTTCAATCTTAAGCGCGGTGTCCATGCCGCTCACCACCTCACCAAAAACCGTATAACTTGGCGGCAACGCTACGCTGGGATCAGCCGTCACAATGAAAAATTGACTGCCATTGGTATCGGGACCGGAATTGGCCATTGCCAATGTTCCTTGCGGATATTTTTCTGTACCTTTTAACTCATCAGGAAATTTATACCCTGGGCCACCGGTTCCCCAACTGCCTTTTGCGGCATCATCTTTAGAAAGAGGATCTCCGGTTTGAATCATAAAACCCTTAATCACGCGATGGAATTTTGTATTGGCATAGAAATTTGCTTGGGCTAGTTGTAGAAAATTAGTCACAGTGAGTGGCGTGTCAGTGCCATAAAATTTTACCTTAATATCCCCCAGACTGGTTTTGATTGTGGCAAAAGGATATTTTTTGATCAAATCCTGATTGACCACTGGTGCTTTTGGTGCGTTTGTACTCATGTTATTTTCTTCATTTAGCGAGTTACTTAGGTTAGTATTTTCTTTTTGTGTTGCATCGGACACATTTTCTTGTGCCTTCTTTTTGGCATCAATCAGGCCACTTGCCAGTCCCGTCGCTTGACCTGCAGCTTTGTCCGCCGCACTGTTATCCCCATTAGAACAACCAGAAAACACCATAAGCAGAAAAAACAATCCTACCAAACTGATAGCTCTTTTTGTTTGCATATTACAAAAAAATTAAAAAAATATTACGCTGATTTAAGCGCTACCTTCCTCTTCATAAAAGCTCTATATCTCATCATTTCTTTTTCCAACATTTCCACTCGCCTAGAAAGAGAATCGTTTTCCTTCGGGGTAAGCTTTTTCTCGCCAATACTGACCAGTTCGGATTTAATCTCTTTCAATTCTTTTTCCATCGCTTCCAGCCTGTCATCAACGCCAAAGAGATGCTTGAGAGAAATATTTTGATTAGCCTCGAGTTGCTTAAATCTAACATTGGCTTGCTCGAATCCGGCACCCATTCCTCGTTCCAGCCCCATTAAACCTTCCGCAACCAATTGAATACTATCATCCATTTTTTCCAAAAGCATTATTACCTGACTCTCACTGAATATTTTTTTTACCTCCCTATCTTCTGAAATTCGTTTTATTTTTTTCATAAAGTTTAATTTTAAGCATTGACAATAACTCCCTTATTATACTCAAAAACTAACACCTAGTCAAACAAGCGAACGAACAATAATTATGATAAAAAAGGCTTATTTTGCCACAGTCAATTCGCAGATACTCTTCGTGCTTATACAATCATAGACCACATCGGAAGACTCATCCGTTCGCAGAATTTTAATTTTATCATCTTGCAAGCGATTCAAAACTTCCGTAGTCGGATGGCCATAGCGATTGCCCTTTCCCACAGAAACGATCGCTTCTTCCGGTTTCACCGCATCCAAAAATTGGGTGCTCGTGGCTGATTTTGATCCGTGATGAGAAACTTTCAAAACTTTTGTTGGCGAAAACAAATTTTCTTTGAGCATTTCGCTTTCTGTTTCCAAGGGCAAATCACCGGTCAAAAGAAAACTATTTTCGCCATAGGTCAGTCGCGCCACAATGCTCGCCGAATTGGTGTCTTTCGAGTCTTTGGTATTTTTTTCCTCCGGACCAAGCACTTCCAACTGCGCTTCATCTGAAAGTTTTATTTTCATTCCCCTTCTTGCCAATTGTTTTTCCACTTTTTTATCGGAAATTATTTTTTCCAATGCGCCAAAAACTTGCGACTCGCTTTTCGCTCCGCTTTCAATCACCTCGTCAACAGCATAGTTTTTCAAAACATCGACGAGGCCCGTAATGTGATCCGCGTCCGGATGTGTCGCAATCACAATATCAATCTTGCGATCCCAAAACGGCACATATTCTCCAAGTTTTTCCATCAATTTTTGTCCGCTTGGTCCGCCGTCAATGAGAATTTGTTTTTCACCCGCCGAAATCAAAATCGCGTCCCCCTGCCCCACATCCAAAAACGCCACAGACAATTTTTGATTTTGCGCATGCGAAATCAGGGCAAAAAATGTCAGCCCGACCAGAAGTAATCCGGATAAAGAAAAATAGATTAGTTTACGGTTGTTTATATGTTTGTTTTTATTTTTTTATTTTTCACAAAATACACCACACATATTATGATAGCATACCAAACCACCATGCCTTGCCACGAAAGGCCGACCTCCAGCGCGGCATATTTCAAACTTGCTGCGTAGTTGATGACATCTACCTCATAGCGTAAAGGCAAATAGGTTAGCCAGGAAAAAACAATGGCGAGCGGCCAAAAAAGAAAACTGATTGCTACCGCCAAAAATCCCAAAAGCATTGTGAGCGGTAAAATTGGCAAAACCAAAACATTCGTCAGCGGAGAGATGAGTGAAAGTTTTTGAAAATTAAAAAGAATAATCGGCAACACAAAAACTTGCGCGCTCAGTGACATAAACAGAATTTCCGCAATGAAAGAAAAAACGGCCGGATATTTTTTCAACTTTTCACCAAAATATTTTTCGAACAGCGGATAGAAATAGACAATGCCGATTGTCGCCAGAAATGACAGCTGAAATCCGACGTCATAGCGAAGAAGGAGCGGATTCCAAAAAAGCATCACGGCGGCGGCAAAAATAATTGCATTTTGGGCATTAGCCAGCCTTCCATTTTTCATTGCATAAAGGAGCAGCGTGCCCATCACACCGGCGCGAATGGCTGAAGCGGGAAAACCGGTCATTAAAATAAAAATCCAAATGCCCAAAAGCGCAAACCAAAACGCTTGCCGACGCCAGAGACCCAAAAACAATCCCAAGAGCATCAAATATTCCGCCACAATCGTGATGTTATACCCTGACACTGCCACAATATGCGTCATGCCGGTACGTGAAAAATTATCTTGAATACTTTTAGAAAGCTTATCATCCCCGCCAATAATCAAGCCTTCCAAAAGTCCCGCTTCCGGCGCGGGAATGAGCAATGAAATCTTGGCGCTGAATTTGTTTTTCAAACTAATCACTGCGCCATAAAAAATATTTCCCAAATTTTTTCGTCCGCCAGCCGGCGGATTTTCAATTTGCGGTTTTTGGCAAAGATAGAAAATATCATCTCGCGCCAAATAGGCCACGTAGTCAAAATCCGAGTCTTCTCTGTTTTTTGGTTTGGTTAAGTTGCAAGTCAACTTCAACTCCTCGCCATAGGCATAACTTTCATAGATACTTTCTTGAATGAGCACGTTGTAGTTTTCACCTTCGGGAGCAAAGATGATTTCTTGCACTTTTTCCTTGATTTTCGGTTCGCGTGCAATCATCCCTTGTCCGGAAAAATCAATTTCCTCTGGCGCGCTCTCGAATGAATTTATTTTATCGATTTTTTTCTGAGTCAGATGAAAGCCAAAAACAAACATAATGAGCGCGCCGCAAATCAGCATCACCATTTTATTTTTATAGAAAACAAAAAGAGCGCTAAGCGTAAAAAGCAAAAGTATATATGAAAATGCCGTGCCAAAAATAGCGGGATAGAAAAATGAAGCGCAAAAAACTCCAAAAATAAAACTCAAAGAAAACAGCAAAAATATTTTCGCTTTGGTCATTTTTGACATGAGTTTATTATAGCAGAAATTATCCAGACCCCTAAAAACAGCTATACTTGACTTTGCATACCAATGCATCTTATCCAAAATGATCCGTCTCCTTCAACTTCTGCTGCAACTTCTTCCCATTTCCATGTCGCAACATTCCCAAATACGAAGTCAACCTTCCTGGATCGTAATTTCTTCGCATCTTTTTTATCATTCTTCTTTTGGTACTTGTCCTCAACACCCTGTGATCAGAAAAATTTACCCAACCCAGAAAATCCACACCAGAAGAAAAAGTTTTGATAAAAACTTTACTAGGATGCAGTTTTAATTTCAGTTTAGTTTCCAAAAAATCGGATATTTCAGGAATTAAACTCTCCAAATGGTTTTTATCTTCTGACAAAATCACAAAATCATCCGCGTAACGGATATAGTATTTGACTTTCAATTTATGTTTCATAAACTGATCGAATTTGTTCATGTAAATATTGACGAATAATTGCGAAGTTAAATTGCCCAGTGGCAATCCGACATTCGTCTTTCCTGGAGTTGCAAAACTTTCAATCACATTTTTCAAAAGCCAGATGATGTTTTCGTCCGGAACATGTTCGGCTAAAATGTTTTTGAGTATTTGATGATCAATATTGGCAAAGAATTTTCTGATGTCGCATTCCAGAATCCAGCAAGTTTTCGTATTATTTTGACTGACTTTCTGAAAATATTTTCTAAACTTGTTAATTGCTTTATGTGTGCCTTTATTATTCCGGCAGGAATATGAATCAGCGATAAAAGTCTTGTCGAAAAAGGGATAGAGTTTTCGATAGATGGCATGATGAAGGAGTCTGTCTTTAATGCAAGCTTTGTGGATGTCTCTCGGTTTGGGATCGTTGATTTTGAAAGCTTGATAGCTGCCGTGTTTGTAGGTATGATGAAGAAGCTCGTGGTGCAGTGAAAAGATGTTGTCCATGAGACAAAGAGAAAATTCCTGGACATCATATTTCTTCCTTTTGCCGTTTTGGAATTCTTTCCAGGCCAAAAGTAAGTTTTCCAGGCTAATAATATCTTCAAAACTATGAGTCAGTTGAATTTTCATAGCAAAAATTTTAATCCGTTAACGCCCCCCCCCAAGACTTCCGCAGGTTTTTGAAAAAGTAAAATCGCTCTATTTGGCTTGGTATGAATATTATCAGATTTTACCAACCACCCATCGATATACTCTGGGACAAAAAATCGATAAATACTTTACGGAAATTATTGAATCGATTGCCATTGCTGCTTTTCTGAAACCGGAAGAAAAAATACCGTATGTCCGGTTGGCTATTCGCAAATCCGATGTTTTGAAAATTTTTCTGAATATTCTTTGGGAAACAAAATCTTTGGATGACAAGAAATATATTTTGCTTTCGGATAAATTAAATTCTGTCGGTCGCGATCTTGGTGGCTGGAGTGGAAGCCTTACAAAGAAAAACTCTCCCGATTCAAAACAGGGAGAGCGAAAATGAAAATAGTTTCGGGGCGACGAACGCAAACCCATCGTCATCGTTCCACCTGTTGTCAGGCCTGTCATACGCAGTGTTCAACCACCGACCATCATCGTTGCGGTTGGCGTTGAGCAGGTTCGGATCGCCGTCAGTTTTGCGCGATATGCCTTCCTTGCCACTGCCCGTTGAATACTCTCCGGGCTGAATCGAATTCCGCATCTTAAATGCGCTAGCATACCACACCAAGTATCTTCATTTTTTTGAAGTTTCTGCATACGCCACTTTATCCGAAACCGTGATCGCGGATAATCTCGACGTATGGATACTGGATTCGGAAGCGGGAAACCTACCTACCGGCAGGCAGGCGTGATCGCCCGCATTCTTCCCTACTACCTTTTTTATTTTACCAAATTTAAGAGCCTTGTGCGAGAATTCAACACAAGGCTCCGTTTTTAATTTTTTAGGACTGAGTTTTTGAGGACTAGTCCTCAGTAGCTGAGTCCTGAGCACTGACTTGCGGGGCGACGAACGCAAAACCCAACGTCACCGCACCACCTGTAGTCAGGCCTGTCAAACGCAGAGTCCAACCACCGACCACCATCGCGGCGGTAGGCGCTGAGCAGGCGCGGATCGCCGTCAGAATCTTTGATGGGCTCGTGCATTACCACGACCCACCAGAGACCCATCGCTTCGATTTCCTCATCCGCGAATTTCTCCCGGATAAGACAGGCTACTTCGGCATTCGGCTTCTCGAGCTTCCGCTCATCGGCTTCGGCGCGAATGTTCTTGGTAATGCGATCGCTATCTTTCCACAGATTGCCCTTGAGGACAATGATGTGGTAGGACACTCCATTCGTCGGCTTGAAGTCTCCCGACATAAGGACGCTCTTCGCGTAATCACCGACTCTGAAACCCTTCTTCTCGAGTCTTTTGATCCACTCGAGTCCGGTCGTTCCGTCGGAAGTCATGATACCGAGATCGATCACGCCGTCTTGTTCCTTCCATGAGCGCACGACTTCAGAAACGATCCATTCTTTGGAATTGATCCTGCGAACAGCTTCGTTCGCGTCGGCGATTCCCATCTGACTCATGATGGTTTTCACCATCGCATTGAGTTTTCCCGGCATAACTTCCGCAATTGCAAATCCGTCTGACATAATAACCTCCTTGCGCTAAGTCGCGCAGTTTTATTTTCCTCTTATCCGAGGAAGGAGCCATGTCCACCCATTTGGTCATAGCCAAGAAATGCCATTCTATGGAATTTTTTGGCTACGACCAATGCAAGTCAATTAAAAAGAGCTTTCCGAAACTGAATAAGTAAGTATACACTAAATCGCTGTTTTGTCAATGTTTTCACAATTAAATGGCTAGAACAAGCCATTTTTAGAACAATTTAGGTAAATTCTTGCGTTATTTTTCATCATCCACATCCACCATCTTCCTCCTCGCCGTTTTTCCGCCGACAATCGTCACGGCGGATTTTGGCACGCCAAAAAATTTCGCCACAAGCTCAATGAGTGCTTCATTGGCTTTGCCGTCCACTGGTGGAGCGTTTAGCCAAGCGCGATATTCCCCTTCGCTGATTTTTTCCAGTCTGTTTTGCGAAGAGCGCGGAATAACTTTAAGATAAATACGCATCTAAATTTTCAGATCGGAAAACTCACGCAAAGTTTTTAGCGTCGCCTCCACTGTCACATTTTCCGTGTTGAGCAATTGGACGTTTTTGAACCGCTTAGCCAATTTTGTCACCACCTCATCCGCCCAAGATGGCGTCAACACCTTAACGCCAGAAAAGTCAATTTCTATCTCCTCATTTTCGTTAAGATCTTTTAAGTTATAAGCAGACATCGCCAAAAACGCTTCCCTTCCCGCAGGACGAGAAATTAACACTTCGCCAAATTTTTTTAGTTCAATGCGCATAATAATGCAAGACTTTATAATGTTATAACTGCCAAGCAACCTTGAATGTTTTCCGGATTTTTTTCTATCAGCATTTTTTCATTCAGCTCCGCCTTGCCTGTCCCTGAAATAAAAGTTAGATGCATTTTTTTAGCTTTTATATTTTCTCTTACAAATTTTAGTCCATTTCCTCTTGACTCAGGCGCCCTTCCTGAAATTCTTTCAGTAAAAGCGGTTTAGCAAATCATTTTCCATACCTGCAGTCTAACAAAAATGCGCTCCATCGTCAAAGAAAAACAAATCGCCTAATCTGCTTCGATTTTTTTAGCAAAAATAGCATTTTTTAGTTTCAGCAGAAGCGCCAGCGCAAGCATACCAGCCAAATATAAATTTAACCCGAGAAAAATTTCTCGCGCCAAACCGGTTTTGAGATCCGTGCCTAGATAGTAAGCGTGAAAAAAAGCCACGGCATAAAGCGCAATATTCAAAAAATGGGTAATACGCCAAACGCGATAAGTTAGATATTTGCGAAAATAGGAAGTCAAAATGAGCGCCAGCATCAGATACATCCCCAAAACTCCCAACGTAACGAGTTCAGGTTTGTATGTTGAAGCAAGCGGCACAAAAATATCTTTGAGACTAAAGTTAAGATATTTGTCGGTTAAAAGAACCAACGAATGAATGAAAACAAAAATAAGCGCTTGAACGGAAATCCAACGATGCAGCTCATATGAATAAATCGGCTCTAGCATCTTTTTGAGCCAAGGAAAACTGATCGCTATTCCAAAAAAGATTGAAAGATAGAGCAGAAAAAATGAAATCAAGCCGCCGGCACGCGAAAGGTACCACGACCATAATTCTTTTTCTTGCTCAGGATATTGCAAAACCGTAATATTTTTTACCGCGCTTGGGTCATTCGGATCTAGCGGATTGGTTCCCGCTTTTACCTCCGCGCCGTCCATCATTCCATCACCGTCTGTGTCAGGATTGTTCGGGTTGGTATGATAGATTTGTTTTTCGCCTTCATCAGTGAGACCATCCAGGTCGCTGTCTAGAATTGGATTATTTCCATAATCAACCGTTTTTGGCGCTTCTGCCGCTAGCGCCACGCCAAAACGCGAACCTAAGAGAATTATTGCGATAATAAATGCGATTTTTTTCATTAGTTTCATAGCTTACGCGTTTACCCGAGTCAACCGTATTGGCTAAAAAAATCCTGTTTGAGCATGCCTTTTTTCTTTAAAATTTTCCATTGGTTGCCGTCGAGGGAGGGGAAATTTTAAAAAAGAAAAAAGAGTGTGCGAGTTATTTTTTTAGTCAATGCGGTTGTGAGGTGCAATGCGTAACTCCTAAGTTTTTTGAAAAATTATTTTTAATCTCTTTTGAAACCCAAGCGTTCCCTCGATAATCCAAAAAAATGCTTTTGAGCTTTCTCTCCTCGGACAATTTTTGACCTTTTTCTTTGCCTAAGATAAATAATACTTTGGCCCAAAAATCTGCTTCAATCGCATTTTTTGCAACAACTGTAACGGATTGCAAATCGAAAGAAAAATTTTCAGGACTTTTTGGATTGATCAAATGATGAAATCTTTTTTCTCCTCGCTCCCATTTGCGTTTGCCAATTCCGGATGTCACAATTGCTTCATCTTTTAGTATAACGAGGATTTTTTCCTGCGCAATGCCTTCCACATCAACTCGATAGTTTTCTCCATTTTTATCCTTGCCGATTGCCAAAATATCCCCACCGGAATCAAGCAAAAAATTTTCCCCTCCCGCCTGTTTCAAAATTTCTCCCACCGTGTCAGTGATATACCCTTTGGCAATCCCGGCAAAATCCATCCGCTCTCTAAACATAATTTTACCACCGCGAACAACCAAATCCTTTTCTAGACTT
This sequence comes from bacterium, assembly GCA_043725085.1. Classification (GTDB taxonomy): domain Bacteria; phylum Patescibacteriota; class Minisyncoccia; order Moranbacterales; family UBA2206; genus UBA9630. The sequence goes on from JAYSLY010000014.1 coordinate 58,600, forward strand.
TGCGTGCTCGTCGCAGGGAAAATTCTTTCGTGATGAGGTATGACCTTAGTCTCTTTGAAATCCTTGTCATATCCGATCCATTCTAACACTCCGATAATCCGCGGGTCAAACAGGCCTTCGCTCAGTTTGTGGTAATATAGAATTTTTTCTGTTAGCGCCAAAAAATGCGCTGAAGCCGGAAGAAATTTTCCCAAATTATTATTAAAATAATTCAACTCGCTATTTTCATCAAAGCGGCTAAAAGTTTTTTCGGCTTGTCGATAAAAATCCACCACTGCTTCCAAGTCCTTTTTGGCTTTTTCTTTTCGACTTTCAGCGCAGACTAATTGCAAATAAACGTCCGTCCCCAAAGCCTTAAATTCTTTTTCCACCGCTTCCAACTTTTCCATTTGCTTATTTTTCAAATTGATCAACAATCCCGTTTTTATTATCATCCACCACAATATATATCTCAGGAATATTCGGGTGCGGATCATTTCCGTCCAACAGTCCGTCCCCATCGCTGTCTTTTTGGACTGTGGTTTTCGTGACCACATCCGTTGTTACTTTTGTCTCGGTTTTGGTCGATCCGCTGCCGGAACTGGAGGAGTTTGCGCTGGTTGATTTGGTCACCGTAGGTTGATCTTCTTTACCCACCTCATTATCATCCGCCAAAATAAATCTTACCGCAATCAGAGAAGTTACTCCAGCTAAGAAAAGTATTAAATAAAATTTAATATTTTTTTGCATATATTTATGATTTTTTTGTTGTACGACTGCTAGATTTGCTCGAGCTGCTTGATGAATTTGTCGAAGTTGGTTTGGTCACTGCCGTCGTAGTTGTTGTTGTCACTTGCTGTGTTTTTAGGGCCTGCGGGGTATTATTCAGTTGACGCAATTTATTTTCCCGATCAGTCGAGATCATATTTTGGGCATCGAGCACCTTTTGGTCAATCGGGGCAAGAATCGATTCTGTGCTAGTTTCAGTCGCCAAGTTTTTCCGATCTTGTTCTTTGATTATCAAAACAGCAACCACCATCAGTAAAATATTAACAACAAAGATCAGAACCTTATGAAGATGTTTTTGCATAATTTATTTCAATTAGCCAATTAAACCAAGGTTTCGTGAATTATACCCCCGGCTCGTAAACTTGTAAACGCGCGCGCAGTACTCGATTAGAAACGCAATTTACCACAGCTTATTATTTCATTATAAAGACACCCTTTATGGCGTCTTTATCTGCGGATTCCCATTTCCTCGAAGTTTTTTTCAATCGACTTTTTAATTTTTTCCAAATCAATCTTTTTGCCTTTAGTTTTCTTTTTTAAGTTCTTATCCAAAATCACATCTTCGCGATATTCCTGGAGATAATAGGCACGTGAGCCCGAGAGCCATTTGGCAATTTCCAAAAAATCTTTTTCCGTGTGGATTCCCGGCACAACCGTGGTGCGAAATTCATAGGACAGACGACTGTTTCTGATGAGCTCCACGCTAAGTTTTATGCGCTCCGTGTCCACTTTCACGCCCACCGTTTCGCTGTAACGCGCAAGTTGATTTTTAATATCCATCGCCACAAAATCCAGCAGTTTCAAATCCAAGAGTTTTTTCAAAATATCCGGCCGCGCCCCATTCGTGTCAAGCTTAATTCGAAATCCCAATGCACGGACTTTCTTTATGAAATCAATAAGATCCGGCTGCAAAGTCGGCTCCCCTCCTGTGATGCAAACGCCTTCCAATTTTCCCTTTCGCTTTTTGAGAAATTCAAAAAATTCCTGTTCCGTTTTATTTTCCGTTCCTGAAGCAATTTGACCCGCACCCAAAACTAATTCCGGGTTATGACAAAATGGGCAACGAAAATTACAACCCACAGTAAAAACAGTGGCCGCCAGAGTTCCCGGAAAGTCAATTAAAGTTAATTTTTGATAGCCGCCGATGTTCATGAGTTAAAATTCAGGGCAATCCCGTCAAAAAAACAAGATTGCCCCACTATCTTTCTTTATTTAGCAAACGCAGGTTGCATCCCCTAGCTTGAATTCCTTGCGATCAGAAAATTCTGCCTGTTTGCCTCCGTTCCATTGCGCGACTGGACGAATGTAACCCACGACGCGCGAATAGACTTCCGTTCTTTGAAAATTGCGAAGAACCGGATCTGCCTCGTGACAACTCTTACATTTGCAAAACTCACCGCTTTCGGAAGCATAATTCATAAATTCTTCGTTCATCTTGAGCTCTCGGCCACAGTCGTGGCATATTTGTTTTTGCATATTGTTTTTATTATTGATTATTTTATTTTAAATTTAACTAGTTTTTATTGTTCTCCACCTTAAACTCCTTACGATCGTCAAATTCTGCCTGTTTCCCTCCGTTCCATTGTGCGACTGGGCGGATATAGCCCACAACACGGGAATAGACTTCGGTTTTTTGTTCCATCACGCATTTCGGACAAAATGGATGCTCGCCGTTGATGTAGCCATGCACCGGGCAAATGCTGAAAGTTGGCGTGAGCGTGAAATACGGTAAAGAATAATTTTCAGCAATTTTTCGCACTAACTGTTTGGTTGTTTCAATGTCCCAAATTCGCTCCCCCAAAAATCCATGCAAAACTGTCCCCCCTGTATACTTCGTTTGCAATTTGTCTTGCAAATCAAGCGCTTCAAAAATATCTTCAGTATGATGCACCGGCAGCTGCGACGAATTGGTATAATACGGCTCAGCATTTTTCTCTTTAACATTCTGATCGTTGGCAAAAATAATTTCCGGATATTTTTTGCGATCAATTCTGGCCAGGCGGTAGGATGTGCCTTCGGCCGGCGTAGCTTCCAGGTTGTAGAGATTGCCAGTTTCTTTTTGATATCCGATAATTCTTTGGCGCATGTGCGAGAGAATTTCTTCGGCCAATTTCTGTCCCGCTTGAGTTGTGATATCTTTACCGATTAGATTCACTAGCGCTTCATTCATCCCCACAAGACCAATGGTTGAGAAATGATTGGCCCAATACTGCCCGCGACGCATCTTGATTGGAGCAAGATAGAATTTAGTGTAGGGATAGAGTCCGCCTTCAGTCAGTTTTTCCACCATCGTTCTTTTGGTTTCCAAACTTTCCCTCGCTAAATCCATGAGGTGGTTTAGTTGTTTTAGGAATTCTTTTTTATTCTTCGCCACATGTCCCACGCGCGGCATGTTAATTGTTACCACACCGACTGAGCCGGTGAGCGGATTGGCCCCAAACAGTCCGCCGCCACGCTTGTGAAGTTCGCGATTATCCAAACGCAGCCGGCAACACATTGAGCGCGCATCATCCGGATCCATGTCAGAATTCACGAAATTAGCAAAGTATGGGATGCCATATTTAGCCGTCATTTCCCAAATCGCGTCAAACCGCCTGTCCGTCCAATCAAAATCCTTGCCAATGTTATAGGTCGGAATCGGAAAAGTGAAAATTCGCCCATTCGCATCCCCCTCTGTCATCACTTCCGCAAAAGCGCGGTTAATCATATTCATCTCTTCTTGAAATTCACCATAGGTTTCCTTTTGAGGAAAACCGCCAAAAATCACCGCTTCGTTTTTGAGATTCTTGGGACAAGTAATGTCCATCGTAATATTGGAAAATGGCGTTTGAAATCCCACGCGAGTAGAAACATTCATATTGAACACGTAGGACTGAATTTCTTGTTTCACTTGATCATAGGTCAATTTGTCATAGCGAATGAAAGGAGCCAGTAGTGTGTCAAAATTGGAAAATGCTTGCGCGCCAGCCACTTCGCCCTGGGTTGTGTATGTGAAATTCACCATCTGTCCCAAAATTGAACCCAAATGTTTGGCCGGTTTGCAGGCCACTTTTCCCGGCACGCCAGTGAAACCACGCCTGAGCAGATCTTGCAGATCCCAACCGCAACAATAGGCGGCGAGGAGTTGCAAATCGTGGATGTGAAAATCTCCGCCTTCATGCGCTTCGCGAATCTCTTTCGTGTACACCCGATTCATCCAATATTTCGAACTGACGATTGATGAAATATAGTTATTCAAACCCTGGAGAGAATAGGCCATATTGGCATTTTCTTTCACCTTCCAATCAATTTCTTGAATATATTTATCCACCAAATTAACTGCTTCGTCCAGCGATTCTTGCGCCTCACGATTTTTTCTGTGCTGTTCGCGATAAAGTATATAGGCCTTAGCCGTTTCTTCAAAATCCAAAATCATGAGCACTCTTTCCACAAGATCTTGAATCTCTTCAATTTCCGGCACATAACCTTCTTTGTGTTTTCTCCCCAAGAGCTTTACTACTTTTTCAGTTACTTTTTTAGCATCATCCAAAGTGCCTTCTTTGGTTGAAGTGAGAGCCTTAGCCACACCTTTTGCAATCTTGCTCTCGTCGAAATTTGCAATAACGCCATTGCGCTTGATAACTTTTTTAATTTTGATTTCGTCTTTCTTTACTTCTTTTTTTACGATTCTAACTACCGCTTTCTTAGCAGCCTTCGCTTTTTTTGCACCATTCCCCTTTCCCCCTTTTTTCATTTTTGTTTTCATACGGTTTTTGTTTATCCCCCGACAATTTAATTAAAAAATTTTTATTTATCAAACGTATCCAACTCTTTTTTGAAACTCTCCACGCTGGCAAATGATTTGTAGACGCTGGCAAATCTGACATAGGCCACTTCATCCAGTTCGCGCAGTTTCTTGAGAATGATTTTGCCGATTTCTTTTGAAGTAATTTCCGGTTTTTCTTTCGAACTGATTTCATATTCCACCTCTCCGATAAACTGCGTAATTTTTTCCTCTGTCACCGGACGCTTTTCAAGTGCTTTTCTCACACCGGTTTCGATTTTCGATTTGTCATAGTCCACTTTGAGACCATTCTTTTTGAGCACGCTCAGCCGCAAAAGCTCTATCTCTTCATAGGTGCTGAAACGCGACTCGCATTTCAGACATTCCCGACGCCGGCGCGTGATCTTGCCTTCATTGGTTTCTCGCGAATCAACCACCTTGGTTTCTGTGTTATTGCAAAACGGGCAATTCATACTTTTTTCTCTTTTTATACTATATATAGTGTAACGCAATAGAATTATACCACAATGAGAATTAATGCCAAGGGGTATATTTTAAGCCAAAAAGAAGAGTTATCCACAGGAGGGATTTTGTAAATAAATTATAACCTACTTCGAAACCCGAAGACTATTCAGGACAACCGAGACTGAACTAAATGACATTGCCGCGGCGGCAATTGCCGGGGTGAGAAAACCGAGCATCGCGAGTGGAATGGCGACGATGTTATAGAAAAAAGCCCAAAACAAATTTTGCCTAATCGCGCGGAAGGTTTTGCGGGAAATCAGAATCGCTTCTATCACTTTTTTGAGACTGTTTTCCAGCATCACAATTTGCCCCGCTTCCTTGGCAATATCCATCGCGCTTCCCATGGCAATCCCGAGATCGGCTTGGATGAGACTTGGGGCATCATTAATTCCGTCACCGATAAAGATGACTTTTTCGCCTTGCAGTTGAAATTTCTTGATCACTTCCAATTTCTCATGTGGCAAAACATCAGCGATAATATTATCAATCCCCAAATCCTTTGCTACCGCCTGCGCCACAACCATACGATCCCCCGTAATCATTCCGATTTTCATGTGCATTTTTTTGAGCGTTTTCACTACTTCCTTTGCTTCATCGCGAATCTCATCTTCAATAAGAAATGCTCCAAGCACCACACCGTCACACGCTACAAAAAGAAGCGCTCCTGCCTGATTTTTTGGGTCTTTTTCCATTTCAGCAATCCACGAGCTCGCAAGCTTGTTTTCTGTGATAATCTTAGCATTACCCAAAAAAACTTCTCTGCGCTTATCATCCACACCGGAAAGCCCCCGACCTTTATGCTCCTTGCTGTCACTAACTCTTTTGCCATCTGCCACTAAATTCAAACTATTGGCATAGGCTACGATTGCCTTGGAATAGGGATGTTCGGAATTAAGCGCAAGATTGTGCGCAAGAGCCAACAAGTCGGCGTCAATATTTTTCGCTTGGGGATTTCTCAATATTTCCCTTACAACCGGCTTGCCCTTGGTCAATGTTCCTGTTTTATCAAAAATGACCATCGATATGTCCTTTATCCGTTCAAAACTTTCTCCGCTTTTGAAAAGAATTCCTTGCTTTGCTCCACGTCCTGCCCCCACCATAATCGCGGTTGGCGTCGCAAGGCCAAGAGCGCATGGGCAAGCAATAACCAGTACGGAAACAGCATAAATAACTGCTCTGGTCATATCGTGCGCGAAAAATGACCAGCTCAAAAAAGTGAAAAGAGCGAGCACAAGCACAGTTGGCACAAAAATTCTTGAAGCTTTATCTGCCAATTTTTGAATCGGCGTTTTGGAATTTTGCGCTTCTTCGACCGTCCTGATAATTTGTGCCAAAGCCGTTCCCTCGCCGGTTTGCGAAACGCGCACTTTGAGAATTCCGTCTTCATTAAGCATGGCACCAAAAACGTAATCACCTTTTTTTTTCTCTACTAAAAGTGACTCGCCCGTGAGCATTGACTCGTCAACTGCTGAACGCCCTTCCAGGACATAGCCATCCAGCGGAATCTTCTCACCCGGTCGCACCACCACAACATCTCCAATCTTAAGCTCAGAAATTTCCACTTCTCTCTCTTCTCCGCCAACAAGAATGCGCGCCCGCTTTGCTCCCAGTTCCATTAGTTTTCGCATTGCTTCTCCCGTCTTTTGCACACTAATATCTTCCAAATATTTTCCCAAAAGAATAAAAATAATAATCACCGCTGCTGTTTCGAAATATTCTTTTTGCCCATAAAAAACTGCCCAGAGACTGAAAAAATAGGCCACCAAAGTTCCCATAGAAATCAAGCTATCCATATTAGCTTCCTTTTTTTTCGCCTGGAGGTAAGCCATACGATGAAAGGGCCAACCCAAGATAAACACAACAAAAGTTGCCAAAAATATGTGTACCCACATTACAAAATCAATTCCCAAAAGCATTACTCCGGATTTATACTTAAAAAACATGCCGAGAAGAATGGGAAAGGAAAAAATTATGGCCAACACAAGCCGCACTTTCACATTGCCAAAAAGTTCATTTTTATACTGAGCATATTTATTGATAATCTGATATTTCCGCACACGATCACCGCCAATCCCATAGCCATTGGAAAGAATAATTTTTTTAACTTCCGCTTCGCTTAGCAGCTTGTCATCATATTCCACAAAGGCTTTTTTCGTAGCAAAATTAACAGCGGCTTTTTTAATTCCCAAAGTCTTAGCAAGCACCCGTTCATTACTCGCGCTGCAACTCGCACAAGTCATCCCGGTTATCTCAAAAATGATTTTTTTCGTTGGCATATACTTCTTGAATTTGAAATTTTAAATTATAAATTTTAATTCAAATCTAAATTATTAAATTTTTAATTATCAATTATTCCTTTGAACATTTATTCATTTGACCTTGATTTTAAATTTCAGATTTAAAATTTAAAATTGCTTGGCATTATTCCACAATAAATTTACCACGAACCATACCCATCCAGCAACTGAATGGAATTTCTTCGATTTTATCGGGAGTGAAGCTTATGACGTTATCCCCGGAACTGATACTCTCGGAAATTTTGAGACTCGGCACGATAATTTTGCTTGTACAACTTGTCACATTATCCCCTTTTACCACCCAGCGCACCTTCACGCCTTTTTTGATATGCAGCACGCTCGGTGAAAATCCGGCATTAGTCACATGCATTTCCACCACTTGCTCCGCCACATCATTTGCCACGCTTTTCACCTGTTCTTTTTGACTATTTTGATTGCCAAAAACATTGCCGGATGCGCCAATCAGCGCCAACCCGGAATTAAAAGCATAGAAAGCAAAAAGGATAATGAGCATCCCGGCTACTTTTTGAAAGATCGCCGCGTTTTTGCTCTTGCTCCAAGAAGTTGTCACCCCAAGTGCAAGAAGAGACGGCACTGTGCCAAGCGCAAAGAAAAACATTCCCAGTCCCCCGCGCATAAAACTACCCGAAGTAATCGCGAGAATTTGCATGCTCTGCGTGAAACCGCAAGGCAAAAAGAAAGTCATCACACCCAAAAGAAACGGCGCCGCTGGGTTCTCTGATTGTTTCAACTTGCCCCACGGAGAGCTGAAAAATCTCGGCATTCGAAGTCCCAAGCTCGCAATATCGGGAAATAGTCCCAAGATGTTGAGACCCAAAATTGCGAGTACGATGGCAATGATTATGGTATAGATCGCAATAAAGTTACCGCTAATGTTTATCCCGCCGCCAATCACGCCGAGCAGCCCGCCCAGGACAAAAAATCCGCCGAGTCGTCCAAAATGAAAAAACAGATTTGGCTTCACCGCGCCACCCAAAAATCCGCTCTTCTCTCCTTTATATTTTTCCGAAAAAGCAATCACCACCGATCCGACCACAACCAGACAACTGGAAATGGAAGCAACGAGTCCGATCAAAAACGCTGTCCCAAAATCAGCGCCCGATCCACTCACGCCGATTTTTTGTCCAAAACCAGAATTTTGAAACATCTCAAAAGCAATAATAATGAGCGCGGTAAAAGCGACAGCCCAAAGCCAAGAATACCAAAAACCTTTTTGAGTTGATTTTGCAGGCGCACTTTCTTTTTTTTGCAAAGCAACATAGCCAAATTTTTCCACTACTAATTTGACCTCGTGGAAATTCGGCTCGTCTTTTTCATAGCCGAGCTCGACAGTGCCCTTTTTTCTGTCAGCATGGACGCTCTTCACGCCAGGAATGCTCGCCAATTCATCGTCAAGCAATTTTTCACAACTGACGCAGTGCATGCCTTTGATATAGATTATTTTTGTTTGCATATTTTATAATTAAAAATTTTATTTACTCATCTTATTGAGTTGCAAAATTTCCGAAATCATTTCTTGTTTTCGCTTTTCATTCGTACCTTTCATGGCATTCATAAAGCAACTGCTCAAATGGCGCGCTAAAAGTTTGTCATTGGCCGATTTCAAAAGTCCAATGACTGCCAAATTCTGCTGCATAATCGAAACGCAATATTCCCCTTCCTCCACCATCGCAATCACTTTGGCCAAATGCGTCCGCGCCTTCTTCAGCCCAATTAAAATTTGCTCATCCGCTTTTTGCATCATACATTTTTTAAATTAAAAATTTAAAATTTTAAATTCCGCCTTAGCGGGTTACCTCCCCCCTAGGTATAATATACCCCTACCTGGAAATCTTGTCAAATAAAAACACCAACCAAAAAGTTGATGCTTTGTTTTCTTTTGATATCAAGCAAAATCTAATGATATTTCCCCATTCCCAAAATCCCCACAATGACACCGATTAGTGCGGTGACCATGGTAAAAATCCAGGCGCGCATGGTGACTTTTGTTTCCGGCCAACCTTTGGCCTCGAAGTGGTGATGAATTGGAGCCGCAAGGAATACTTTGCGATGAAAAAACTTTTTTGAAGTCATTTGAATCACAACCGATCCGGATTCAAGCATATAGATAAAAACGATGATGAATAAAACCAGGGTTGAGTTGGTGAGCATTGCTACGACTCCCAAAGTTGCGCCCAAGGAAATCGCTCCTGTGTCTCCCATAAAAAATCTGGCAGGGCAAATGTTAAACCAGAGAAAAGCCAAAAGTGCCCCGGCAATCGCGATGCAAAAAGCGGACAGGTCCATTTTATTTTGAAAAAAGGCAATAAGCCCAAAGGAGCTAAAAGCAATAAGCAGCACTCCGCCATTGAGCCCGTCAAGTCCATCTGTTTCATTGGAAGAAATTGCCATAAAGATAATTACAAACATAAAAAGCGGAATGTACCAAAAACCGATATTAAAATCTCCCATCGCCGGGATGTGGATATGATGCCAATCCAGTTTATAATAAAACCACCAAGCGCCGAGAGCGGAAATGATAATTAGCCAACCAAAACGCGAAAGAAAGCGAATCCCGCCGCCTTTATTTTTCCCCAGTCCCCGCACACTCGCCCAATCATCACAAAGCCCCAAAATTCCAGCAGAAATGAGTGCAAACAGCGGCAGCCAAACTTCTTTACGACTCAAAAAATCCAGTCGAGCAAAAAAATTAACTCCCGACCATTTGGCAATCAGCGGGAAGAAATAGTGCGAAAGCATAACGAGAACCAAAACAGAAAACCACACCAAAATTCCCCCCATAATCGGTGTACCGCTCTTATGTTTATGCAGCTCACTAACATAAGTCAACTTTTCTCCATCAACACTGTTGGTTTTTATCTTCACTCCGATTTTATATTTATACAAAAAGTGAGTCATGACCGGAGTCAAAAAGAAGGCCAAAAGAAAAGCCAAAAATCCAGTGGTCAAAACTTTGAGTACGCCAATTACGCTCGCGAGAGTTTGTATTTGTGACAGTTCCATGTTTTATTTCCAAGTATAGTTGTTATATACCCAATTTAGAAGGGACTTCATATCATCCCAACGCTTTTCATCATTCAAAAGCACTGTAATCACTTTGTGCTTGCCGGTTGGATCGGTTGAACCCAAAAGAAGCGACTTTCCCGCAAGCGGCGTAAAACCAGTTTTTCCACCCAAACAATTAGAAACATTTCCTAAAAGCATATCCGTATTTTTCAAAATATGCATATACTTTCCGTCCGTAGAATAAAACTGTCCTTCCGGTATCTTCATTATATCCCAAATCAGACTATATTGCATAGAAGCCGCAGCGATTCTCGCGATGTCATAGGCGGAAGAATAGCATTCATTTTCGCGCCCATCAATTTCCAAGCCGGACGGTGTGCAGAAATGCGTGTCGACAAGACCCATATCCTTGGCTTTTTGATTCATTTTTTCCACAAAAGCATCGGGCGAACCGGAAATATAGATGCCAAGAGAAGTGGCAGCGTCATTGGCGCTGTTGAGCAGCATCGCCTTCAAGAGATCAATCGCGTGCACTTTTTCTCCTGCATACATGCGATTGCCATTGCAAAACACGCTTGTCGGACAACCAACCACTGTTCCGTCAACATGCAGGCCTTCTTTTTTAATTGTCACTTCGGCGTTGAGATCAGGAATATTCTCTACGGTGAGAATCGCGGTCATCATTTTTGTAAGTGACGCAATCTGCGTTTGTTTTCTGCCGTTG